>CBFGQI010000032.1:0-42078 GCA_965650885.1 uncultured Oxalobacteraceae bacterium
TCGTTATGGTCGCCTGCGCGGCCTTGGAAGAAAGTTAGTGCGATAGACATGAGGGACGCGGAACGCTCCGATTCTTAGCCGAGAAGGCGAGGGGCAAAAGCCAACAGTCCCTGAATAATGCCAAGCGCACCGCCGACGATCAAGATCCATCGCATCAGGCGCTTCTCAACTTCACTGATTAATACTCGCTGCTCGGCAACCTCTTTGCTGAATTTCGCATCCAGCAGCGATGTTTGCTCTTGGTGCTTAGAGGCTTCTTTGATTAATTTCGCTTCGAGCACAGCTATTTGTTCGTGCTGCCCGGCGAGCTCCTTGGTAACTTTCGCTTCAAGCACAGCGATTTGCTCGTGCTGCCCGGCGAGTTCCTTGGTAACTTTCGCTTCGAGTTGCGAAAGTTGTCCGCGAATGGCGCCAAATTCGACCATATCTGAAGCATGGTATTTCTCGACGTTGGCGTCGAGATCCAAAATCGCTTGCATCATTGCACCAATTGCTTCGGCTTGAATATCAGCACTTTCCCGCGCTACGCCCGCTGCGACAAGGCGGTTGGCGTACCTGTTTGTATCGAATGTGGAGGCTCCCATGATGGCTCCGTGGCTAGTCAATTTTCACATATCCCCGCCGCCATCCTCGCACGGGAGGCGGGGGGATATATTGAGAAAAGACAGTCCCGCGGAGCCTGGTACCGGGCTTAGAATTCCACCCATTCCCCGGCCGGATCGGCCACCACGGCCGCCTTGGCGCGAGCGCGGGGCGGAACCACGTGCCGGTTCGTCGCCGGTTGCGGCAGGACAGGGCGCGCCGCTGCCTTGGCTTTCTGCGCGGGGCGCGCAGGCGTTGCAGCGGGCGCCGGTTGGGCAACGTCCTTCGCGGCCAATGTGATGGCGGCGCTGGCCGAGGCTTTGTGCAGGGAGAACACGGCCACCAGTTCGGACAGGTGGCTGGCCTGCTCCTGCAGCGATTCAGCGGCGGCAGCCGCTTCTTCCACCAGGGCGGCGTTTTGCTGGGTCACCTGGTCCATCTCGCCGATCGCCTGGTTGACCTGGTCGATGCCGGTCGACTGTTCGGCGCTGGCCGTCGAGATCTCGGCCATGATCTGGCTGACGCTGGAAATGCTGGCCACCACTTCATCCATCGTACGCCCGGCCTGGTTCACCAACTTGCTGCCGTTCTCCGCGCACGCCACCGAGTTTTCGATCAATGCCTTGATCTCCTTGGCGGCATCGGCGGAGCGGTGCGCCAGGGTACGCACCTCGTTGGCGACGACCGCAAAGCCGCGGCCCTGGTCGCCGGCGCGTGCCGCTTCGACGGCGGCATTCAGTGCCAGGATGTTGGTCTGGAAGGCGATCCCGTCGATAACGGAAATAATATCAACGATGCGTTTGGACGCTTCGTTGATGGCTGCCATGGTATCGACCGCTTGCGCCACCTCGGCACCGCCGCGTGCGGCCACCTCCGATGCGCTGGCGGCCAGCTGGTTGGCCTCGCGCGCATTGTCGGCATTCTGCTTGACGGTGGAAGTCAGCTCCTCCATCGACGATGCCGTCTCTTCCAGCGATCCCGCCTGCTGCTCTGTGCGGGACGACAAGTCCTGGTTACCCACGGCGATCTGCTGGGTGGCGGTGGCAATGGTTTCGGTCCCGGCGCGTACCTGGCCCACGATCTGGGCCAGGCTGTCGCGCATGCGGCGCAGCGCAAACAGCATGCTGGACTGGTCGCCCGGCCTGGTGGCAATGTCCACTGTCAGGTCGCCGCCGGCGATGCGCGCTGCGATATGGGCAGCGTCTGCGGGTTCACCGCCCAGCTGGCGCTGCAAGCCGCGCGTGATCCAGGCGCCAAGGCCGAGCCCCATCATGGCGCTGCCGATCACCAGCATGATCATGAAGTTCCGGCTCGATTGATACAGTTCCGTGGTCGCCTTCGAGGCGTCGGCGGCGTTCTGTTCCTTCAGGCGCGCCAGTTCGGTCATGCGCTCGTCCACCGCGCCGGCCTTGGCTGCCATCGGCCCCATCACGAACACTGCCAGTTCGCGGCTGGCCTGCAGGGGTTCCTTCTGGGCGCGCCGCACGGCATCCTGCACGTCGTGTTCATACGCGTCCAGTTCGCTGTTCAGCTTGCGCAACATGTCGCGCCCGGCGGGTGAGAAGAAGCGCTTGTCCGCTTCCGCCAGGTTGCTGCGCAAGTTCTGGCGTACCTCTTCTATCCGCGCGGTGTATTTGGTGCGTTCTTCTTCACTCGAAGCCAGCAGCAAACTGCGCACGGCGCGGCCGATGTACACCAGGTTGATGTTGGCCTCCTTGACGTACGACAGGCCCAGCAGCTCGCGCTGGTAGATACGGTCGCCCATATCGTTGATCTTGCCCATGTTGACGATGCCGATGCCGGCCACCAGGGCACCGGTCAGGGCAATGATGGCAAAGCCGCCCAGCAGGCGGGTGCCGACCTTAAGCTGGTTCAGTTTCATGTTGGGTTCTCCAGGAATAAATTTCAGGCCGCCAGCGGCAGCTTGGCGGAAGCGGTGACGTCGGCCAGCAGCACGGATAAATCGGTCAGTTGCAGCAGGCGTTGATCGACCGTGGCAATGCCGCTCAGGTATTCGTGACGGAAGTCCGGCCCGCTCGGTGGCGGCGGCTTGATCTGGCCGGCTTCCAGGCTGATCACGTCGGAGACGCTGTCGACCACCACGCCTACCTGCTGGCTGCCGATCGCCAGCACGATGACCACGGTGAATGCGGTATAACTTGCTTCTCCCAGGCCGAGTTTGAGGCGCAGGTCCACGATGGGGACGATGAGTCCGCGCAGGTTGACTACGCCCTTCAGGTAGTCCGGCGCATTGGCCAGGCGCGTCACGGTGTCGTAGCCGCGCAGCTCGCGTACCGCCTGGATATCGATGCAAAATTCTTCCGCACCGAGCCGGAAGGCCAGCACTTCGCCGCTGCGCTCCTGGCGGTCCGTGCTTTCGTGATAGTCGGTCAAGTGCGTCATGGTTTCCTCATCGTACGGGCGGGCACAAGCAATCCGGCAGCAGGATGCAGCTCGCATAAGGGTGGAACAGGATTTGGGTCGGCGGAGGCGGGGCCGATTGACGGGATGCTAAGGGGCCAGATAAGTTCTGGACAGCAACAATAGAATGGATTCTAGTGCGCAAAATCGCGAACAAAGTCGCCAATTGTCACTTTCGGCGAAATTGCGACAGTCACCAGTGAAGCGTGCGCCGGCGCGGCATGCCATGCTATTTTTGCATGATGGACGCGAAATTTGCTCAGGGCTTAAGGGCGTTGGCCGAGTCGGCTTTTCCGAAGAGTTGTCGTAACTGCGGTCGTGCCTACAGGACGGCGGAAGACTTCATCAGCGAGACACAACCGGTTCGGGCAGACCGCAGCGGATTGCGGCAAACATACGGCGATGACGATGTGGCAATCGTTGAGTTGTACCGCAACTGCGTGTGCGGCTCCACACTGATGGATTTTTTTTCCGACCGCCGCGACTTGTCGGCGGCGGGAGAGCGCCGCCGCAGCCAGTTCGAACGGTTGCTGCCGCACCTGCAGCAGAATGGCATGAGCCTGGAGCAGGCCCGTGACTATCTGCTGCAATTGCTACGCGGCCGCAAGCCGGATCAGTAGCTGGCGATGGCGGCGGGCTGGCCGTTCTTGAAGTTGAAGATGGTGACGGGCGAGGATTTCATGTCACCCTTGGCATCGAAGGCATAGGTGCCGGAAACGCCTTTGTAGCTGCCGGCCGAAATGTCGGCGCCGACCTTGGCCGGGTCAAGAGAGTTTGTCTTCTGCATCGAAGCGGCGTACATCAGCACCGCATCGTAGTAAGCCGAAGCATACACGTCAGGTTCCGCATTGAAGCGCTTTTTGAATTTGGCCTTGAAGGCCGGGCCGGAAGCGGCCTTTTCCAGCAATGCGCCGCCCTGCGCGCACAGCACGTTCTCGCCGACGGCATCGCCGCCCAGTTTGCCCATTTCGGCGGTGCAGATGGTATCGCCGCCCAGCAGCTTGGCCTGGATGCCCAGCTGCTTCATCTGGCGCGCCATCGGTGCGCCTTGCGGCGCATAGCCGCCGAAGAAGATCGCCTGCACGTTCTTCGATTTCAGCTTGGTCAGGATGGCGGTGAAGTCGACCGCCTTGTCGGTGGTGTATTCGTGGCCGGCCACCTGCAGGCCGGAGGCGCGCGCCTGCTTCTTGAATTCTTCCGCCAAGCCCTGGCCGAAAGCGGTACGGTCGTCGATCACGGCGACATTCTTTACCTTCAGTTCCTTGGCGGCATAGAGCGCCATCTTGGAACCGAGCTGGGTGTCGCTGGCATTGATACGGAAGATGTTCTTGTAACCTTGTTGTGTTAACTTCGGGTTGGTCGCCACCGGCGCGATCAGGGTGCCGGCTTCGTTATAGATGCGGGAGGCGGGAATGGCGACACCGGAGTTGTACGGGCCGACCACGTATTTGACGCCGGCATCGGCCAGCTTTTGCGCGGCGGAGACGCCGGCTTTCGGGTCGCCCTGGTCGTCTTCGGACATCAGTTCGAACTTGACCTTCTTGCCGCCGACGGTGATCGGTTTGGCGTTCAATTCTTCCACGGCGAGGCGGGCGCCATTTTCATTGTCCTTGCCGGAGAAGGCTTGGGCGCCGGACAGCGGGCCGCTATGGCCGATCTTCACCACCGTATCCTGCGCGCAGGCGCCGGCGGCCATTGCCATCAGCGCCACAGCGCCAACCGATTGCTTCAGCTTCATCAAGGGTCCCCCTTTGTCATCAATGGCGTGATTATCCACAATCCGGGCGGCGCGGCAAGCCGCAGCGCATCATTCGGCACGACGGGGTTTGATGGCGGATGCTTCCGTTTGCTGCCGGGCGAGGGCGGCGTTGATGCGGTCGATCAGGCCGTCGCCCTTGCCGCGCGCGATGGCAAAGAACTGTTCGTTGCCGGCTTCCAGAGGGTGGGGCAGCACACTGAGCGTCAGTCCTTGCGGCAGCGCGAGATCGCGCATCAGCGGGACGGCGAAAGCCCGCAGTTCGGCTTCCACTTCTGCCGAATCCTGCCAGCTTGGCTGGTAAAGCAGCACAACATCCACGCGCTTCAATAAAAGACGCCGCAAGCGGTTGCTGCGGGAGGGAAGATCGTCGTCCACGCGAAACAATTTGTTACGCGATTGTTCGAATTCTTCGCCATAGCTGTAGCCGTGCACGGCGCCGATGGTCTTGCCTTTCAGGTCGGCCAGCGTTTCGAAGGGGAAGGTGGCATCGCTGCGGGTGACCAGCCAAAGCGTTCGGCGCACGGCGGGATTGCTGTAACGCAGCTCGCGCAGGCGCTCGGGGGTTTTCGGCAGGCCGAAGATGAGACCGGCGCCGCTGCGGGCATTATGCTCGGCGCGCGCCCAGGGATAGCGCTGGATCCTGAACTTGACGCCCAGTTCGCGCTCCAGGTATTCGAACAGCAGTTGCTGCGAGGCGGCCAGCGGTTTGACCTTGCCCGTGCCGTCGAGTGCTTCGCCTACGATGAGGGGGATCGGCTGTCCGCTGGCTCTTGCGGTCAAGCCGGTCATGCTGGCCAGCAGCAGGGAAGTGGTGCGCAGCAGGCGGCGCCGGGCTTGGGAGGTCATGGTGTCGATTATGCGGGGGCTGGGCTGGCCGGGCTAGCAATATGCAGTCAGGCATTGTTGTCGATCCTTCCACCAGGGGGCGGTGCGTTGGCGGGGGCCTCGGCAGGCGGGTTGCTGGGGATGGGAGCGGACGGGGTGCCCGTCGCGCCGCCCGGGTTGCGGCCGCCACCTGCTGTGCCGGCGGCCGGCCCGCCGCCGGCCTGGGTACCGCCTCCGGCATTGCGGCCGGCGGCGGTTTCGGCGGGCCGCTGGGCGGGGCGCGGCTGGACTGGCGCAACGGGCGGCGTAGCGGGCACGGCGACCGGTGCTGGAACCGGCTCGACCGGGCGCGCCGGCGCCGGCGGACGGCCTGCGGCGGCGGCAATGTCCCCGGTGCGGTAGGCCGCGACGGCGGCGGCAACGGCCGGGTCGGCGGCTTGCAGGCGTTGGGCTTGCTGGGAGCCGGGCACGCCAGCGCGGCGGGCGGCTTCCGCTGCCTGGGCGGCGCGTTCGGCGGCGGCACTGGCTTCCTGTGCGGCTGTCGTGGCTGCCGCGGCCGCAGCGGCGGCGGTGGCGGCGGTGCCGGTGGCTGTCGTCGCCAAGCCGGGCGGCAGGCCGGTTGGCGTGGCGCCGGAAATTGGCGGGCCGGCCGCGCTGATGCCGGCTTCCGGTGGACGGATTGCTGTGTTGCCTGGGGGGACTGCTCCTGGCGGGGCTGGTGTCGGGCTGGCGCTGGCCGGGTTGGGCGGCGCGCCTGGCGGGGCAACGGCAGGATTGCGGGTCAGGGCGGCGGCAGCTTCGGCGGCGGCTTGCGCCTCGCGCAACGCCTGGCGGCGGGCTTCGAGGCGGGCTTCCACTTGTTCAGCAGCAATGTCGCGTCTGATGTCGCGAGCTTCGTCCAGGCGCTGGGCGGTCAGGCGGTCTTGCAGGGTGAGTGCTTCGGTTGTGCTGGCGGCGGCGCGGGTGCGTTCGGCTTCCTCGGCGGCGCGCCGTGCCTGCACTGCCGCCGCGGCTGCTGCTGCCTGTCGCGTTTGCGCGGCGTTCGTCGTAGCTTGTGCAGCTCGGGATTCCGCCGCGGCTGATGTCGCCGCTTCAGTGCGGGCGGCTTGAGCGTCGGCCGCACCGCCTGGGCCGGCCGCGCCGCCAGCGCCGATTGCGCCGCCTGGGCCAGTTGCGGCGCTTGGGCCGGCTGCGCCGCCTGCGCCGGCCGCGCCGCTTGGGCCGGCTGCGCCGCCTGCGCCGGCTGCGCCGCCAGCGCCGAATGCGCCGCCAGGGCCGGTTGCGGCGCCTGGGCCGGCTGCGCCGGGTGCGGCGGCAGCGCCGGCTGGGCCGCCCGGTCCGGCTGCACTGGCAGCGCCGGTTGTGCCGCCTGCCTCGGCCGTTCCGCCGGGGGCGGTTGCGGTGCCTGTGCCAGTCGGACCGCCAGGCTGGGTCGCGGCGGCGGTGGCTTGTGCGGCGGCTTGCTGGCGTGCGAGAGCGAGCCGTGCGGCAACAATTTCTTCGGTTTCAGCCGCTTCGGCCTGCTCGGCGACGATGCGGCGGGCGGTGTCGAGCCGGTCGGCAGCGGCGCGCTCAGCGCGAGTGCGGCCGAGCTGGCTGGCCTCGGCTTCCTGCGCTGACCGGCGTGCCGCCTCAAGACGATCGGCCAAAGCTTGCGCGGCGAGGTCTTCCTCGCGCGGGCTTTCCAATTGGCGCACGGCAGCCGCTTGCGCTTCCGCAATGCGTTGCTGTTGTGTGCCTTCCAAAGCATTCGCGGCGAAAGCTTCGCTGGCGACCCGGCGCGTTTCCGCCAATTGCTCGGCAGCGATGCGCTGCTGCGTGGTCAGCTCGGCCAGGTTGGGCGAGGGCGGCGTTTGCGCTTGCCGGTCTTCCGCCAGGGCGAGCGTTGCAGCGCCAGGCTGGGTAGCCGCAGCAGCGTCGGCCACGGTGTCGAGCGCCGCCCCCAGCCCCGCCAGCGCCCGCTGTGGCGATGCAGTGAAGGCCGCCGCCAGCGCATCCTCATCGGCGGACAGGGTGCCGCCGCTGGCCACCCCGATCCCGGCCCGCGACAAGGCCGCTTGTTGCGACGTCAGCACGGCAGCGAGTGGTGCCGGTGCATTCTCGTTCATGTTTTGCACCACCTGCTGCGCCGCCGCCGCAAATGCCGCCGCATCGCCGCCGTCGGCCGCCAGTTCGCGCAAGCGGCGCTGCGCCAGCACCAGGTTGGACAAAAACAGGCCGAGCGAGGAAACCGACGGCGTATTGGCCGTGGGCGAGGGAACGGGCGCGGCAGGCGCAACGCGGTCGCCAGTGTTGGCTGGCGGCACAGTGCTGGCGCCCGACAAAGGGTCGATAGGGATCACGCGGCACCTTTCAGCAGGAACGATCTCAGCTTGCCAGAAATCGCCTCAGCGCATCGTTAGCTGGCGCACGGTGGATGCAGCCGTGCGGACTTATCGTGAACCCTCCACCCAACCCAAGCGAAGAGGACCCGATCATGGACAACAACATCACCCGCAGCGACATCACCGGCAAAGACGTGCGCGCAGGCCTGCACAGCACAGTCGACAAGGTGGCGGACAATATCAGCAGCATCAGCGAGCGGATGGGCGCCAAAGGCGACCAGTTGAATGCCGCGTACAAGCGATTCGCCGAAAGCGGCCGCAATTACGTGCGCCAGAGCCCCGGCAAATCGCTGCTGGTGGCATTGGCCGCAGGCTACGCCGTCTCCAAGCTGCTCGGTTCGCGCAAGCATTGAGCCGGGGAGCGCGCCGTGCCGACATCCAAACCTGACCCAGCCAAACGCGGCGCCGGACTGGCCGCGCAATTCCCCTTCAACGCCAACAAGGCTGGCGAGCACGGCGCGGGGCCGCCCCCGGCGGGCGTGGCGGCCAGCCCGGCCGATCCGCTGGAAACGGCCAGCACAGCCAGCGAAACCGGCAGCGGCTCGGCAAAAGCCGGCCCCGGCGCACCGCTGGACCGTGTGCGCAGCGATGGCGGCGGCCAGCGCCTGACCACCAACCAGGGCGTGCCGGTCGCCGACAACCAGAATTCGCTGAAAGCGGGCTTGCGCGGCCCCACGCTGCTGGAAGATTTCATCCTGCGTGAAAAAATCACGCACTTCGACCATGAACGCATCCCTGAACGCATCGTGCATGCGCGCGGCGCCGGCGCCCACGGCTACTTCGAGTGTTACAGCGAACTGTCGGGCCTGACGCGCGCCGCACCGTTCGCTGCGGCGGGCAAGCGCACGCCAGTGTTCGTGCGCTTCTCCACGGTGGCCGGCGAGCGCGGCTCGGTCGACACGGCGCGCGACGTGCGCGGTTTCGCCGTCAAGTTCTATACCGACGAGGGCAACTGGGACCTGGTCGGCAACAATATCCCAGTGTTCTTCATCCAGGACGCGATGAAGTTTCCCGACCTGGTGCACGCGGTCAAGCCGGAGCCGCACCACGGCATGCCGCAAGCGGCCAGCGCGCACGACACCTTCTGGGACTTCGTCTCGCTGATGCCGGAATCGATGCACATGCTGATGTGGGTGATGTCCGACCGCGCCATCCCGCGCAGCTTCCGCACCATGCAGGGCTTCGGCGTCCACACCTTCCGCCTGGTGAACGCCGCCGGCCAGTCGCGCTTCGTCAAATTCCACTGGATCC
Source organism: uncultured Oxalobacteraceae bacterium (assembly GCA_965650885.1). GTDB lineage: Bacteria > Pseudomonadota > Gammaproteobacteria > Burkholderiales > Burkholderiaceae_D > Rugamonas. The sequence goes on from CBFGQI010000032.1 coordinate 9,223, forward strand.
CGCGCCAGGGCACGTATTCCCTGCTGTGGGACGAGGCGGTACGCATTTCAGGCGCCGACCCGGACTTCCACCGGCGCGACCTGTGGGAAGCGATCGAGATGGGCGAATATCCGGAATGGGAGCTGGCGCTGCAAGTGTTCAGCGAAGAGGAAGCCGCCGAATTTCCTTTCGACGTGCTGGACCCGACCAAGATCGTGCCGGAAGAACTGGTGCCGCTGCAAACCGTGGGCCGCCTGGTGCTCGACCGCAACCCGGACAATTTCTTCGCCGAGACGGAGCAGGTGGCCTTCTGCGCCGCCCACATCATCCCCGGCATCGATTTCAGTAACGACCCGCTGCTGGCAGGCCGCATCCATTCCTATGTGGACACCCAGATCAGCCGCCTGGGCGGGCCGAACTTCCACGAAATCCCGGTCAACGCGCCACTGGCGCCGGTTGCCAACAACCAGCGCGATGGCATGCACCGCCAGGCCATCCACCGCGGCCGGGTGGCCTACGAACCCAATTCGCTGGGCGGCGGCTGCCCCTTCCAGTCGGGCCGCATGGGGTTCATGAGCTTCCCGCAGCCGGTTCAGGAAGACAAGGTGCGCGGCAAGCCCGAACTGTTCGCCGACCACTATTCCCAGGCGCGCCTGTTCTGGCAGAGCCAATCGCCGCCGGAGCAAGCCCATATCGTGCATGCCTTCCGCTTCGAACTGGGCAAGGTACAGGTGCCGGCCGTGCGCGCGCGCACGCTGTCGATGCTGGCCAATGTCGATGCCGCGCTGGCCGATTCGGTGGCGATGGGCCTCGGCATGGATGTGCCACCGCCACAGCCGCTTGCCACCAGCCGCGAGCTGCCGACCTACCTGCCGTCGCCCGCGCTGTCGCTGATGGCAAGGCCGGGCGATTGCGGCATCCGTGGCCGGCGCGTGGCGCTGCTGGTGGCGGAAGGCTGCGACGAAGCGATGGTCGCCAGCCTGCAGCAAACGCTGGAAGCGCAAGGCGCCGTCACGCGGCTGGTGGCCGCGACGCTGGGGGCGGTTGGCGGGCTGGAAGCGGACATGTCTTTCGAGACCGGACCGGCAGTCCTGTTCGATGCCATGGCCATTCCCGACGGTGAGGCAGCGGCGGAAGCGCTGCTGGGCAACGCGCTGGCGCTGGAATTCGTGCGCCTGCAATACCGCCATGGCAAGCCGATGCTGGCGGTGGGGGCCGCGGCCAGGCTGCTGGCGGCAGCCGCCATCCCAGCTGCGCTGCCGGATGGCAGCCACGATCCCGGCCTGGTGGGGACGCAGGCGTCAGGCTTGAAGGCCGCGCTGGCGGCCTTCACTTCGGTGCTTGCCGGCCATCGCGTGTTCGACCGCGAGACGGACCCGCCCAGGGTGTAGCCGGCGCGGGCTAATCTACGGGCACGAACAGCTGGCAGGCGAAGGCGCCGGTCTGCGGATCGGCGCGGAAGTCGGCGGCGTAGCGTTCGAAGCAGGGGCCGGGCCGCGCCCGTAGCCCGGCGGCCGGCAGCGCCTGCGCGTAAAACGCATCCCACGCATCGCCTATCGCCGACGGCAAACCCTGGAACTCGGCCACGGCGTAACGTCCGCCCGCGATGGTGCCCAGCGTGGCCGGAGGCGGCGCGGTATCGTCATGGCCGATTTCGACGCAGGCATCGTAACGGCACTGTTCCGGCGGCGTGTGCTGGGGATCGTCCAACGCCACGCCATATGTCACGCGCCCCAGCAGGCCATTGGCCTGCAGCCAGGGCGCCACCACGTCGCGCCAGAATTCACCCAGCGCCGGGCCGAATGGGCCCGTGTAGCGCAGGCAGGCCACGCGGGCCGGCCCGATTTCGATCACGCGCACGTTCATTGGCTACCTCCTTGTTCGACGGCCGGCTGGGCCGGCCCATGCTTATGCGGCTTGCGAACCTTGCGCACAATCCGCTTGAACAAGTGCTCAGCGTCGTCCACGTAGGTGAATACCGCCGGCACCACCAGCAGCGACAACAGGGTCGAGGTGATCAGGCCGCCGATCACGGCAATCGCCATCGGCGAACGGAAGCTCGGGTCGGCGCCCCAGCCCAGGGCCAGCGGCATCATGCCGGCGCCCATGGCGATGGTGGTCATCAGGATCGGGCGGCTGCGCTTGTGGCAGGCGTCGACCAGGGCATCGAAGCGGCTCATGCCGGCCTCGCGCGCCAGGATGGCGTAGTCGACCAGCAGGATCGAGTTCTTGGTCACGATCCCCATCAGCATGATCAGGCCGATCATGGACGGCATCGACAGCGCGTTGCGCGTCACCAGCAGCGCCACGAAGGCGCCGCCGATGGACAGCGGCAGCGCGGCCAGGATGGTCACCGGCTGCAGGAAGTCGTGGAACAGCAGCACCAGCACGCCATAGATGCACAGCACGCCGATCAGCATGGCGATGCCGAAGCTGGCGAACAGGTTCTGCATCTCCTGCGTGTCGCCCAGCTCCGCCTTGGTAACCGAAGGCGGCAGGTTCTTCATCGACGGCAGCTGGCGCACTTCCTCATCGAGCTCGCCCAGCGAGCGGCTGCCCAGTTCCACGTCGATGGTCACGTTGCGGCTGCGGTTCAGGCGGTCGATCTGGGCCGGGCCGGAATCCATGCTGATGGTGGCGACGTTGGCCAGCATCACCGGGCCGTTGCGGCCGGGGACGGTCAGCCGGCCGATGGCATCCAGGTCGGCGCGCACGCTGTCGGGCAGCTTGACGCGGATCGGCACCTGGCGCTCGGCCAGGTTCATCTTGGTCAGCTCGAAATCGTAGTCGCCGGCGGTGGCGACGCGCACCGTTTCGCCGATGGCGTTGGCGGTCACGCCGAGGTCGGCCGCCCTGGCAAAGTCCGGGCGCACGATGATCTCCGGCCGCACCAGCGAAGCGCCCGAGGTGACGTTGCCGATGCCTTGCAGGGTGCGCAAATCGCGTTCGACCTTGCGTGCCGATTCGAGCAGCGCCACCGGGTCTTCGGAACGCAGCACCAGCTGCATCTTGACGCCGGTGTCGGGCGGGCCGACCGTGAAACGTGCGCCCGGCAGGCTGGCCAGCTTGTCGCGGATCATATTGTCGATGTCGGCCATCGATTCGTCGCGGTCGTTGCGGTGCTTGGTGGTGATGGTCAGCACCGCGCGGCGTGCTTCGGCCGCTGCGCCGGGGGCGAAGGCGTCGCCCGAGGAACCGCCGCCGATGGAACTGAATACATGGGTCACCGGCTTGATGTCCATGATCGCCAGGCGTGCGCGCTCGGCGATGTCGCGGGTCTCGGCCAGGGTGGAGCCGGGCGGCAGTTCCAGGTTGACCATGGTCTGGCCGCGGTCGGCCGGCGGCACGAAGCCGGTCGGCAGCAAGCCCACCAGCATGATCGAGCCGACGAAGAAGGCGCCGGCCGCCAGCGCGGTCTTGCCGCGGTTGCGCAGGCACCATTGCATGGTCTTCATGTAGCGCTGCATGATCCAGCCGTCCGCCTGCTGCGGCTTGCTGGTCGGCTTCAGCAGGTGCGCCGCCATCATCGGCGTCAGCAGGCGCGCCACCACCAGCGAGGCCAGCACCGCCAGCACGGCGGCCCAGCCGAACTGCTTGAAGAATTTGCCGGGGATGCCGCCCATGAAAGCGGTCGGCAGGAACACGGCCACCAGGGCAAAGGTGGTGGCGATCACCGCCATGCCGATTTCGTCGGCCGCCTCCAGCGCCGCCTGCATCGGCGACTTGCCCATGTGCAGGTGGCGTTCGATGTTCTCGATCTCGACGATGGCATCGTCCACCAGCACGCCGACCACCAGGGCCAGCGACAGCAGCGTCACCGTGTTCAGGGTGAAGCCCATCCAGTACATGCCGAGGAAGGCCGGCAGCACCGACAGCGGCAGGGCCGATGCCGCCACCAGCGTGGCGCGCCAGTCGCGCAGGAACCACCACACCACCAACACGGCCAGGATGGCGCCCTCGTACAGCAATTCCATCGAGCCGTCGAAGTTTTCGTCGACCGGTTCGGCATTGTCGATGGCTTGCGTGATCTCGATGGTGGGGTGGGCCTTGCGCAGCTCCTCCACTGCGGCGCGCGAATCGTTGGCCACCTGCGTTTCGCTGGCGCCCTTGGTGCGGAACACTTCGAAGGCCACCACTTTCTTGCCGTCCTGGGTCGCCTCGGAGCGCGGTTCGGCCACGGTGTCGGTGACGGTGGCCACCTGGTCCAGCCGCACATGGCGGCCGTCGCCCAGCGGGATATCCACCTTCGCCAGTTCCTGGGCGCTGTGCACGGTGGCGATGGTGCGCACCGACTGTTCGGCGCCGCTGACGTCGCCGCGCCCGCCCGGCGCTTCCTTCTGCACCTGGCGCAGCATGCGCGACACATCCAGCGCCGACACGCGCAGGGCGGCCATGCGCGCATCGTCCAGCTCGACGCGGATTTCGCGCGTCACGCCGCCGACGCGCTTGACGGCGCCGACGCCGGGCACCGACAGCAGCTTCTTGGCCACCGTATTGTCCACGTACCAGCTCAGGTCCGCGTCGTCGATCCGCGTGCCCGCCTTGGGCGTGACGACAAAGGCCAGCACCACGCGGCCGGCGGTGGACACCTTGCTGACCACCGGATCGCGCAATTCGCCGGGCATGTCGGCCCGCACCTGCGTCACCGCGTCGCGCACTTCATTGACGGCGTCTGACAGGTTCTTTTCGAGGATGAATTCGACGGTGATGGTGGCGGTGCCGTCCAGTACCTTGGAATAGATATTCTTCACCCCTTGCAGCGTGGCGACCGAATCTTCGATCTTGCGCGCCACTTCGGTCTCCAGCTGGGCCGGCGCGGCGCCGGGCAGGGAGGCCGAAACGTTCACGATCGGCAGTTCGATGTCGGGGAAGTCCTGCACCGGGTTGGCCACGTAAGCCATCCAGCCTGCCAGCGACAGCAGGATGAACAGCATGATGGCCGGGACCGGATGCTTGATCGAGAGGGCTGAGAAATTCACGGCGCCTCCTTAGCGGACCGGCTTGGCCGGCGCCGGCGCCGCCGCCTGGGCCGGCGCGCCGGTATTGCGCACCAGGTCGCCGTCGTTGAGGAAGCCGGCCCCGGCCGCCACGATCAGCGCGTCGGGCGCCAAGCCTTGCAGCACTTCAATGCGCTCGCCGATGCGGCGGCCGGTCTGCACCTTGACCTGGCTGACGCGCTGGTCCTGGTTCAGGCGGAACACATAGCTGAAGCCATCGCGCACCGTGATCGCCTGCTGCGGCACGGTCAGGGCGTCGGAGTTGCCCAGCTCGAACTGGCCGGTGGCGAACATGCCTGCCTTGAACGGTGCCTGCTTGCCGCTGTTGGGCGGCAGGTCGACGTACACCAGGGCGGAGCGGGTTTGCGGGTCGATGGTGGGCGCCACCATGCGCACCTTGCCCGTCAGTTCGCTGCCGTTGGCGGCCTTGACGATGGCGCTGGTGCCGATCCTGATGCCGCGCAAGTCGGCGGCCGTGACTTCGGCGCGCCATTCCAGGCGGCCCTGGCGAATCATGCGGAACAATTCGGTGCCGGGGCCGGCTACCGCGCCCACCGTGGCGCTGCGGGCCGAGATCACGCCGGCATCGGGCGCCACCACCTTGGTGTGGCGCAGGCGCAGCTCGGCCGCGGCCAGCATGGCCCTGGCCGAGGCGGCGCGCGCCTGGGCCGTGGCTTCGGCGGTGGTGTACTGGCTGATCTGCTGGGCGCTCAGGGCGCCGGTGTTCTCGATCGAGCGCGCGCGGTCGGCGTTGGCCTTGGCTTCCGCGGCGGCGGCCTGCGCTTCCTGCAATGCCGCCTTGGCCTGTGCCACTTCAGCCTGCGGTGTTTCCGGCGCGAAGACGGCCAGCACTTCGCCCTTGGATACCACATCGCCCACGTTGACGTTGACGTCGGACAGGCGCAGCCCGTTCGATTCGCTGCTGATGATGGCTTCCTGCCAGGCGGCCACGTTGCCGTTGGCGGTCAGGCGCAGCGGCAGGCTGGTCTTCTGCGGGCGGACGGTGGAGACGGACAGCGACGGCTTGGCGGTGGCGGCCTTCTTGTCATCGGCCAGGGCGCTGGGTGCCTGTGCCAGGGCGGCGAGGGCAGTGGCGACGGCAAGGGCGGCGATGGCGGACGGGGTGCGGTGCAGTGGTTTCATTGGTTTATTCCAGGTTTATTGGGTGCCAGGCGCGGTCCAGCCGCCACCTGCTGCGCGGTACAGGGCGATCCAGGCGGCGCTGCGTTCGCGCTGCAAGGCCACCACCGTGTTTTCCGCGGCCAGCCGGGTGCGGCGGGCGTCTTCCAGTTCCAGCAGGCTGGCCAGCCCGTTCTTGTAGCGCTCCTCGGTCGCGGTGAAGAAGGTGCGGTAGCCCTCCAGTGCGGTTTGCGCGTCGGCGGCGCGCTCCTGGGTGCTTTGCAGGGCCACCAGGGCCTGTTCGACTTCGGCCACCGCCTGGCGCACGCTGGCCTTGTAGTTCGATACGGCGGCGTCGTAGCGGGCGCGGGCCGCGTCCACGTTGGCGCGGCGCACGCCCCAGTCGATGATGGGCAGGGTCATCTGCAGCGGGCCGATGGTCCAGACATTGGCGGTGATGTCCTGGCCCTCCGCGTGCAGGCGGCCGCGCCCGACCGAACCGCTCAAGCCCAGGCGCGGCAGGCGCTCGGCGCGGGCGCTGGCCACGTCCTCGCTGGCGGCCGCCACTTCGCGCTCGGCGTTGAACACGTCCGGACGCTGCCCCAGCACCTGGGCCGGGATGGCGTCGATGGCGATGCCGGCCGCCGGCGAGAGCACGGCGCCGGCCGCGTTTTCCGCCAGGCGGGCGCGTAAATCCGTCTCGGGGATGGCGGTCAGCGCCACCAGCACTTTCAGTTCGCTGTCACAGGCGGCGCGCTGGGCCACCGCGCGGTTGTTGCCGTCGGCCGCGCTGGCGCGCGCCAGGGCATTGGCGGACGGCGACTGGAAGCCGGCCTTGGTGGTGATATCGGTCAGCCGCGCGGTATGGGCGCGCGAGGCGGCATCCATGCGCGCCACGCCCAGCAGCCTTTCGCAGGCGCGCAGGCTGTAATACTGGTTGGCGGTTTCGGCGGCCACGGTGACGCGCGCCTCGTGCCAGCCGGCCTGGGCGCCCTCATGGCGGGCGATGGCGGCGCGGCGGCGTGCCCGGCCACCGCCGAACAGGTCGATTTCCCACTGGGCCTGGGCCAGCAGCTGGGTAGTGGTATTGGTGGGCGCGTTGGCCGACTGCTGGCTCATGCGGGTCGAGGTCAGCACGCCCGTCAGCGATGGCGCCAGCGCGGCGCCGGCAGCCGTGCGCTCGGCGCTGGCGGCGGCAAAGCGCGCCTGGGCGCCGGCAATGGTGGGGCTGGCTGCCTGCGCAGCCTCGATCAATTGCACCAGCAGCGGGTCGGACTGGCGCTGCCACCAGTCGGCCAGTTCGCCGGCACTGCCATTGTGCGGCAGGGGCGCCTGCCATTGCGGCGGCGCATCCGCCGCGACCTTGGTGGCCGGTCCGGTGATGCCGCAGGCGCTCAGCGCCAGCGCGGCTGCCACCGCGAGGGGGCCCTGATATCTCTTCATGCCTTCCTTTCAATTTACGCAACGTGAATTAAAGCATATAAGTCCGACAATTAACATCTCGATACAAAGGACTCTTTGCCATCAATTCGGCGCTTAGCGTATAAAGAAAGGACTGCTGATCATTGTATTGGGACGACATCATGCGAGTCCGCCTCTGCGCCCCCTTGCTGGCTGCCGTCCTGGCCGCCGCTTCCCTGGCTGCCGTGCAGGCCGCGCCGCTGGCCGGCGAGCCGGCCGCCGTGCACGTGCTGAACCGGCTGGCCTACGGGCCGCGGCCGGGCGATATCGAGCGGGTGCGCCAGGCCGGGATCCAGGCCTATATCGAGGAACAAATGTCCCCGGCACCACTACCGCTAGCGTTAGCCCAGCGGTTGGACCGGCTGGAAACGCTGAAGATGAGCGCCGGCGAATCGCTGGCGCGGTTCCAGGAGGCGCGCGAAATGGCCCGTAACGGCGGCCAGCAGGGCGAGCGCCGCGAAGTGGTGGCGCAGATGGCGTCCGAGGCGGCCGCAGCGCGCCTGCTGCGCGCCATCGAAAGCCCGCGCCAGCTGGAAGAAGTCATGGTCGACTTCTGGTACAACCATTTCAATGTCTTTTCCGGCAAGGGCCAGGATCGGGCCCTGGTGGCCAGCTATGAGCGCGATGCGATCCGGCCCCATGTATTCGGCTCCTTCCGCCAGATGCTGGGGGCCACGGCGCGCCACCCGGCGATGCTGTTCTACCTCGACAACTGGGTGTCCAAGGCCGGCGGCCTGAACGAAAACTATGCGCGCGAACTGATGGAGCTGCACACCCTGGGGGTGGACGGTGGCTATACCCAGCAGGACGTCACCGAACTGGCGCGCATGCTGACCGGCTGGACGTACGCGCCCAAACGCGATGCCCAGTTCGTGTTCGACCCGCGCCGCCATGACAATGGCCCCAAGACCTGGCTGGGCAAGCCGGTCACCGCGCGCGGCGTGGCCGAAGGGGAATACGCGCTGGACGTGCTGGCGCTGCATCCATCCACCGCGCGCCACATCAGCCGCAAGCTGGCGCAATACTTCGTGGCCGACCAGCCGCCGCCGGCCCTGGTGGAGCGCATGGCGCAATCCTGGAGCGCCAGCCATGGCGATCTCCGCGCCGTGCTGCGCACCCTGTTCGCCAGCCAGGAATTCATGGACCAGCAATATGCGGGCGCCAAGTTCAAGACGCCTTACCAGTTCGTGGTATCGGCTTCGCGCGCGGCCGCCGTGCCGATGACCGACGTCAAGCCGCTGGCGGGCATCCTGTCGCGCCTGGGCATGCCGCTGTACGGCTGCCAGACGCCGGACGGCTACAGGAACACGGAAGAGGCCTGGCTCAATCCGGACGGCCTGGCGCGCCGCATCAGCTATGCGCTGGCCCTGTCCGCCGGGGCCGACGCCGCCAGCGTGCAGCAAGCCCTGGGCAGCGCCGTCTCGAAGCGCACCGCCGCCGTGGTGGCCGACAGCAATGAGCGCCTGCGCGCCGCCATGCTGCTGGGCAGCCCGGATTTCATGCAACGATAAGCAGGGAGCGCCAACCATGCAACGACGCCAATTCCTGAACGCCTGTGCCGCCGGCGCCGGCCTGCTGCTGCCGCTGGGCCCGCACGCCTGGGCCGCCACCCTGGCCCCCGGCAGCGGTTCGCCCACCGCCAGGAAGCTGATCGTGGTCATGCTGCGCGGCGCGGTCGACGGCATGAACGTGGTGGCCCCGGTGGCCGATGCCGAGTACGCGCGCCTGCGGCCGAATATCGCGCTGGCCAAACCGGGCGCGGAGGAGGGGGCCCTGAACCTGGACGGCTATTTCGGCCTGCACCCGGCACTGGCGCCGCTGCTGCCGCTGTGGGAGCAAAAGAAGCTGGCCTTCGTGCATGCCAGCGGCTCGCCCGACGCCAGCCGCTCCCACTTCGATGCGCAAGACTATATGGAATCGGGCACGCCCGGCGTGAAGAGCACCCAGGATGGGTGGATGAACCGCTTGCTCGGCACCCTGCCGGGCGCCACCACGCCGACCCGCGCGCTCGGCATCGGCCCGGTGATGCCGCGCATCCTGTCCGGTGCGCTGCCGGCCACCAACCTGGCCAACGGCCCCGCCGGCACCCGCGCCACCCCGCTGGACCGGCCGCAGATCGCGAATGCGTTCGACCAGCTCTACGCCGGCCATGAGCGCTTCGGCAAGACGTATATGGATGGGCGCAAGGCGCATGAGGAAGTGATGGCTGCCGCCAACAGCGGCATGATGTCGGAGATGCAGGCGGCCGACAATGGCGCGCCCTTGCCCAACGGCTTCCCCGACGACGCCGGCCGCCTGGCCACGCTGATGCGCAACAACCTGAACATCCAGCTGGCGTTCATCGCGCTGGGCGGCTGGGATACCCACGCCAACCAGGGCGCCGGCAGCGGCCAGCTGGCCAGCCGCCTGCAACCCTTGGGGCAGGGCTTGGCCACCCTGGCGCAGCGCCTTGGTCCGCTATTTGATGATACCGTGATCGTGGTGATGTCCGAATTCGGCCGCACCGCGCGCGAGAACGGCAACCGCGGCACCGACCATGGCCATGGCAACGCCATGTGGCTGCTGGGCGGCAAGGTCCAGGGCGGCCAGGTGGCGGGCGAATGGAAGGGCTTGGCCGATGCCCAGCTGAATGACGGGCGCGACCTGCCCGTGACCACCGATTTCCGCCATGTGCTGGCACATGTGGCGGAGCGCCACCTGCGGCTCGATGCCAGCGCACTGGCGCGCACGTTCCCCAACCTGCCGGCAGGGCCGGGGTTGAAACTGGTGTGAACCCTCAGGCGAGGAGGCAGCGATGCTGAAGTTCCTCTGGAAGATGATCAGCGACGACGAGCGCTCGGAAAACACGACGGCCTTGCTGGCTGCGGCGCTCAGCCTGGCCGCGCTGGGCTGGCTGCTGCTGAGCTAGGCCAGCAGGCTGGCCATCTCCGCCACCAGCGCCTGCGGGTCGAGCGGATGGGACAGCACGCTGCGCCGCCGCCCCGCGCCCAGCGCGCCCAGGTCGTCGTCATCGTCGGGCTGCACCAGCAGCACCGGCAGGCCGGGCACCAGGTCGAGCGCATCCCGCAGGAAGGAAACACGGCCAGGCTCCAGCAAGCCCAGGTCGCACAGCACCAGGTCATATGCCTGGCCATCGAGCAGTGCGGCGGCTTGCGCGGCGTTGGCTGCGACGCTGACCGCGTAACCGCTATGGGCCAGGATGGCGGCCACCAGGCCGGCATTTTCCGGCGCCGCGTCGAGCAGCAGCACACGGGCACGGGCCTGAGCCGGCGCGGTAGCCGGCGCGCTCGCGGGCGCAGGTGTCGACGGGGCGGGCGCGGTGCCCGAACGCAAGTGGGCGGGCAGGAAGCTTTCCAGGGCGGGCAGCAGGGCATCCGGCTCCAGCGACTTGGGCAGGCAGCCGGAAAAGCCGGCGCGGCGCAGGGCGGCACAGCCATCGGTCACCGGCAGGGCGCTGGAGGCCAGGATCGGAATGTCGCGCGTGGCCGGATCGGCACGCAGCCGCGCCAACACGCCGTGGCCGTCCAGCTTGGGCAGGTGCAGGTCGCACAGGATCAGGTCCGGTTTCTCGCGCAGGGCCAGGGCCACGCCCATTTCCCCATCGGTGGCGCCCAGCGGGTGGTGGCCGAAGGCTTGCAGCAGGAAAGTCGCCAGGTCCATATTGGCCTGGTTGTCTTCGATGATCAGGATGCGGGCCGGCATTTGAGCGCGAGCGTGAACGTGCTGCCTTTACCGAAATCGCTGCTGAAGAACAGGGAGCCGCCCAGCAGGTTGGCCAGGTTCTGGCTCAGGTACAGGCCCAGGCCCGCCCCTTCGGCATGCCGGGTCGAGGTATTGTCCAACTGGGAAAAGGCCTGAAACAGCTTGGCCTGGTCTTCTTCCTTGATGCCACTGCCGCTGTCGGCCACGCTGAATTCCGTGATCAGCGCATTGTCCTCATCGCTGCGCTGGGCCAGCGTCAGTTTCACCATGCCCTTCTCGGTGAACTTGATGGCATTGTTGGCCAGGTTGATCATGATTTGCGCCAGCGCGCGGCGGTCGGTTTGCAGCACCACCGGCTGCTCCGGCACCTCGACCAGCACTTGCAGCCCTTTCTGCGCCGCCAGCGGGCGCAGGGTGTCGGCCACTTCGCCCACCAGTTGCTGGCAATGCACGGGCGCCAGCGACAGCGTGACCTTGCCGGCCTCGATCTTGGCCACGTCCAGGATGTCGTTGATCAGCGATAGGAGGTGGCGGGCGCTGGAGCGGATGGTGGTCAGCTGGCGTTCCTGTTCCTCGGTCAGCGGGCCGGGCAGTTTCATCAGCAGCGCGCCGGTAAAGCCGATGATGGCATTGAGCGGCGTGCGCAATTCGTGCGACATGTTGGCGATGAAGGCGGACTTCATGCGGCTCGCTTCCGCCAGTTCCAGGTTCTTCAGCGCGATTTCGCGGTTGATGGTTTCCAGCTCGCCGGCATGGTGGGCCAGGCGCATGTTCAGCTCGATCACCTGGCGTTCGCGCGCCTGCAATTCGCTGTTGACCTGCACCGCTTGCTCATAAGTTGAAATCAGCAAGTCGAGGATTTGCTGGCGCTCGGCATTGATGAAATGTTTCTGGTCGCCCAGGTAGAGCGCAATACCGACTTCCATGCTGGAATTCTTGCGCAATTTCTGGTTGACCAGCATCTGGCCGATACGGTTCAGCAGGTAGTCTTCGGCATAGGGTTTGCGGATGAAGTTGTCGGCACCGCATTCGATGCCGCGGATGATGTCCTTGGGGTCGGTCAGCGAGGTGACCAGGATGACCGGGATGTCGCGCAGGGCCGGCTCGGCCTTGACCGCGCGGCACAGCTCATAGCCATCCATTTCCGGCATCACGATGTCCGACAGGACCAGGTGCGGCTTGCGTTCGCGGATCGCGTCCAGGGCCAGCTTGCCGTTGGCCGCCACCCGGGCGTGGTAGCCGGAGGACTGGATCAGCCGGCGCAGGCGCTCGGCCTGGGTCGGACTGTCTTCCACGATGAGTATTTCCAGCTCATCGGGCGCGATATCGTAGCTGGGATCCAAGACACCTCCGAAATGGTTGGGTGTGCTGAATATACCGTTTTTTTACCCGCCTTGGAAACCGCCGGCACGATAGGTCAGGACCAGGGTGTCGCGGTGGCCGTGCCCGGCCAGCGGCTGGATCGGGGTCGATTCGTGGATCACGGCCGCGTCGTCCAGCAGCAGCATGGTCCACGGTTCGGTCATGGTGAAGCGCTTGCCGTTCGGCCCGTCGGCCTCGAACACGCGGGTTTCGCCGCCCTTGATGCCGTGGCGCCCGACCAGCAGCACGGCCACGAAGTCGACGCCGTCCCGGTGGGCGCCTTCCGGCGTCGGGCGGCCGATGCCGTCGGTGGTGTCGATACGGAACTGGTGGGCTTCCACATACCAGGGATGCTGGCCGCGCACCTGGGCGCAGGATTGGCCGATGGCGGCCACCAGTTTCTGCCAGGCCGGGTTGGCCACGGTGGCGGCGGCGATCGGCTCGAACAGGCGGCGCATGCCGCCATGCAGGGCGTTGTACTCGACCGGCTGCCAGTGGGCACGGTGGGCGGTCTGCTCCAGCGCCAGGCCGTCCTGCACGAAGCAGGAATGGCGGCGGCGGCGGTAACGCCCGCCGTCTTTCAGGTAGTTGTCCGGGGCCAGGTCGTCCCAGCTCGGGACCAGCGCATTCAATTCTTCCAGCGTGCAGCCGGCCAGGCTGGCCACGTCGGCCGGCTTGAGCAGGGCGTAGCCGGCGCTGCGCAGGGTGTGGATCAATTGGGGCAGGGGCGTCATCATGCCCCTATTGTACTTAGAATGCGTGGTTCAGGCTGAGGCGGAAAGAGCGGGCTTCGGCCGGGTGGAAGTGGATGTCGGCGCGCGCCGCGGACTCGCCTGGCAGGCGCGATTCGTAGAAGTAGTCGATGGCGGAAACCTGGCGGTTGGCAAGGTTGAAGCCTTCCAGCTCGATGGTGGTGCCGGGGGCCGGCTTGTATGCCAGGCGGCCGTTGAGGGTGGCGCTGGCCTGCGAGCGCACCGCATTGTCTTCGGTCAGGGGACGCGGGCCGAACCAGCGCAGGCGCAGGGCGCCGGACCAGGGGCCGGCCGGCGTGAAGGTCGCCGCCAGCTGCGCCACGCCCTCCACCGCGCCGGGGATGCGGCCGGCGGCCCCTTGGCGGAAGCGGCCGCGCGCAAAGGCCAGGTCGGCATCCAGCGACAGCCATTTGAAGGGCTTGTAGTAATTGGAGAATTCGATGCCGTGGCGCCGGCTCGGATGGCCCGCTTCGGTGGTGCCGGCATCGCCCAGGTAGACCAGCTCCGATTGGAAGTCCAGGCGGTACACGGCCAGCACGGTCTGCAAGCCTTTCACCGCTTCGCTGCGCAGGCCGAATTCCAGCCCGTGCGAGCGCGCCAGCGGCGTGGCGGGATCGCGCGCCTGCGTCACGCCGCGCGCGTCATTGCTGTGGAAGCCGCGCCCGGCATTGAGGTAGAACTCGGTGCGCTGCCATGGCCCGAACGCCAGGCTGAGGCTCGGGCTGGCGAGCGTGGCGTCGGCGCGCGCCGCGCCCACGGCGAAGCGGTAGCGGTCCAGGCGCAGGCCGGCCTCCCCGCGCAGCCATGGCGTGGCTCTCAGGTGCTGCTCGAGGTAGAGCGCCGCGCTGGTTTCGACGATATGGTCGGCGCGTACGGTTGCCAGCACTTGCCGCGCCTGCGTGCGCTGCAAGGCGTTGAAGATATTGTCGTTCTGCGCCTGCAGCCCGAGTGTGGTGCTCCAGGCCATGTCGTCCGTATGGGCATGCCAGCTATGGCTCGCCTCGAAGCCGCTGGTCACGCGGCGGTCCGGCTGGGCGAACTGGTCGCCATGCACCGGGTCGTCCAGGAAATAGGTGAAGTTGGAGAATAGCTGCAGCCGGTTGGCGACGACGTAAGCGTTGGCGCGTGCCGCGCTCTCCCCGCTGCTGCGGGCCCAGGCGGCGGACAGGCTGAAGCGGCGGGCCTGGCCGCCGTCGCTCAGGTCGATGCCGTCGAAACGGCCCAGCAGGCCGCTGTCCACCGCGCGCTGCGGGATCTGGTCGGTGGCGTGCCAGGCGCCGCGGTAGGCCATGGCGGTGACGGTGAAGCCATTGTTGGCGAAGCCCTGGCTATAACGCAGGACGGCGTTCAGCTTGCGGTAATTGTCGCCGCGCGTGAACGGGCCGTCGTTGTGCGAGGTTTCGAACGCGTACAGCCAGGCGCCCGGCCAGGCGCCGTCGCTGCCGCCTTCGCGCGTTGCGGCCAGCAGCGTGCGGCCGTAGCCACCCTGGCCGGCGGTGGCGCTGGCCAGGTCTTGCGGCAGCCGGCTCGAATAACTGACCGCCGTCGCCCCGGCGGAAGAGAAGTCGCCGGCGGCCGCGCGATACGGTCCTTTGTTGTAATCGAGCCGCGCCACCAGTTCGGGGATGATGAAATTCAGGTCCGTCCAGCCCTGGCCATGCGCGTGGCTGCGCTGGTTGACCGGCATGCCGTCGACCGTGGTGCGCAAGTCGGTGCCGTGGTCCAGGTTGAAGCCACGCAGGTAGAACTGGTTGGCCTTGCCCTCGCCGCTATGCTGGCTGGCCACCAGGCCGGGCGTCGCCTCCAGCAATTCGCCCGGACGGTAAATGGTGCGCGCATCGAGCTGGCGCTGCGACACGCTGCCCATGCCGGCCGAGCCGGCGACGCCAAGCTGGCTGGCGCGCGCGCCCTCGACCAGGACGCGCTGCATGAATGGATCGTCGGCATAGGCCGCCGCCGGCGCCAGCAAGCAGGCCAATGCCAGCTTACGGGAGCGGCTGTTCACGGCGTTCGCGGGTGAAGACGAGGGAGGCGGCCGGGCGCCCTGGCGCGCTGACGTTGACGTTGTTCACCTGCTGCGGCAGGAAGTCGGTCAGCACGCCATCGGTCAGCAGGGCACCCGGCGGCAGCACCGTCTTTTCGATTTCCTGGAACACGACGATGCTGCCGGTATTGGCCTGCAGGCCGACCCACTGCAGCGGCAAGGCTTTGCCGTTGGAAGTGATGCGGAATTGCTTTTCGAGGTAGCGGCGGAACACGGCCTGGTCCTCTTCCAAGCCGAGGTCAAAGTGGCGCTGGTACAGGTTCATCAACAGCGCCTCCACATCATGTGCCGTGTAGGTATGCACCACTTCCGTACTGCCCGAATTGGGGTTGAAGCTGATCTCCGTCAAGCCGACGTGGAAATTATGGGCTTGCGCAGCGGCGCTGCACCAGAGCAGCGCCGCTGCCAGGGCGGCTTTGAAACGGTCCATCACTTGCTATCGGTTTCCGCGTCCTGTTTCTTCTTGAGCGGGGTATTAAAGTCCTTCATCATATTCTCCTGCGGACGTGCCTTGAACAATTCCAGGCGCGACGGCGTCACCTTGCGCGGCCAGGCATTGTTGGACTGGTCGATGTCGGCGGTTTCCCAGTACGGGTCATGCACCAGCGAGACCAGCGGCTCGTCGGTCACGATGATCTTGGTGACCTTCTTCGGCGAATAGCGCCACACTTCGGCAGGAATGCGCTCGATGTACTTCTTGCCCGACTTCAGCCCGATTTCCAGGATCAGCGGGGTCACCAGGCCGCCGACGTTCGAGAAGTCCACCAGGTACAGGTGCTTGCCCTGGGCCAGCAAGTCTTTTTCCCACTGTTCCAGGTCGCCGGTCTGCTCGGCGTACTTGTTGCGGTCGGCGTTGGTGACGGTGAAGTCGTCATGCTCGTTGTAGAAATCCTTGAGCTGCGGCTGCTCGTCCACCTTGCGCACCATGCCCTTGTTGCGCTGGTCGATGATGGAGACAGGCTGGCTGTCGCGCTGCGCCTTCTTCCAGGCTTTCTCTGTTTCCGGGTTGCGCGTGCTCACGCCGTACTCGGTGATGCCATCGATCGCCACGTCCACCGGATCGGTGGTGTAGAACCAGCCGCGCCAGAACCAGTCAAGGTCGGTGCCGGAGGCGTCTTCCATGGTGCGGAAGAAATCGGCCGGTGTCGGGCGCTTGAATTTCCAGCGGCGCGAATATTCGCGGAAGGCATGGTCGAACAGTTCGCGGCCCAGCACCGTCTCGCGCAGGATGTTCAGGGCGGCGGCAGGCTTGGCGTAGGCATTGTTGCCGAACTGGAGCAGCGACTCCGAGTTTGTCATGATCGGCACCTGGTTCTTCGAACGCATGTAGTCGACGATGAAGCGCGGATCGCCGCGGCCGGTCGGGTAATTGTCCTCCCAGGCTTCCTGCGCCAGCGATTGCACGAAGGTGTTCAAGCCTTCGTCCATCCAGGTCCATTGGCGCTCGTCGCTGTTGATGATCATCGGGAAGTAGTTGTGGCCCACTTCGTGGATCACCACGCCGATCAGGCCGTACTTGGCACGCTTGGTGTAGGTGATTTCGCCGGTCTTCTTGTCCTTGACGGGACGCGGACCGTTAAACGAGATCATCGGATACTCCATGCCGCCCACCGGACCGTTGACGGAGATCGCAGCCGGGTAGGGGTAATCGATGCTGTACTTGTTGTACTGCTCGATGGTGTGGATGATGGCGGCGGTCGAATACTTCTCCCACAGCGGATTGCCTTCCTTCGGGTAGTAGGACATGGCCATCAGGTTGCTGCCATCCTTCTTGTAGCCCTGCGCATCCCAGATGAACTTGCGCGAGGAAGCCCATGCGAAATCGCGCACGTTCTTCGCCTTGAAGTGCCAGGTCTTGGTGCCCTTGGCCACGTTCTTCTCGGCCTGCTCGGCCTCGGCCTGGGTCACGATCAGCACCGGGGTCTTGCTGGTGCGGGCCCTGGCCAGGCGCTCGCGCTGGGTGGCGCTCAGCACATCGTTCGGGTTTTGCAGTTCGCCGGTGGAGGCCACGATGTGGTCGGCCGGCACGGTGATCTGCACGTCATAGTCGCCGAATTCCAGCGTGAACTCGCCCGAACCGAGGAATTGCTTGTGCTGCCAGCCCGCCACGTCGTAATAAGCCGCCATGCGCGGGAACCATTGGGCGATTTCGAACAGCGCGTTCTTGTCCTCGGCGAAGTATTCGTAGCCCGAGCGGCCGCCCAGCACTTTCTGCTCATTGATCTTGTACGACCAGTCGATGGTGAAGCTGAATTTCTCGCCCGGCTTGAGCGGCTGCTGCAAGTCGATGCGCATCATGGTGCGGTTGATGGTGGTCTTCAGCGGCGCACCGTTGGCGGCCTTGACGGCGCCGATCTTGAAGCCGCCTTCGAAATCGCGGCCGGCCAGGATATTGCGCAAGCCTTCGAACTTCATGCCTTCCTCATCGCTGCGCGCGCGGCCCCATGCTTCGCGCGACGGCGCGGTCATGGTCATGCGGGCGTCGGAGTCCGGCTGGTAGATGTTCTGGTCCAACTGGAGCCACAGGTAGTGCAGGGTGTCCGGCGAATTATTGTGGTAAGTGACCTGGCCGCTGCCGGTGATGGCGCGCTTGGCTTCGTCCAGCGCGACGCGCAGCGTGTAGTCCGCGCGCTGCTGCCAGTAGGCATGGCCGGGCGCGCCGGAGGCGGTGCGGTACTGGTTGGCGGAAGGCAGCAGCTCATCGAGCTGGCGGAACTTGTCATCGAAAGGCTCGGCTGCGATAGCCGATGCCGTCAGGCAGAATGCGGCAAGACCTACTTGAAAGCGTTTCATCGGATCCCCAGGGCTTGTTGTATTAAATGCCGGGCTATTCTAGGGGAGCTTTCCTTTGGGTATTTGATTTATTTGTAAAAATATTGAAACAATGAATAAATGGGGAGGTACCCCATTTATTCATCGCCATTTATTTGGCTGAGTCTTATTTCAGCCGATATTTCAACTCTTCGCCCGCCTGGCGCAATGCGGTCCTGGTGCCCGGCACCTGGCTCAACACGTTGAGCAAGCCGAAATCGTGGATCATGCCGTTGTAGCGGATGGTGGTGGTTTCGACGCCGGCGGCATCGAGCTTCTTGCCATAAGCCTCGCCCTCATCGCGCAGCACGTCGAATTCGGCGGTCTGGATCAGGGTGGGCGGCAAGCCTTTCAACTGCTCGGGCGCGGCCTGCAATGGCGAGGCATGGATTTCCTTGCGCTTGCCCAGG
This sequence comes from uncultured Oxalobacteraceae bacterium, assembly GCA_965650885.1. GTDB lineage: Bacteria > Pseudomonadota > Gammaproteobacteria > Burkholderiales > Burkholderiaceae_D > Rugamonas. Next base: position 27,860 of record CBFGQI010000032.1, read on the forward strand.
TCGGTGGTGTAGTTATCCCAGAACCATTTCATCATATTGCGGGTCAGGAAATGGCCCTCGGCAAACTGCGTATAAGACGCCGTGTCGAAGTCGGCGTCGGTCACCGGCCACAGCAGGACCTGGGCACGCAGTTTCGGCTGGCCTTGCTCCTTCGCCATCAGCGCCACGACGGCCGCCATATTACCGCCGACGCTATTGCCGGCCACGGCCAGGCGCGAGCCGTCGACATTGATTTCCTGGCCGTTTTTCGCCACCCATTTGGTAGCGCCGTAGGCTTGGTGGATCGCCACGCCGTAGCCGGCTTCCGGCGAAGGGGTGTAATCGACGAAGACCGCCGCCGCACCCGAATTCACCACCAGGTCGCGCACCAAGCGCTCGTGGGTGGGAAAGTCGCCGAGCACCCAGCCGCCCCCGTGGAAGAACATGAACACCGGCAGCTTGCCCTTGGCGCCGGCCGGACGCACGATGTGCAGCTTGACCGGTTCGCCATCCACATGGATGACTTTCGAGGAAACGTCGGCAGCCGGAAGCTTGGCGCCTTGCTGGGCACCGACCAGGACCTGGCGCGCCTCGGCCGGGCTCAGCGATTCCAGCGGCTTACCTCCTTCGAGGGCCTTCAAAAATTGTGCAGTTTGCGGCTCGACGCCGGGCAAGCTGGCCGCGAAGGCCGAAGCGGAGAGCAGGGACAGGGCAGAAGCGGCGATTACGGATTTCATGGTCATTCTCCTTTAAATTGGTTGCTATTAAATAGTGCACTACTTGATTGATTTTAAAAAATGTCCACCCCGGGGTCAGGAACCAAGGTGGACAAATTTTTCTTCAGGAATTATTCATCAGGCTGGTCCGCAGGATTGACAGTTCGCGTTGCAGGCGGATGACTTGTTCCAGGTCGCAACCGCTGGCGCCCAGGACACAGGCGGGCAGCTTGGCAGCCTCGCTCCGCAGCGCGTTGCCTTGCGGAGTCAGGGCAATGATCACTTGGCGCTCGTCTTGCGGACAGCGGGTCCGGGTGATCAGTTCGGCTTGCTCCATCCGCTTCAGCAGCGGCGTCAGCGTGGCCGAGTCGAGGAAGAGGCGGTCGCCCAGGGCAGACACCGTTTGCTCATCCTGCTCCCACAACACCATCATCACCAGGTATTGCGAGTAGGTCAGGCCCAGCTTGCGCAGCAGCTTGCGGTACAGCTTGTTCATCGCCAACGATGTCGAGTACAAGGCGAAGCACAATTGCTGGTCGAGCTTGGGAACCTGTTCCAGGTCGAAGGTTTTCGTATCCATGTGCGCAGTATAGATAGTGCGCGATCTAATTGCAAGCAATTTTTTGTAGCCGACCTTGCCTCGCGGGGCATCTTTGACTATGGTTAAAGTGCCCGTAACCTGCGCTGGGCAAAGGGGATGACAATGAATCTGATGAATCACTATCATTCTGGCGCGTATCCGGTGCCCGACCAGCGTGGCATTCAGCCTGAACTTTTCCTGGTGGAGCTCGATCCGCAGCGCGTCGTTGATGGTGTGCGGTATGACGACAATTACCTGGCGGATGACGTGATGGCCTGCGGCACCATGCGCGAAACTTGCCCGATTTGCGCGGAAGGCCATCTGCAATTGGTGCTGCGGCAAAAAAACGTGCGGGTGGCCCATTTGTTCTGCATCGAGTGCACCCGCTGCTTCGGCGCTTTCCTGTCCGACGGTTCGCCCGCGCTTGCGGATTGAACATTCCCGTGCACGGAGTTCCCTTGCGGTATCATGCCGCAATGACTAGCCTACCGACCAAGCCCTTGCTGCTGATCGTTGACGCATCGGCCGACCATCTGCAACAGCTCAGCCATTTGCTGGAGGATAAGTACACGGTGCGCGCCGTCGGCGATGGCACGCGCGCCGTCGCCATGGCCCAGCAATTGCCGCGCCCCGACCTGATCCTGGCGGACGTGGTGCGCGACGGCTTTGCCGTTTGCCACAGCCTGCGCGGCAATCCCGACACGGCCAGCATCCCGCTGATCGCGATGATCGAGCGCGGCCAGCCCGAGCTGGAAAGCAGCGCCTTTGCCGAAGGTGTGGCCGATGTGGTGGCGCGGCCGCTGGTGCCGGAGTTGCTGTGGGCCCGCATTGCCACCCACCTGCAATTGCGTGCGGCGCGCGCCCTGGTGCAGCGCCAGGAGGGCCAGCTCAGCGAGTTGGGCCAGGTCGCCGACGCGGCGGTGTGGGCGATTGCCAGCCTGGCTGAAATGCGCGACGCGGAAGATCCTTCGCACTTGCGCCGCATCCAGCACATCGTGGTGGCATTGGCGCGCCAGTTGCAGGGCAATCCGCGCTTTGCCGATGAGCTGGTCGAAGCCCATATTCCACTGCTGTTCAAGGCGGCGCCGCTGCACGATATCGGCAAGGTGCGCATCCCGGATGCCATCCTGCTCAAGCCCGGCCGCCTGACCCCGGAAGAATTTGAGGTCATGAAATTGCATACCGTCCATGGCCGCGATGCCATCGCCGGGGTGGAACGGGAGTTGGGCTTTTCCAACGCTTTCCTGCGCTTTGCGCGCGAGATCACGTACAGCCACCAGGAGCGCTACGACGGTTCCGGCTATCCGCAAGGCTTGGCGGGCGACGCCATCCCGATTGCGGCGCGCCTGGTGGCGGTGGCCGATGTCTATGACGCGCTGGTGTCGCACCGCGTCTATCGCCCCGCCTTTACCCATGAGACTGCCATTGAGCTGATCCGCCAGGGCAGCGGCGAACAATTCGACCCGGACGTGGTCGACGCTTTGCTCGCCGCCGAGGCGCAAGTGATGGATATCGCGGCTCGATACCAAGACGCAACGGACTAGGGCGAACAAACCGTTTCCTTGCCGCATTGTGGCTTCCCCTATGCTATAGTCGGACACATAGTTAAGGCGGAGCAAGCATGCGAATACACGGATACCTGGCCTTCATCGTCGGTATTTGCGTTACCGTGTGGGTTTGCATGTTCGTCATGGACGTGCAAGACCGCCAAGCCAGCGAAGCCTTCCAGCGCGATACCCAAAAGATTGCGCGCGATACCCAGACCCGCCTGCAAACCTACTTCGACATGCTGCTCAGCATCAAGGGCGTGTTCGCGGTGGACGACGAGGTGTCGCGCCTGGAATTCAGCCGCTATGTGCGCGAGCTGGATTTGAAGCGCCGCTATCCCGGCTTCCAGGCCATCCAGTTCGTACGCCGCGTACCGTCCAGCCAGCTCGATGCCTATGCCGCGCGCATCCGTGCCGACGACAGCCTGCAAAGTGGCGGCTACCCCGACTATAAAGTGCACCCGGTGTCGGTGCGCCCGGAGCACTTCCTGATCGAGTACAACGAACCGATGAAGGGCAATGAAAATGCCTTCGGTCTCGACCTGGCTGCGCTGCCGCCCCACTACAAAGCCCTGCAACTGGGCAAGGCCACCGGCCGTGTCGTCGCCACCGAACGGATCACGCTGGTGCAGGATGCCAGCGGCCAGCCGGGTTTCGTCGCGCGCGCCCCGATCTACCGGCGTGGCGCTTCGCTGTTGACGGAAGCCGAACGCGATGCCGCCCTGGTCGGCTTTGTCGCCATCGTGTTCCGCGTGCATGACCTGATGTCGGAAGTGATCGACAGCCCCTTGCTGCGGCATCTCTACGTCAGCATCAACGATGCGGGCTATATCAACGATGGCGGCAAGCTGCCGCCCACGGTCGACAACCTGATGTTCGACAGCTTTGGCAAGCTCGGTTCGGGCACGCGGCTGCCGCCCTTGCCCGGCCTGGTCAGCAAGATTCCGCTCGATGTGGGCGAGCGGCGCTGGATCATGAAGTTTGAAGGGCACGAGGGCGAGCGCTACAGCCGCGACAGCATGGCCATTGCCGTGATCGGCGTGGCCGGCTTTGTGATCAGTGCCCTGATCGGCGCCTTGATCATGACGCTGCAGCGCCGCCGTGCGCTGGCGCACAAGCTGCGCGTCACGGCCGATGAATTGCGCGCCCTGCAGGATAGTGCGATTGTCGGCATCGGCTTGTTTGCCAACGGCCTGGTCGTGCGCTGCAACCGCGGCCTGGAAGAGATGATGGGCTACCCGCCCGGCGGCCTGGCCGGCCGCTCTTGCAATGTATTGACCGCCGGCCAGGCCGACCCCTTCGCCTGCGTGCCCGATGGCGCTTCCATGCATTTCGAGCTGGAATTGGTGGGCGCCAGCGGCAAGAAACTGTGGTGCATGGTGAATGGGCGTATGCTGGATCCGAAAGAGCCGGGCAAAGGCTGCGTGTGGGTCATCATCGACATCACCGAGCGCAAACAGACCGAGGCTGCCCTGGTCGATACCAAGCATGGCCTGGAGCGCAGCCTGAATGAGCTGGCGCAGCAGAAGGCCAATGTGGAATTGGCGCACAAGGATCTGTCGGCCGTCCTGCTGACATTGAAGCAGGCGCAAGCCAGCCTGATCACGTCGGAGAAGATGGCGTCGCTGGGCGCGCTGGTGGCCGGCATTGCGCACGAACTGAATACGCCGATCGGCAACAGCCTGCTGACCGCGACCGCGTTGAGCGATATGTGCAAGGAGTTCGAGCGCCAGCTGGGCGAGGGCGGCATCAAGCGCTCGGCGCTCGATACCCATCTGAAGGATGCGCGCATGGCGTGCTCGATCATCACCAATTCGCTGACGCGCGCGGCGGACCTGATCCACTCCTTCAAGCAGGTGGCGGTCGACCAGACTTCCGACAAACGGCGCAGCTTCAACCTGTCCGGCGTGGTGCACGATACGCTGGCCACCTATTCGGCCCGGCTGCGCCGTGCCAATTGCGAGGTCAGGGTCACGATGCCGGAAACGGTCAACTTCCTTTCCTACCCGGGCAGCGTAGGGCAGGTGTTGAGCAACCTGATCCAGAATGCGCTGATGCACGCGTTCGAGGAGCGCGAATGCGGCAAGATCACGATCAGTGCCAAAGAAGTGGATGAGGATTCCGTCGAGCTGCGCTTCGCCGACGATGGCGTCGGCATGAGCCCGCGCACCCTGCGCCAGATTTACGATCCCTTCTTCACCACCAAGATGGGGCAGGGCGGTTCAGGGCTGGGCATGAATATCGTCTACAACCTGGTGACCGGCGTCCTGCGCGGCACGATCCAGATCGAATCGGAGCCGGGCAAGGGCACCACCGTGATCCTCACCTTGCCGCGCAAGGTTCCCGCCAAGGACGAACTGGCCGAGAACGACCTGCTGCACGTTCACTGAGCTCCTTCGCGCGATCCGCAGCCCCGCCGTTATTCGAACACGGGACGGAAGAAGCTCCGCTCGTAACTGAGGAAGCAGCGCGTCTCTTCCGCGTATTTGAACGCGGCCTGGCATTGCGGATCGTCGGCCGATGCCATGCGGTACTCCTCGTACTTTGCGAGGCTGGGGAAGGTGAACATCGCCAACGCCACATTGCTCACGCCTTCCGACGGCAGGAAATATCCATGGTGCCGGCCGCCGAACTTTTCGACCAGCGGAATCCAGATTTTGCCGTAATGTTCGAACTCCTTCAGCTTGTAAGGATCGATGATGTAGCGCAGATAGCAGGTGACCATAAGCTTCCTCCAGTTTTTGGGCCGTCACAGTATATCGCCGCTTGCTGCTGCGGGAAGCCAGCATGCCATCCTGGTTGATCGACAGCCCTGGCGCAGGACTGGCCCTGAGATCGGGTAGAAGCCGAGCATCTTATAGGCGTCGACGGCAAAAGCCGAAGCGTTCAACTCGATGGTTTCAACGTGCGGCTGCCTGGTGTCGAGGTAATCCCGGGCGAGCGTCCACAGTTTCCGCGCGATGCCGCGTTTGTGCCAAGTCCGGTGGACAAAAAGCGCCTTGAGCAGATTCGGTGGAGCAAGAAGAATGAAGCCGACTGTCTCTTCCCCCGCGATGGCGACCGCCGAAAAGTCTGCTTGCGCAATAAACGCGGCCAACCCGCTTGGCGAAGATTCCTCCAGAAATTCCCCAACCGCGTGCGTTTCCCAGTCCGGCGCAACAAATTCCAGGAAGGACGCCTGGACCAGGCGCGAGATCGCTTGCGCGTCGGCGGGCGTCGCGGTCCGGTACGTCAGGTCCATTTACGCCCCTGGCGCGGCAAGCCAGAGAAGGGCCGCGACGACGAAGAACACAATCCAGGACAGGTGCCGGCCACATGTGAAGAAGAGCGGGAGGAAGTCGATGGTGAGCGGATGCCAGACGGATCGCAAGGTGCCCGTGGTGAAATCCGTCCCGCCGAACAGCTTGGGCACGTTGTCGCGCTTGAACAGGCGGATCAGGATGTCGCGCTCGCCCAGATACGAGTGGGCGAGTCCGGTGAGAACCAGGAGTAAAGCGGCGGCGATCAGCATTCGTCGGCCTCATGGAAGGTGACGAGATTGCCATCGGGATCGAGAATTGCAAACTCTTTACTCCCCCATGGTTTGCTCTCCAGCCGTGCATTGGGATGGACTATGTCTTGGGCAAGGCAATGCCGGTAAAGATCCTCAATGCCTGCCACTTGCACGCGGCAACTGGTTGCTTTCGGGATTTCAGGATCGCTGCAAGGCCAAAAATGGATGCCGACGGCGCCATGCTTGACAATGCCGTACTGCCGCGCCACTGCATACACGCTGTCGAAGCCAAGCTTGGACACGAAAAAATCAACGCTGCGGTTGATGTCCAGCGACGCCAGGAGTGGCGTCGCTGCGATCAGTTGGACTGGTGCATTCAAGATCACCCTCTCTGTTGTGGAACCTCAGTATGGCGTGGGCGCGGGGGATCGGCAATCCCGGCTTGCAGGGCTGCCAGCAATTGGCGAATTTCGCTTTCAAAAGAGAAGTATGCTTACCGGCAAGCGTTGAGGAACATGACGAGCGCACGTTGCAGCTTGCGTTCAATGGGCTGCACCGGCGCGGCACTGGCGACCTTGTTGGAGGCGACGGCTTGCAGTTCAACGATTGAGTCCAGGAGCTCGGTCTTGGCGGCAGGGGGGCAGGGGATGGTCAGCAACGTCTTCACGTCTTCGATGATGGAGACGTAGAGGCCATTGCGTTCTTTGCCGTCCACGGTGCCTGCCAGGTTTTCCAGACGATCAAGTTTGTCCTGCATGCGCGCGACGAGCAGGTGCGCGTCACCCAGGGAGGGGGCGTGATAGGCCGACACGACTGGCGCCGGGTGCGTGACCGGAAGCTGGACTTCGTGCTTGATACCGAGCAGCAGGGAGGCAGCCACCATCAAAGGCGTTGCCCAGCGCACTGTGCGATCCCAAAGCGATGGCATGGGAAGCGGAGCTTCTCTCTCCTGATACCGGGGGGTGGGACCGGCGGGACCGTTTTCATCCATAGCCATTTTGTTCTCCTGAGTGAGGGCCTCAAGTGACAAGTATGGTCGCCTCGACGGCGGATTTCAAATCCTGCTTAGGCCCGCCTCACAAGCAGTACCGCTGGCGCAGCAGGTTCAGCATCGCGACGTTCTGGTCCCAGGCATTGCTGACCGGCTGGCCGGTGTAGGGCAGGGTGAAGGTATAAGGCGCGGGGCCGAACTCGGGCGTGAGGGTCATGCGCTGCGCGCCATCGTTGCGGCGCAGCTCGATGATGCGGTCCCACCACGCCAGGTGGGCTTTCAGCGCATCGGCATTTTCCGGCGCACGGAAGTCGGCCACTTGCGGCCCCTGGGGGTGGCCGACGCGGGCGTGGATGTGACGCACACGCGGCAGCACTTTGGCCAGCGTCAGCTCCTGGTCTTCCAGCAGCGATTCGCAGGCCACGCACCAGTGCGACAGGTCGGCGTTCAGTTGCAGCTGCGGCAGCCGCTCAAGGTAGGGCAGCAGCAGCATCGGATGGCCGCTGAAGCGGCTGCGGTGGATCTCATGCACCACCGGCACGCCATACTCCTTCGCGATATCGCCGGCCAGGGCGATCAATTCTTCGTTCTGCTGCGGCGTGTACCAATCCTTGCCGGTGTGCGAGTTCACCAGTACCGGCTGCACTTCGCAGGCATTGCGCAGCAACTCGCCCAGCGCCTGCTTGTGCGCGGCGAAATCGCTGTGGAACACTGTCTCCCATTGGGCGACAATCAAATCCAGCCCGGCGTTGGCGATCTTGTAGACCCAGTTGTCGCGCTGGGCGCGGTCCAGCGGCAGCGACATTTCGATGCCGTCGAAACCGGCGTCTTTCACCTTGGCGATGAAAACGTCGGGCGGCAGCTCGTTGCTGCCCCAGTGCGGTGCGAAGATGCTGACTTTCACAGGAAGCCTCGCACCGGGAAGGAGGCATCGCGCTGGATCCAGTTGCGCTCCGAGTATGCGGTACGGCCATCGGTCACGTGCAGGGTGTAGGCATGGCGCGACACGGGCGAGCGGTTCGGCGCGCTGTAGTGCGGCAGCAAGCCGTGGAAGCAGACCAGTGCGCCGGCCTTGCACTCGAGCGGCACGGCGGTGGCGTCGGTCGGCCATGGCGTGCTGTCCAGTTTCTCGACGCTGACCTGGTCCCCATCGCGCACGAAGCGTTCGCGCAGCGGCGAGCGGTGGCCGCCCGGTTCGGCCCACATGCAGCCGTTTTCCAGCGTGGCGTCTTCCAGCGCGAACCAGAAAGTGGTGACGCTGACCGGGGTGGTGTCGAAATAGGTGGCGTCCTGGTGCCAGCGCACTTCGCCGCCGATGCCGGGCTGCTTGAAGATGTACATCGATTGCCAGACTTGCGGTTCGGCCAGGCCGATGTCGCGCGCGATCTGTTCCAGGCGCGGGTCGGCGGTAAAGGCGCGGAAGGCCGGATCCAGATCGTGCATGGCGTGGCCGATCTTGTTGATCGACAGTTCCTTGGCCTGCTTCAGCTGGCCGTCAGGGCCAAAGGCTTCCTCTTCGAAGAAGCAGCGCACGGTGTTGTCCGAGCCGAGGAAGTAGTCGTCGGCCTTCTTTTCCTGTTCCTTGGTGGTGAAGATGCCTTGTGCGACCGTTGGGTCGAAATCGTTCACGACTTGCGCCGCGCGGGCGCGCAGTGCGGCGATTTCTGCGGCGGTCTTGAAACCGGGGATGATGATGAAGCCATCCTTGGCGTACTGGGCTTTCTGGGCGTCGGTCAACATGGTTGCTGCTCCTTTTCTTGATACAGGTCATTGTAGGGAAGTGATTGGACGCCAACAATGCGCAAACGGTTGACACATTGTCTCCAAAATAGAGACAATCAACGTCATGGACCAGCTCAGGGCAATGGAAATCTTCGTGGAAGTGGCGCGGCAGCGCAGCTTCAGCGGCGCGGCGCGCCGGCTGGGGCTGACGCGCGCCATGGTGAGCAAGCATGTCATCGCGCTGGAGGAAAAGCTGAATGCGCGCCTGCTGCACCGCTCCACGCGCGACGTGAGCCTGACCGATGCGGGACAGGCTTACCTGGAGCCCTGCGCGCTGGCGGTGCTGCAGGCGCAGGAGGCGGCGCGCGTGGTCACGCACGCGGGCATCGAGCTGGCGGGGCCGTTGCGGATCCAGGCGCCCTCCAGTTTCGGCAGCGAGTGGCTGGCCGATGCGCTGGCGCGTTTCAGCTTGCCCCATCCGCAGTTGTCGCCCTTGCTGCACGTGGACGATGCGCTGCTCGACCCGATCGAGCATGGTTTCGACCTGACCATCCGGGTCGGCGGTATCCCGGACAGCCGCGCCCTGGCGATACGGCCGCTGGCACCTTGCCGCGGCGTGCTGTGCGCGTCGCCGGCCTACCTGGCGCGCGCCGGCAGGCCGGAAGCGCCGGAAGACCTGCATCGCCACCAATGCCTGCATTTCAGCCACCTGACCGGCGGGATCGCCTGGCATTTCACGCGCGGCGAGGAACAGTCCACCGTGCGGGTGACGCCGGCTTTCACGGCGAATAACGGGCTGGTGCTGCAGCATGCAGCCTTGCGCGGACTGGGCATCGTCTACACCACCACCTTCCTGGCCTGGCGCGACATTGTCGAAGGGCGGCTGGTGCCGGTGCTGGCGGACTGGGAGCTGCCGTTGAACCATTTGAGCGCGCTGTATCCGGCCACGCGCCAGCTGTCGCCGAAGGTCAGGGCGCTGATCGATTTCCTGGTGGCGGAATACCAGCCGGTGCCACCCTGGGACCGGGCATTGGCCGATGCGGGGTTGTTAAATATATAATCGCGGGATGAACCGCTCCCCCGCCGCAGCGAACCGGCTGCCCAATGTCGATGCCTTGCGCGGCTTTGCGCTGCTGGGCATTTTGGCCGTCAACATCTGGTCCTTTGCCGATCCCTATTTCGCCTCGGGCATTAACAACCCGCGCTATCCGGGCGCGCTGGACGTTGCCGCGCGTTTTGCCGAAGCACTGCTGTTCGAAGCCAAGTTCTATTTGCTGTTCTCCTTCCTGTTCGGCTACAGCTTTACCCTGCAAATGGCCGCCGCCGAACGTGCCGGCGCCGCGTTCCGCCCGCGCATGGTGCGCCGGGCGGCGGGGCTGATCGTATTGGGCGTGCTGCATGGCTGCCTGCTGTTTTATGGCGATATCCTGCATCTGTATGGCTTGCTGAGCTTTCTCCTGATCGCGTGGCGGGGCACGCAGCGGCAGGCGGTGCGGTATGCGGCGCTGTTGCTGCTGCTCGCGGCAGCGATGCTGTTTGCGCTGGGCGTCTTCATCCTGCTTGCGGGCGACGCGGCGCCTGACCCACAATCCGCCCTGGCCAGGCTGGCTGCTTTCCATGGCGGTGCGGGCGGCACGCAGGCTTACATCATGGGGGAGTTTCCGTCGACGGTCTTATTGCTGCTGTTCGGCCAAGGCCCGAGCGCGCTTGCCATGTTCCTGCTGGGGATGGCGGCCGGCAGGCGCCGCCTGCTTGCGCAAGTCGGGGCGTTCCGCCATCTGCTGCCGAACGCATTGCGGGTGGGCTTGCCGGTGGGCCTCGCCGGCGCGCTCCTGTATGCCGCCGTTTCCGAATTCGATTCCGGCGGCGCGATGGTCATGTTCGCCACCGGGCTCAATTACCTGACCGCCCCTTTCCTCACGATGGCCTACGTCGCCGCGCTGCTGATGCTGTTCGACAGCCGCCATGGCGCACGCGTGGTGGCCGCGCTGGCGCCGATGGGCAAGCTCGCCCTGAGCAATTACCTCATGCAGTCACTGCTCATGGCCTGGCTGTTCACCGGCTACGGCCTGCGCCTGTGCGATGAGATGCCGCCGCTCGCCGTGCTGGCGGTGGTGCCGCTGATCTACTCGATGCAGATGGCCCTCAGCGCCTGGTGGCTCAAGCGCCACACCTACGGCCCCGCCGAATGGCTGCTGCGCGCCATCACGAACTGGGAATGGACCGCTCAGGCCAGGGGGAGGGTCCAGCCGCCGTCGCGGTAGACTTGCTCGTCGTCGAGGTAGACCGCATCGGTCTGTACGAATACGTCGACGTGGAAGCGGGCGTCCTTGCGCTTGAACTGGGGCTTCTGGTACTGGCCGTGCTTGGCGCCCAAGGACAGGTGGATGCCGCACATGCGCTCGTAGGTGCCGATATCGTCCACCGTGCGTTCGCGCGAGAAGGCGCGGTTCATGCCGAAGCCAAGTTCGCGCACCCATACTTCGCCTTCGTGGGCGCGGATGATGGCCAGCATATTGTCGAACTCCGGCGTGCTGTTCTCGGCGCCGACCACGCGGCCCTTTTCGACGATCATGGTGATCGGCGTGGCGGGGCGGTTGACGTGGAAGGTGGTGTCGCCAAACACGAACACCTTGGCGCGGCCATTGACCGCTTCCAGGTCTTGCGCTTCGGTGAATACCTCGCCGATGGGGAACAAGCCGCCGACGTTCTTCATCGCGCTGTAGTCGCCGATATTCAGCTTGGCTTCCTCGAACGGCGCAGCGAACACCAGCCGTTCGCCGCCGCTTTCCACCACGCCCGATCGGGCGCGGCCGATGCGCGCTTTCAGGGCATGACCGACGCCCCGGTAATAGGCCGGGTCGTAGGCCAGGGCGTCGATGTAGACCAGACCCTGCTCGCCCGGCATGCGCGACAAATGCATATGCTCGATCACTTTCAGCCCGCGCTTGAACAATTCCATGCGGATGCGGTACTCGTTCAGGCGGAAGCTGGTGGTCTGCACCAGCACCACCAGGTCGCCGGCCTGTAGTTGCTGGAAAGCCGCAAGCACGGCGTCCGGCTGCACCGTGTCGAAATCGATGAAACGGCCCTCGGGCAGCGCCGCGCGGTAGGCAGAGGCCAGCACTTCGGCCAGCGGGCTGCGCTGGTCGAAAACCACGAGTGCCTGCTGTGGCGGGGCGTATTCGATGGCGTGGGTCAGCAGGTCGCGTACGTTGCGGGCTGCCGCATCCCTGGCGGCAGGTGGAAAAGCGGTCATTTTCGGCTATAAAGAGGATGAGGCTTGCGCATTATACGGCGCGCCGCCGCTTGAACCGGGAAGGGGGGCGAGGTAGAATCAAACGACTATAGCCGGGAGGAAACATTTTACATTCCCGGGCCACCATCTTGCGGGGAGCAGCAATGGGTGTACAGTTTGGCCAGGATTTGCCGCTGCAGCGGCCGGATGAAGCGGACAGCCGTGCGGCGGTCTTCGTGCCGACCGCCGCGATCAAGGAAGATATCCTGGCTGCCGTACGCAAAGGCGCTGCCGTGGTCGGCTATGGCAATCACGACCGCACCTTGACCATTTATTACGAGAGCAACCGCTTCAACGAGCCGACGTTGGCCAAGTGGGAGCAGAAGGCGCGCAAGGCGTACGACCGCCTGCTCGATAACCTGCCCACCACCTCGAAGATGGTCTGCAAATCCGACAACTTCGAACAGATCGGCTACATCAGCACCAAGGGCATCACTATCCGCCGGCGCGCCAGCCTGGACCGGTGGCTCGAATTCTCCGATGCCCAGGAGTCGGCGCCGGAGGGCGATACCATCGCCTTTGCACCGCCGCCGCCGCCCAAGAAGATCGTTGCCGATTAAGGGTTCAGGTAGTTGTTCTTGACCCGCACATAGTGCTCGGCCGAATAGCGCAGGTAGGCGATTTCCTGCTCGGTCAGGGCGCGCACTTTCATGGCGGGGCGGCCGACGTACAGGAACCCGCTCTCCAGGGTCTTGCCGGGCGAGACCAAGCTGCCGGCACCGATCATCACCCGGTCCTGCACCACCACGTCGTCCATGATGATGGTGCCCATGCCGACCAGGCAATCATTGCCGATCCGGCAGCCGTGCAGGATCACCGAATGCCCGATCGTCACGTAATCGCCGATCACCAGCGGCGAACCTTCCGGCTTGTGGGGCGTCTTGTGCGAGACGTGGCACATGGTCAAATCTTGCACGTTCGAGCAACGGCCGATGCTGATGTCGTTGACGTCGCCGCGCAGCACGGCATTGCACCAGACCGACGAGTCGGCGCCAACGCGGACGCTGCCGATCACCTGGGCCGATGGATGGAGGTAGACGCGTTCGTCGAGCTGGGGGGAAGCGTCGAGGTAGGGGGCAATCGGCATACTGGTTCGGGAAGCGGGCGGTTTGTCAATGGCCGGCCATGCTAACATGTCTGCCAGGTGATCGTGGAGGGCAAATGCAAATCAGCTTGCTCGCGGCCGGCGGCGCGCTAGTGCTGGTGCTGCTGGCATCCAATCTGGTGCGGCGCATATTCATGCGCCACGCTCGGGCACGCGGCGCCGACCTGCGGGCGGCCGATACCGCCGGCTGGCTGATGTTCCTCGGTTTGTCGTTCCTCGGCGGCGCCCTGCTCGGCGTGCTCAACCTTTCGAAATTCCTCAACCTGGCCTTGAGCAGCACCTTGCTGGTATTTGGCCTGGCCGCCCTGGCCGGGGCCCTGCTCATCGGGCGCCGTTAGCGTCCTCTTGCCAGGCAACGGGGATGCTGCGGATCTCGCTGCCGTTCCACGCCGTGACCAAGCCTTCGACCTGCCGGCCGCCGGGTAAGCGCGAGACTTTCAGCGCCGCCACGTGGTAGCGGTAGTCCGGCCCCAAGCGCCGTTCGGCGGTGATGCGCATGCGTTCCGCCGCTTCGCCATGCAGCAGCAGCGACAGCGTGGTGCACAGCAGCAGCGCGACGCCGGCACCGCTGGCGGCGGCCACGCCCATATGGCGCGGCTTGTGGCCGGCAGCGCGCCGTGCGGCGAGCACGGCGGGCGCGCCCAGGGTCCGGTATAGCCAGTGCAACAGCAGCAGCCAGGCGGCGCTGGTCGCCAGCGAGGGGAGCATACGCGGCTGCAATTTGAGCTGGGTCAGGGTCAAGTCGACCGGCTGCATGAAGGGCCAGGCCAGCAGCATGACGGCCAGGG
>CBFGQI010000033.1:0-41696 GCA_965650885.1 uncultured Oxalobacteraceae bacterium
TCGCGGATTTCAGCCATCATGTCGTTTGCGGTCATGTCCATCTCCTGTCGGTATCTGCTTGCAACGCAAATATTCGTTGCCGTTGAGATACATTCTGCTGGAGACGGTACAAAGCGCAAAGAGGCCACACTCTGTATTTTGGGTCGGGAATAGGCGAAGTGACCCCGTAGGATTTTGTCCTACAAAGGGCTGCCCATAGAGGGGCAACGCCAGCATTGGCGCGGGTTTGCGGGGTGTTCGGACTCGCCGAAAACTCAGGAGCCGAGGGTAAAAATGCGATATCGCTGAGATGCTTTTTTGCGACATCTGAACTGGTAACGGCAGGGTTTTGAGGAACTTTAGGGTTTTCGCAAAAAATTTTAAATTTTTTTGCACCCCTCCAAACTGCCGAACAGCAAGCCTTTTACCGGGCTTCTGGAAAGGGTAACGGCGCGGCTGCGCGGAACTTTAGGGTTTTTTGGAAAAAAATTTGAAAATTTTTTGTTCTTTTAAAATCAATGGCTTGGCCAGCAAAACCGGCACACCAGTGTCTGACCCGCAGGGTCAGACACTGGTCGGCGGCGGTCGCGAACCGGTGTCGGACCCTGCGGGTCAGACGGGACGGCCATCCGGCGGACTTACCGGTCTTGGGGCACCAAAGGTTGCTACAATCTCACTTTCTTTAAGCTTCAAGGAAAACACCAGCATGATTTCCCGACAAGACTGCCTGGCGCACGACGCCGTGGACGTCCTGGCGCCGCTGCGCGAGCAATTCGACCTGCCCGCCGGCGTCATTTACCTGGACGGCAACTCGCTGGGCGCCCGCCCCAAAGCCGCCCTCACCCGCGCCACCGAAGTCATCGCCAAAGAATGGGGCAAAGACTTGATCACCAGCTGGAACAGCGCCGGCTGGTTCGACATGCCCAAGCGCCTGGGCGACAAGCTGGCCCCGATGGTGGGCGCCAAGGCGGGCGAAGTGGTCGTGACCGACACCACCTCGGTCAACCTGTTCAAAGCCCTGGCCGCCGCCCTGCACGCGCAAGCCCACACCGGCCGCAAAGTGATCGTCACCGAACGTTCGAACTTCCCGACCGATATTTATATGGCCCAGGGCCTGACCTCCTGGCTGGACCGCGGCTATGAAGTGCGGCTGGTCGACAGTCCCGAACAGTTGCCGGCCGCGGTCGACGCCGACACCGCCGTACTGATGCTGACCCACGTCAATTACCGCACCGGCTACCAACACGATATGGCTGCCACCAGTGCCTTCGCGCACCAGCACGGCGCGCTCGTGGTGTGGGACTTGTGCCATTCGGTGGGCGCGGTGCCGCTCGACCTGCATGGCGACGGCGCCGACTATGCCGTCGGCTGCACCTATAAATACCTGAACGGCGGCCCCGGCGCGCCCGCCTTCATCTGGGTGCCCGCACGCAACCAGGGCAAGTTCCGCCATCCCCTGTCCGGCTGGTGGGGCCATGCCACCCCGTTCGCCATGGCGCCCGACTTCGCGCCGTGCCAGGGCATCGGCCGCGCCCTGTGCGGCACCCAGCCGATCGCCTCCCTGGCCATGGTGGAATGCGGCCTCGACGTGTTCGCGCAAACCGGCATGGACGTGGTGCGCGCCAAGTCGCTGGCCCTGACCGACCTGTTCATCGCCCTGGTGGAGCAACGCTGCGCCGCCCATCCGCTGGGCCTGGTAACCCCGCGCGAGCACGCCCGGCGCGGCTCGCAAGTCAGCTTCACCCACCCGCACGGCTACGCCGTCATGCAAGCCCTGATCGCGCGCGGCGTGATCGGCGATTACCGCGAGCCGGAAATCATGCGCTTCGGCTTCACGCCGCTGTACACCAGCTTTGCCGACGTGTGGGATGCGGTGGACATCCTGAAACAGATCCTGGACGATCAAGCCTACGACATCACTGCCGCACGCGGCGCCGTTACCTGAACACCCCATGACCGAACCAAAGAAACCCGGCGCCGAATGGCATGGCGCCCAGATGGACTTCAGCAAGTCCATGAGTTATGGCGACTACCTGGGCCTGGAGAAAATCCTGAGCGCCCAGCATCCGCTGTCGCCCAACCACAATGAAATGCTGTTCATCGTGCAGCACCAGACCAGCGAGCTGTGGATGAAGCTGATGCTGCACGAACTGCATGCCGTCTGCGACCATATCCGCCGCGACGACTTGCCGCCGGCCTTCAAGATGCTGGCCCGGGTGGCGCGCATCATGGACCAACTGGTGCACGCCTGGGATGTGCTGGCGACCATGACGCCGCCCGAATACACGGCCATCCGCCCCTACCTTGGCGCATCGTCGGGCTTCCAATCGGCCCAGTACCGCGAGATCGAATTCATCCTCGGTAACAAGAATGCCAATATGCTGGCCGTGCACCAGCAAACGCCGGACAACCATGCCCGCCTCGACACCGCCCTGCACTCGCCTTCCCTGTACGATGAAGCGGTGCGCCTGCTGGCGCGCAATGGCTTGCACGTGGATGCCGGCCGGCTTGACCGCGACTGGACCCAACCCACCGTGGCCGACGAATCGGTCAAGGATGCCTGGCTCGAAGTCTACCGCGACACTACGCGTTATTGGGCCCTGTACGAACTGGCCGAGAAACTGGTGGATATGGAGACCGCCTTCCGCTTCTGGCGCTTCCGCCACGTCACCACGGTGGAACGCGTGATCGGCTTCAAGACCGGCACCGGCGGCACCGCCGGCGTGTCCTACCTGCGCAAGATGCTCGATGTGGTACTGTTCCCCGAATTGTTCGCTTTGAGGACCGCCCTGTGAAACGCTTGCTTGCCGCCTTGCTGGCGGCGGCCTGCGCGCTGCCAGCCCTGGCACGCGACGACCGCCCCGGCCTGTTCGATTATTACGTCCTGTCGCTGTCGTGGTCGCCGGAATACTGCGCCGGCCGCGGCGGCAACGACCCGGTGCAATGCGCCACCGGCCGCCAGCTCGGCTTCGTGCTGCACGGCCTGTGGCCGCAATTCGAGCGCGGCTATCCCGCGAGCTGCGGCCGCGCCAAGCTGCCGGCCGCCGTGCGCGACCAGTATGAAAGCCTCTACCCCTCGCCCAAGCTGATCGGCCATGAATGGAACAAGCACGGCACCTGCTCCGGCCTGGCGCCCGAAGCCTACCTGGCGCTGAGCGCGAAGCTGAAGCAAGGCTTGAAAATCCCGGCCAGCTTCCAGCGTCCGCAACAGCCGGTGCGCGTCACGCCCGGCCAGTTCGAGGCCGAATTCCATCGTGCCAATCCCGGGCTGGCCAAGGATTCCGTGTTGCCGGTGTGTGGCTCCGGCGGCCGCTTCCTGCGCGAAGCCCGCGTGTGCTATGCCAAGGATGGCACGTCGCGCAGCTGCTCGCGGGAAGCCATTGCGTATTCGCAGAAAAGCTGCGGCCAGGCCAGCTTCCTGATGAAAAACGTGAAGTGAGCCGCGGGTAAGCGTGCGCCGCCGGATGTCCACTTAAGGCGACAATAGTGGCGCTGTATGCGCGCCTGCATCACACACGGGGGGAACCGTCGCGGGCTCGCGCTTCCACAAGGAGCCACGATGAAGACTCATCTGCAACAGGGGCTGGCCCTGCTGGCCCTGCTAATCGGCTGCGCGGCGGCGCAAGCCGATCCACTGACCTATTCAGCCAACCTGAGCGGCGCCGCCGAATCGCCGCCGAATGCCTCGCCGGCCACCGGCCATGTGACGGTGGTGTTCGATATCGACACCCACTACCTGAGCATTACCGCCAATTTCGACGGTCTGACCGGTACCAGCGGCGCCGCCCACATCCATTGCTGCACCAGCCTGCCCGGCGAAGGCACGGCCGGTGCGGCCACCATGCTGCCGACGCTGACCGGCTTCCCGTCGGGGGTCATGAGCGGCAACTATGCCTCCGTGTTCGACACGTCCCAGGATTCGTTCTGGAACGCGACTTTCGTGACGAACAATGGCGGTACCACTGCCGGCGCGGAAGCGGCCTTGCTGGCCGCCCTCGGCGCCGGGACCTCGTACTTCAATATCCACTCGAGCACCTATGCCGGCGGTGAAATCCGCGGCTTCCTGGCACCGGTGCCCGAACCGGCCCAGGCCGCCCTGCTGCTGGCGGGGCTGCCCTTGCTCATGCTGCGCAGGAGGAAATCCTAGCGCGGGATCGGGTTGCGCGAAGCGACGTTCAGCATGTTCCAGGAACGAATGACCGCAACCACGAAGCCCAGTTCCGCGATCTCTTCGTCGGAGAAATGCGCCTTGACACGGGCAAACGCTGCGTCGTCGGGGTCGCGGAACGGGATGGCATTCACCAGTTCGCACCATTCCAGCGCCGCGCGCTCGCGCTCGCTGAAAAATGGCGCTTCGCGCCAGCCGGCCACCGCATTGACGTGGCGCGGGTCGACATCCATCTTCAGCAAATCCTGGTAGTGCATATCGATGCAAAAGCCGCAGCCATTGATTTGCGACACCCGCAACAAGACCAGGTCCACCAGCTTGCGCCCCAGCAGTTCGCGGTTCAGGCCCTCCGACAGGGCAAGCAGGTTCTTGAACGATTTCTGGGACAGTTGGAAGTAGTTGTAACGCAGGGTGCTCATGGCGAATCCTTTCAGTTTGGTGGTCAAGGGCGCACTGTGCGGCCTTCTCGACTATTAGACGGAGCGGCCGCCGGCTTTGTGACAACCTGGCGAAAAAAAAGTGCTAGGATGAGCCCATGGAGACCATGCAGACCCTGCTCGCCGACATCAATGGCTTACGCGCCGTTGCCCCTGCGCCCTGGCGCGGCAAAGTGAAACGGGTGGCGGTCATCCTGACCAGTTCACGCTCCGGCTCGACCCTGTTCAAAGCCGCCCTGGCCGGGCACCCGGGCATCGCAGCCCTCGACGGCGAGATGGAACCGCTGCTGGCCCTGACCGGCAACGGTTTCGGCCACGATCCGGCCTGCGCCAGCGATGCCATCACCACCCTGCGTGCAGCCGATGCGCTGGCCGACAATGTATTTGACGGCTTGACCGTGGCCAGCGCACAGCTGGCGCCGCGCGCCGAACTGGAAGAACGCTGGCGCAAACGCTTGCTGCTGCACTTCCCCGCCCAGTTCGCCGAACCCGCCGAGCACACCCGCATGCAGCGCGCGCTGGGCGAAGCGCTCGCCTTCATCTGCGAACATGGCGATGAGGTGTCGTCCGACGAGGCCGTGCACGCCCTGCTTGGCACGGTGTATTGGGGCGAACGCTGGCGGCTCGATTATTACGACGGCCACATGGGCCCCGGCGAAGACCGTCCTTTCGACCAGCCGGCCAAGATCGAAGAGCCGCCCTTCGTGGTGCCGGGCTTGCGGCGGCGGCGGCTTACCGAACAGGATGCCGCTTCCAAGGTATTGCTGTTCAAGACCCCGTCCGATGCCTTCCGTCCCGGCTTGTACGAGCAATTGTTCCCGCAGGCCGAGGTGCGCTATATCCACCTCACGCGCGGCTATGCCCAATGCGTGAATGGCCTGATCGACGGCTGGCTGTCCCCGACCGGCTTCTTCGCCCACGATATGGCGCGCGCCGGCGTGCAGCTCGCCATCGGCGGCTACTCCGACCAGTGCAGCTTCGGATCGCGCTGGTGGAAGTTCGATTTGCCGCCCAACTGGCGCGCCTTGACCGGCGCCCGGCTGGAACAGGTTTGCCTGAACCAGTGGCTGTCCTGCCACCGCCACATCCTGGAGCGCGGCACCGGCGCCATGCGCATCGCCTTTGAGGATTTCCTGGCCGCTCCCGATGCCGTGCTGGCGCGCGCCTGCGACTGGCTCGGCTTGCCGCCTCCGCCAACAGTCGGCACGCTGCCGGTGACCATGGCCACCGATGCGCCGGCGGCCGGACGCTGGCACCGGCGCAGCGACGTGCTGCTGCCGCTGGCGCAGCAGCCCGGCGTGGCCGAAGTCATGGCGGCGCTGGGCTACAGCATGGACCCGGAGTCGTGGCAATGATCCGCCCCCTGCTCGCGCCCTACCTGATGGGCCAACGGCGCGACGGCTTGCGGCGCATCGCGCCATTGCACGGCCAAACCTGGCAGGCGGTGCAGGCGGAGCACGCCGTTGACGAGCACATCGCGGACCGCAACCGCCAGATGCAGCACATGGGCATGGTGTATGCGGAACTGGCGGGGCAGGTGCGGCAAGCGGCTGCCGATGGCTTGCTGCCGGTCTCGCTGGCCGGCGATTGCGTGTCCAGCATGGGCGTGCTGGCGGGCTTGCAGCAGGCCGGACGCGAGCCGCAGCGCATCCTGTGGCTCGATGCGCACGGCGACTTCCACACCTGGGGCACCACACAGACGCAGTACATCGGCGGCATGCCGCTGGCCATGCTGGTCGGCCGCCAGGACCGGCGCCGCCACCAGCGCGACAGCATTGCCGCCCTGCGCGCAACCGTCGGCGCCACCCCCTATCCGGAAGCGCGCATCGTGCTGTCCGACGCGCGCGACCTCGACGCCGGCGAAGATGAAGCGCTGGCGCAATCGGCCATCGTGCGCTGCGGGCTGGACCAGGTGCTGCCCCTGCTGTCGCCGCAGGAAACCCTGTACGTCCACTTCGACACCGACGTGCTCGATGAGGCGCAGCGCATGCCGGCGCTGAAATACCATGTGCCGGGCGGACCGCGCCTGGAACAGGTGGCGGACCTGTTCCGGCATTTGCGCAGCTTCCCGCTGCTGGCAGTGTCGGTATCGGCCTGGCATGCGGAGCAAGACGGCGATGGCCGCGCCGCCACGGCCTGCCTGGACTTGCTGCACCAGCTGGTGCCGGCCGCCTAGCGGATCACGGCGCGTTCGCGCAACAGGGCCAGCACGCGAGCGGTGCATGCCGCCACGTCAAGGCGCGAAGTGTCGAGCGTGAGGTCGGCTTGCCGCGGCGCTTCGTAAGGCGAAGAGATGCCGGTAAATTGCGGGATCTCGCCGGCGCGGGCGCGGCGGTACAGCCCTTTCACGTCGCGCTGCTCGCACACCGCCGCCGGGCAATCGCAGAACACTTCCATGAAGTCGCCCGGCGCCAGCCGCGCGCGCACCCGCGCCCGGTCCGCGGCAAACGGGGAAATGAAGGCCGCCAGCACCACCACTCCGGCGTCCGCCAGCAATGCCGCCGCCTCGCCGGCGCGGCGGATATTCTCGCTGCGGTCCTCGTCGGAAAAGCCCAGGCCGGCGCACAATCCCTGGCGCAGGACGTCGCCATCGAGCACATAGGCGCGGCAGGCGGCCCGCAACAAGGTTTGCTCAAGCGCCTGCGCCAGCGTCGTCTTGCCGGCGCCCGACAGACCGGTGAACCACACCACGGCGCCGCGGTGGCCATTCAATTCCTGGCGCTGGCGGCGCGGGCCGACGCCAGGTGCCGGGATCCGGTCCAGGGATGGGCGAGCGCTCACGTCGCCGCCCCCTCGGCCAGGCAGATGCGGTCGCGCCCCGAACGCTTGGCGGCATACAGCGCCGCGTCGGCCCGTTCCAGGAAGGCGGGCAACGATTCGCCCGGCAGGTGCTCGGCCACGCCGGCGCTGATCGACAGTTCGACCGCGGCCAGGGCGCCGTCCAGCCGCAGGGCGCGCACGTGGCTGCGCACGCGCTCGGCAAACTGCAGGCAGCGCCGGGCATCGAGCTTGGGCAGGAATACCGCGAATTCGTCGCCGCCATTGCGCACTGCGATGTCGACGCGCCGCGTCTGTTCCTCCAGCAGCGCACCGATGTGGCGCAGCACCTTGTCGCCGGCCAGGTGGCCGTAATTGTCGTTGATCTGCTTGAAACGGTCGACGTCGAACACCAGCAAGCCGACCCGCTCGGCGTGGTCGCGCTCGTGCAGTTCCAGCAGGCGCGCGGCGGCATCCTCCATATAATGCCGGGTATACAGCCCGGTCAAGGCATCGCGCACCGCCATCTGGTAGTACTTGTAGCGGTCCTTCTCCAACTCCGTGTTGTCCAGCTGCGCGCGCCGCAAGTCCTCATAGGCCGCCAGCAGCTTTTCGTGCGCCTGCTCCAGTTCCTGCTGCTGGCGCGCCTCGGTGGTGACATCCTCGTAAATGGTGACGAAACCCAGCACGCGGCCATCCTCGCCGCTCATCGGCCGCCCCGTCACTTGCAGCACCGTGCCGTCGGCGCGCGTGCGGCGGAAGCGGTGCGGCACGAACTGGCGCGCCAGTTCGATGCGCTCGCGCACCTGGGTTTCCGGGTCGCCAGGACCGAATTCGCCGCGCAAGGCGTTAAAACGGAACAGGTCTTCCAGCGGCACGCCTTCATAGACCTGCGCTTCCGGGAAATCGAGGTATTGGCAAAAGCGCTGGTTCCAGAACCGGAAGCGCAAATCGCTGTCGATGATGGTCATGCCGGCCGGCAGGTACTCCATGGCACGCACCAGGTCGGCCACCTCCAGCTCGGAGAATTTCCCATGGGTTGAGCGCAACATGTCACCATCCTTCGCAATCCACTACAGCGCGATATGTGCCAGCTTGTCCGGATTGCGCACCACGTAAATGCCGGTGATGCGCACGCCGTCGGTGGCAAAACCCTGCGCCGACTCCAGCTGGCCATCCACGAAGCGCAGCAATCCCGGTTCGCCATTGACGATGGCGGCACGGTATTCGATGGCGCCCAGCTTGGGCATGCCGGCATACAGCGCCGCGATCTTGTCGGCATCAGTGATCACGATGCCGAACGACTTCACCTTGCCGCCGCCATCGCCCACCAGCTCCATGTCGTCCGCCAGCAAGGCGCGGATGGCGGCCTTTTCGCCCGTCGCAGCCGCCGCCACGAAGCGCTGCAGCAGCTGGCGGTGCGCATCGGGCGCGACGTCGAAGCGCGTGTGCGGCTGCTGCACGCGGTTGCCGGCGCGGCTCACCATCTGGCGGCAGGCCGCTTCCGACTTGCCCAGCTGCTCGGCCACGTCGGCATAGTCGTAATCGAACACCTGGCGCAGCAGGAAGGCGGCGCGCTCCTCCGGCGCCAGGCGCTCCAGCAGCCACATATAGGCCAGCGACAGGTCGCTGGCGCGTTCGGCCTGCACTTCCGGCGTCTCCTCGTCCACCGATACCAGCGGTTCGGGCAGCCACAAGCCTTCATACGCTTCACGCTCGGCGATCGCCGCCCGCAAACGGTCGATGGCCAGCCGCGTCACCACCGTCACCAGCCAGGCTTCGGGCGACTGCAGCGCGCCATGGTCGGCGTCGCGCCAGCGCAGCCAGGCATCCTGTACCACGTCTTCCGCATCGGCCCGCACGCCGAGCATGCGGTAAGCAATCGAAAACAGCCGCGGACGATGCGCGGCAAAAGCAATCGGATCATTCATGCGTGGAACTATACCCGACCTTATGCACTTTCAGCAGGACCTCGCGCAATTCGCGCACGCGCGGCGGCTTGCTCAACACTTCATCCACACTGGCTGGCTTGGCATCCACGTCGCCTTCCGGGATCAGGCGCTGGCCCCAGCCGGTGACCAGGATCACCGGCGTCGCCGGCGACATTTCCTTGATGCTGGCGGCGACCTTGCGGCCGTCGACGTGCGGCATGCCCAGGTCGCTGAACACCGCGTCGAACGGCGTGCTGGACGCTTGCGCGGCACGGAATTGTTCGATGCCGGCGGCGCCGCCATCGGCCGCCACCACCGTATGCCCGTCGCGCTGCAGGATGGTGCGCATCGAGGCCAGCACGGCCGGGTCGTCGTCGATCACCAGCAGCCGCATGGGTTCGGCCACCGCCACCGAGCTGGCCGGCGCCTCCAGCGGCGGCAGGGGCGGATGCGCCTGCGGCAGCGGGAAGGCCAGCGATACGGTGGTGCCGCGCCCCAGTTGCGAATCCACCTGCACCACGGCGCTGTGGCGCTCGGCCATCGAGTTGACGGTGGCCAGCCCCAGGCCGCTGCCGCGCTCCCCTTTGGTGGTGAAGAATGGGTCCAGGCAATGGCGGCGCGTCGATTCATCCATGCCGACCCCGCTGTCCACCACTTCGACGATCGCGTGCTCGCCGGTGCTGCGGGTGCGCAAGGTCAGCGCCCCGCCCTCGGGCATGGCATCGACCGCGTTGAATACCAGGTTGGTCAGCGCTTCCCGGATTTCGCTCTCCGCCCCCATCACCGTGGGCAAGCCGGGCGCCAGCTCCAGGTTCATGGCGATGACGACGCCGCGCTGCTGCGGCATGTCGCTCCAGCGCGCCCGCGTCAAGTCCGCCACCTGTTGCGCCAGCACGTTCAGGCTCACCGCGCCCAACTCCACCTGCGGCTCGCGGCGCCGGTACAGTTCACGCATGCGCGCCACGGTCGCCGCCACGTCGTCGATGGCGCGCGCAATCACCTGCAGGTTGCTGCGGCCGCCGGCACTGAGGCCGGTTTCGGTTTCCAGCAGGGCTTCGGTGTACAGGGCGACCGGCGAAATGGCATTGTTGATGTCATGCGCGATGCCGCTGGCCATCTGGCCCAGGGCGCGCAAGCGTTCCTCGCGCGTGACCGACTGCTGCGTCGCGTGCAGGGTGTGGTAAGCCTGCTGCAGCGCGCCGTACAACTGCGCCTGGCGCGCCGCCAGCGCCGCGTGTTCGCTCAACTGGCGCAGGAATTCGCACTCGCCGCTGGCAAAGGCGTTGGCCGCCTTGCGCGCCACGGCCAGCACGCCGAACACCACGCTCTCCGCCTGCAGCGGCGCCAGCACCAGCGAATTGAGCCCGCCGCGCGCCAGGCGGCTCGGGAAGGGGAATTCGGTACCGGCGATGTCCGGCTCATACACCAGTTGCCCCTTCACGCAGCGCGACAAGCCATTGTTGTCGATCGAGACCTGGGCGCCCTCCTTCAGCGCCGCCTCGCCCGGCAGCAAGGCATTGCCCAGGCCGACGCAACTGGCTTCCAGCACCCCGTCCTGCAGCAGGAAGACGCAGGCAAAGTCCACCGGCAACTGGTCTTCCAGGTTGCGCACCAGCACTTGCAGGATGCTGCGCAAATCCTGCCGCTCGCCGATCGAACGCGTCATCTGGTGCAACAGGCTGAGGCGGCCGACCTGCGCCTGCACCTTCAACTCCACACCGTGGCGCACCGCCATTTCCTCGTGCAGGGCGGCATTGGCGTGCACCAGTTCATCGCGCGACACCGTGGTGCTGCGCAAGCGTTCGGTCATGGCATCGAAGGCGCGCGCCAGGTCGCCCACCTCATCGAGCGCATGCAGGTTGACGCGGTGGTCGAGCTGGCCGGCGCCCACCCGTTCCGCGCCATGCTGCAGGCGCTGCAAGGGGTTGGCCACGCTGCGGATGGTCATGGCCAGGGCGCCGAGCACGGTCAGGGCCAGCAGCAGCCCGAAACCGCCCGCCACGAAGGAGGCATGGCGCTGCGCCGCCAACACGCCTTCGCGGCTGCGCCGCGCCAATTCTTCGGCGCTGCTGATCATGCCTTCGGCCCTGCTCATGAGCTGGCCGAACAGGCGCGCCTCCAGCTGGCGCAACACGTCGGCCTGTACCGGATCGTCGCGCAGCTCGCGCCGCACCAGCACCAGGTCGTTGAAATGGCGCGCCAGCTGCGGCAAGCCTTGCTGCAGGGCAAACAGCATGCGCGCATCGGCCTTGCTGTCGAACAGGTCCTCGCGCTGCAGCAGCGCGTGCAGCGATTCGCGGCGCAGTTTCCACTGCACCAGGGCGCGCTCACCCTGCCCTTGCGCGTATTCCAGCGACAGATAGCGCAGCGACGTGACGCCTGACACGATGGCGGCGGCACGTTCATTGCGCGCCAGTTCGCGCTTGACCTGTTCCGCCGCCAGCAGCATCAGCACCGCCGCCAGCGCCACGCCGGCAATGCACAGCCATTGCGCCAGTTTAAGCCGGGTGATAATCCTCATGGGGACCCTTGTTCAATGGATGATGGTGACCGCGGCCGGGCGCACCTCGTCCAGCCCGCGCAGGTAGACGTTGTCGAGGAAATTCGGCATTTCCTTGGTCGATCCCATATGGTTGCGGATCACCCAGCGCGCGCGGTCTTCCAGCGCCAGCAGCAGCGACTGGTCGAGGTCCATGCTGAAGTGGTAACCGCGCCAGGCGGCCAGCAGTTCGGCCTGCGTCATCTGGGCCGTGGCCGGCAACACCTTGTGGATGTCGGTCGGATGGCTGCCGCAAAAAGCGGCGCCGTCCGCCAGCGCGCGCAGCAAGCGCTGGACGGCACCCTCGTGGCCGTTGATGAAGCGCGGCAGGGCCACCACGTTGTAAATCGTTTCATAGGCTTGCTCGCCGGAGAAGCCCACGCCGTTTTCGCCCAGGCCCTTCAAGCTGTTCTGCAGATAAGGCTCCCAACTGGCGATGGCGTCGACGTCGCCGCGCTGCAAGGCTTGGCCCAGTTCTTCCGGCTTGTAGTTGACCATCGTCACGTCGCTGCCCTGCAGGCGCGCCGTGTTGAGGAACACGTCCAGCGTGAAATGGCCCGAAGTGCCCTGGGTGACGCCGACCTTCTTGCCCTTCAGGCTGGCCGGGGTCAGCACGCCATGGTCGCGCCGCCCCACGATGCCATGGTCGGTGCCGCTGCGGTAGACCGTCCCCATCACTTGCACCGGCTTGCCATCCATGATCGCCAGCACGATCGGGATATCGGCCACGGTGGCCACATCGGCCCGGCCGTCGAGCACGGCTTGCAGCGACTCCTTGCCGCTGGACGCCTTCAGGATCGTCACTGCCAAGCCGTGCGCTTCGAAATAGCCCTTGTGCTGGGCCGCCACCACCGGACAGGAAGCCACGTAGCCGGTGTGGGCAGCGAACACCACTTGCTGCGGCGGCGCCAGGTGCTCGCCGCCGCGCAGCAGCCAGAGCGCGCCGCCCGCCAACGCCAGCGCCAGGACCAGGCCTGCCGCCCACTTCCATGCCTGCTCACGCATGTTGCCCCTCCTGTACCGGTTGCGAAACCTGCTCGAATTCGATCCAGAACGTGCTGCCTTGGCCGGGCAGGCTGTCGACGCCGATGGCGCCTTGCATGGCTTCCACCACGCGCCGCGTCAGCGCCAGCCCCAGCCCGCTGCCCTCGGTGTCTTCATCGCGGTCGAGGCGGTTAAATGGCTGAAAGATCTGCATCTGCTGCTGCTCGTCCAGTCCCGGCCCGGTGTCGCGCACGGCAATGCGCAAGCGCCCGCTGCCGGCGCGACTGCATTCGACGGCGACCCGCCCCTGCTCGCGGTTGTACTTGATGGCATTGGACAACAGGTTGATCAGCACTTGCATTAGCCGCGTGCGGTCGGCGCGCAAGCTGCACGCGGGTACCGGTCCGAACCACAAGCCGATGCCGCGCGTTTCGGCCAGCGGCGACACCATCATGCGGCACTCCTGCAGCACGGCCGGCAAGTCGACCGCTTCCATCGCCAGCGGCACCTTGCCCGCCTCGATCCGTGCCAGGTCGAGGATTTCATTGACCAGCTTGAGCAAGTGCTGGCCGGACTGCACGATATTGCGCGCGAAGCGCTGCTTTTCCAGCTGCGTGGCCGGCAATTTGTCCGCAGCCAGGATTTGCGCAAAGCCAAGGATGCCGTTGAGCGGCGTGCGCAGTTCATGGCTCATATTCGACAGGAAGCGCGACTTTTCCGCGTTGGCATGTTCGGCGGCCAGCCGCGCCTGTTCCAGGCGGTGGTTGGCTTCGGCCAATTCGATCACATGCTCGCGCAACTGGTGTTCCAGCGCGGCATTGGCCATGCGCAAGCCGCGCGTGGCCTGGGCGCGCGCCAGCACCGGCAGCAGCGATGATGCTTTGAAGGGTTTGACGATATAGTCCAGGGCCCCGCCCTGCATGGCGCGCACCGCGGTCGCGATGCTGCCCTCGCCGGTCATGATGATGCAAGCGAGGTCGGGGTCATGCTGCAAGGCGGTCTTGACCAGGCCGATGCCATCCATGCCGGGCATATTGAGGTCGGACAGCATCAGGTCGAACGGACGGCTGCGCAGCAAAGCCAGCGCTGACTCGGCACTGCCGCAGCCCTCGGCTTCGAACTGGTACTGGCGCAATACGTCGCACAGCGCCCCCATCTGGGCGCTCTGGTCGTCGACGATCAGGATGCGCTGCTTGCGGACTTCCGTCATGCAATCCTCGCTGAAGCGGGAGTTGCTTTGATTATGCCGCTTGACAAGACGCAAAAGTCTCACCAAATCTATCCCCCATTGGGCGCCATGCGTGTTCCACGCCACAGTCGCCGCCGATTTACTGCTGAGCTATAGCATTCGCAGAGTTCCGCCTTTAGAATGGGCGAGCCACTGCCTATATTTTGGGCAGACGGCCCGATGGCATGCCCTTCCTCCACCAACAGGACACTGCGACTGAAGTACGACGCTCGCCGCCGCCGGCAATGCCGTCCAGGCTGGCGGGCATGCTCGCCCGCTGCGACCGCCGCACGGCGATGGTCCTGATGACCTTGTCGGCCCTGTGGCTGGGCAGCCACCCGTGGCGCGGCATCTGGCATGATGGCCTCTTATATGCGGTGCAAGCGCTGCATCGGCTTTACCCTGGTAATTTCGAGAACGATCTGTACTTCCTGCATGGCTCGCAGGACGCATTTACATTGTTCAGCCCGGTGTATGCGGCGGCCATCGCCATGCTGGGACTGGAACCGGCAACCATGGTGCTGCTGCTGGCCGGCCACGTGCTCTGGATCGCTGCGGCGGCCTATCTGTTCGCCGCGGTTCTGCGCGGCTTCCATTTCTGGCTCGGACTTGCCATCTTGTTTACCTGGCCTGCCGATTACGGTCCAAGCCCTGCGATCTTCCGACTGGCCGAGCCGTTCCTGACGCCGCGCCTGATTGCCGAAGGCCTCGGCATCCTCGCACTTGGCTGCTTCGTGCGCCAACGCTGGGGCTGGGGCGCCCTGCTGGCGCTCCTGGCCTCTGCCCTGCACCCGCTGATCGGTGGCGCTCCCCTGCTGGCTGGATTGCTGCTGCGGGGCTGGGGCAACTGGCGCTTGCTGGCCGCGTTCCTCGGTGTTGGCACCGGCTTGCTGGCCGCCGGCGTGGCAGCGGGGTTGGCGCCTTTTGACCGGCTATTGATGAACATGGACGCCGAATGGCTGGCCCTGGTGGCTGCGCGCGCGCCCATGGTAAGTTGGAGCGCCTGGCTGGCGCAGGAATGGCTCAGCCGCACCACGCTTGCCTTCAGCCTGGTCCTGGCCGGCGCGTATCTGGCCCGGGGCATGGTTGCGCGCCTGTTCCGCTGCGCGGCCCTGCTGGGCGCCGCCGGCCTGCTGGCCAGTTGCGTCGGCACGGGTTTCCACGACAACCTGCTGCTGATACAAGTGCAGCCATGGCGCCTGCTCTGGATGACCCAACTGTGTTCCTGGCTGGCTTTGGCTTGGCTGGTGGCGGCTTACTGGCCGCACAGCCGCTTGCTGCGCGCCCTGCTGCTGGTGCTATGCCTGGCGGCCCTCACCCGCAACACGGTGGGCGGCGCGGTCGGCTTGGTTGCTGGCGCCGCCCTGTGCCATTTTGCTGGCCGTCCGCCAGTCCCGTGGCCCGCATGGGGCGGCAGGATGACCGGGGCCGCGCTGGCTTTGCTGGTCGCCGCCTGGTTATGGGAAGTCAGCTGGGTGACCCGCATCGCCGCACCGACCTTGCGCGATCCATCGGCAGCCTGGCTGGCTGCCTTATGGGGTATGAATGCGCTGGAATTGGGTGCCGGCGCGGCATGCGGCACGACACTGCTGATCTTGGTCTGGCATGGGGCCGGCAGCCAAGGCAAGGCACGGCACCTGGGCGCATTTGCCCTGGCATTTGGCAGCCTCGGCTTGTCTGCGCTATTTGCCGGTTTCCCCACCCACCGCACGTATGACCTGTCGGCGCAAGGACAACGCGCTGTCCAGGCAGCGTTCCTGCCGTTGATTCCCGAGGACGCCGTGGTGTATTGGCAGAACAATGCAGCGGTCAGCTGGTTCCAGCTGCACCGTTCCAATTATGCCTCGACCACGCAAATCACCGGCCTCGCCTTCAATCGCGGCACGGCCATCGAAGGCCGGCGGCGCATGGCGCGTCTCGACCGTCTGGGAAGCGAAGATGCCATCGTCCGGCGCAACCTCGTGCAGACGAAGCTCCTTGCCAGAACACTGCCGCCCGCCAGCCGCGACGGCCTGCTGTTCGTGTGCGCCGATCCGCTACTGGATTTCGTCGTGCTTGGCCAAGCCTTGGGTGAAGGGATCGTCGCCCGGGCCGACGATGTGGTATTCGGCAAGTCCTACTACCTGTATGCCTGCGCCCGGTTGCGCGCAGGCGGCACCTGAAGCGCGCGAGGCACCAGCATGTTGACGCAATTATTCGGTAAGCAGAAGTCGCACAGCAATCTGATCCAGTTCCTGCGCTATACGCTGGTGGGGGGCGCGGCCTTCGTGATCGACTTCCTGTGCCTGTTTGCACTGGTGCAGTTCGCCGCCCTGCATTATGTACTGGCAGCGTGCATGGCTTACCTGGCGGGCATGGTCTGCAACTATATGTGTTCGATCCACTGGGTGTTCGGATTCCGGCGGGTAGCGCAATGGCAGCGCGAATTTGCGATCTTCTTTTCGATCGGCATCGCCGGCCTGGTCTTGAATGGCTTGCTGATCAGCCTGGGGGTGGAAGTATTCCGCTTCAACTATCTGGGCGCCAAGCTGTATGCCGGGGCCCTGATCCTGCTATTCAATTTTTCGGCGCGCAAGCTGCTGCTGTTTTCAGCAGCAAGCTTGCAGCGTCACGACAAATAAGCCCTATTTGGACAGCAGCATCTCGTTCATACGCTTGACGAACGAAGCCGGATCCGCCAGCGTGCCGCCTTCGGCCAGCAGGGCCTGGTCGAACAGCAGGTGGGCCCAATCCTTGAACTTGTCGCCGGCGGCGTCTTCATACTTCAGGCGCGTGACCAGCGGGTGTTGCGGGTTGATTTCCAGGATGGGCTTGGATTCCGGCGCGGCCTGGCCGGCGGCTTTCAGCATGCGCAGCAGGTTGCCCGACAATTCGTGCTCATCGGCCACCAGGCAGGCGGGCGAGTCGGTCAGGCGGAAGGTGACGCGCACTTCCTTGGCCTTGTCGGCCAGCGCTTCCTTCATCTTGCCGACCAGGTCCTGGTACTGGCTCTCCGTCTCGGCGTGCTCCTTCTTTTCCGCCTCGTCTTCCAGCTTGCCCAGGTCCAGGCCGCCCTTGGCCACGGAATGCACTTCCTTGCCGTCAAACTCGTTCAGGAAGGACAGCATCCATTCGTCGACGCGGTCGGTCAGCAGCAGCACTTCGACGCCCTTCTTGCGGAAGATTTCCAGGTGCGGCGAATTCTTGGCGGCAGCAAAACTGTCGGCGGTGACGTAATAGATCTTGTCCTGGCCTTCCTTCATGCGGCCGACATAAGCTTCCAGCGAGACATCCTGCACCTCGCTCTCGTTATGGGTGGAGGCGAAACGCAGCAGCTTGGCCAGGCGATCCTTGTTGGCAAAGTCTTCGCCAATGCCCTCTTTCAGCACCTGGCCGAATTCGGTCCAGAAGGTGGCGTACTTGTCTTTCTTTTCCTGCTCCTCGGCATTGGCCAATTCTTCCAGCATGCCCAGGACACGCTTGGTCGAACCTTCGCGGATGGCTTTCACGTCGCGCGATTCCTGCAGGATTTCACGCGATACGTTCAGCGGCAGGTCGGCCGAATCGATCACGCCCTTGACGAAGCGCAGGTAGGTCGGCATCAGCTGTTCGGCGTCGTCCATGATGAAGACGCGCTTGACGTACAGCTTGATGCCGCCGCGCTTGTTGCGGTCCCACAGGTCGAACGGCGCCTTGGCCGGGATGTACAGCAGCTGGGTGTATTCGCTGCGGCCTTCCACCCGGTTGTGGGTAAAGGTCAGCGGCGCACCGAAGTCGTGCGACACGTGCTTGTAGAATTCCTCGTACTGCTCGGGCGTGATGTCGCTCTTGCTGCGGGCCCACAGGGCGCTGGCCTGGTTGATGGTTTCCAGTTCATCCTTCAGGACGGTTTCCTTCTTTTCCTCATCCCACTCTTCCTTCTGCATCTGGATCGGCAGCGAGATGTGGTCCGAATACTTGCGGATGATGGATTTCAGCTTCCAGCTCGACAGCAGCTCGTCTTCGCCCTCGCGCAAGTGCAGGGTGATGTCGGTGCCGCGGCCGGCTTTCTCGATCTGTTCGACCGAATAATCGCCCTCGCCCGCCGACTCCCAGCGCACGCCTTCCGATGCCGGCAGGCCGGCGCGGCGCGATTCCACGGTGATCTTGTCGGCCACGATGAAGCCGGAATAGAAGCCGACGCCAAACTGGCCGATCAGGGCCGCATCCTTCTGCTGGTCGCCCGACAGCTTGCCGAAGAATTCCTTGGTGCCCGACTTGGCGATGGTGCCCAGGTGGGAAATCGCTTCCTCGCGGCTCATGCCGATGCCGTTGTCGGAAATGGTGATGGTGCGGGCCGCCTTGTCGAAGCTGACACGGATCTTCAGCTCGTGGTCGTTGCCATACAGTGCGTCATTGTTGATCGCTTCGAAACGCAGCTTGTCGGCCGCATCGGAGGCGTTCGAAACCAGCTCGCGCAGGAAAATTTCCTTGTTCGAGTACAGCGAATGGATCATCAGCTGCAGCAATTGCTTGACTTCAGCCTGGAACCCCATGGTTTGCTTATCTTGAGCCATTTTTACCTCAATAGTCTTCTGGATATGATTCGGAGTGCCCCAGATGGGGCCGCCCAACCGGAATTCAAGGCCTGGCAACGTTTCAAAAATACAACCTTGTTGTGGACAAAGATAAACCGTTCTCTTAGCATGGTATTAACATACGAGCCGGAGAAACCGTGATCAACGACGGCCTGCTGCACGCGACCTTGCCGAAGGATACTTCGGACGCTTCCATGGTGCGCTGGATGCGCATGGTACTGGCAGTGGCCTGTCTGTTTACGCTGCTGGTGGAGCCGGACGGGCGTACCGACGTGCTGTCCCTGGGCGTGTTCCTGGCCTACCTGGTCCAAAGCGTCATCCTGCTCCTGCTGGCCAACCGCTCGGTCCTGGTGCGTAGCAAACTGGTGTACTGGCTCGACGTCGGCTGGTTCACCCTGATGGTGTACGTCACGGGTGGCGATTCCAGCTTCTACTTCCTGCTGTTTTTCTTCGCCATCCTGACCTCGGCCTTCAGCCATGGCTTCGAGGAAGGTGCCCGCATCACCATGGCGGCGTCGCTGGCGTTCACCCTGACCTCGTTCTATACCAGCGGCGACGCGGAGATGGCGCTGCTGATGCTGCGCGCCACCTTCCTGCTGGCGCTGGGCTATATGATCGCGCACTGGGGCGGCATGGCCATGATCCAGCGCCAGCGCATGGGCTTGCTGCACGCGGTGAGCCAGATGTCCAACCCGCGCTTTGGCGTCGACCGTACCATCAGTTCGGTCCTGGAGCAGACGCGCCAGTTCTACCGCGCCCACAGTTGCATCCTGCTGATGCACGAGAATAATGCCGCCAGCTGGACGCTGCGCGCGGCCAGCGCCGCCAATGCCGGGCGCCCGATCCATGCTAGCAACCTGGCGCCGGACGCCGCCGTGCCCCTGCTGGTCGGTGGCGAAGATGCCATCCTGTTGTTGCGCCAGCCCCGCGGACGCTGGGGGCGCCGCGTCCTGCAATTAAAAAGCTACGACGGCGAGCACCACCGCTGGGTGCCCGAAAGCGCCGAAGGCGGCGCCACGCTGGCCGAGTTGCTCGACGCCCGGTCGCTGATTGCCGTTCCATTGCCGCTGCGGCGCGGTACCGGGCGCTTGATCGTGGCGTCGCAGCGCCACCACTTCAGCAAGTCCGATGCCCTGTTCCTGTTGCAGATCGCGGCCCAGGCCTTCCCTGTCATCGAGAACATCGAACTGCTGGACCGCATGGCATCGGAAGCGGTGCTGCGCGAACGCGAGCGCATTGCACGCGACTTGCATGACACAACTATCCAACCCTATATCGGCTTGCGCCACGGTGTGTCCGGCATCCGTTTGAAAGCCGACCCCGGCAATCCGCTGGTGCCGGACCTGGACAACCTGCTCGACATGACCTCGCAGGTGATCCGTGATTTGCGCAATTACGCGAAAAGCTTACGCGGCGGGCTGGAAATGAAGGAACCGGAATTGCTGATCGCCTTGCGCCGCCAGGCGGCACAGGTGCGCCAATTCTACGACGTGCACATCAATGTTGAAACGAAGGGTGAATTGCATATGAGTGACCGCCTGGCTGCCGAAGTGTTCCAGATCGTCAATGAAGGGATGAGCAATATTTGCAAACATACGACAGCGCGTCATGGCTATATCGAGCTGGCGTGCACCGCCGGCCAACTGACGGTGCGCATTGAGAATGAATGTGCAGGGCAGCCGGTGCTAGACTTTACTCCAAATTCGATCGCTGAACGCGCCGCAGCCCTCGGTGGCGCGGCGCGCGTCCAGCGCGGCCGCCAGAACAACACTGCCGTACAGATCGTGATTCCGGTGTGAGGTAAGCATGCTTGCAGACAAACGCATCCGCATCCTGATGGTCGATGACCACAAGACCCTGCTGTGGGGACTTGGCAAACTGATCGAAAGCGAAGCCAGCCACATGATAGTGGCCGGCACCGCACGCGATTGCGATAGTGCGCTGGAGATGGCCGAGCAGGTCCTGCCCGACGTGATCCTGCTCGATATCGACTTGGGTGGCACCTGTTCGCTCGACATCATGCCGCGCCTGCTGGCCGGCTGCAACGGCGCGCGCGTGCTGGTGCTGTCGGGCACGCGCGACCGGGAACTGCTGGACCGCGCAGTCATGCTGGGCGCGCGCGGCGTCGTCAGCAAGGACGAGCCCGCCGAAATGGTATTGAAGGCCATCGAGAAAGTCCATGAGGGCGAGCTGTGGCTCGATGGCGCCATGTTGAGCCGCGTCTTCGACGCGATGCGCAACCCGCAAGCGACGCGGCGGCAGGATCCGGACAAGGAAAAGATCGCCCAGCTCACGGCCAAGGAGCGCCGCATCTGCAGCCTGATCGCAACTGGCGGCGGCGCCGTCAATAAGGCATTGGCGCAACAGTTGTTCATTTCCGAGCACACTTTACGCAACCATTTGACCGCCATTTACCACAAGCTGGGCGTATCGAATCGCCTCGACCTTTACGTCTTCGCCACCAAGCACAGGCTCGACCAGCCCGACCTGTAGCGCCCCCTTCGCCCGCGGCCTACTACCGGCAGCGGTGCCGAAAATATTTCCTTTCACCCATCTTCATTGAATCGGGACAAATGTCACGATTTGTCACGTGAAAAAAGGACTTCTGTCCCATCAATAAAAGGACAGATGTTTGATGGAAGTCAAAACGCTCACGCCTAAAGTGAACTCATCAGCACGGCAGACATGTCGGCTGAGACTAAACCAGGCAAGGCCAACACAACCATGTCCGGAGTACAAAATGCGTGAACCATTCCTGCCGCCAGCCGTCGCCAGTTTCATGACCGATGAACGGGGCAGCGTGTTTTACGAATTTGTGCTTGTAGCCTCACTGACAGTTGTCGTCGGCATCATTGTGCTTCTGGCGCTTGGAAAAGGCAGGTAAAGCGGAGCTTTCTCCGTGGAGCTGCAAACACTTTGGTGCAATTTCTTACCCATCCTGAAAGGAATCATCATGAAAGCCATTCAAAAATTCATCCGCGATGAACAAGGCGTGACCGCTATCGAATACGGCCTGATCGCAGCGCTGATCGCCGTGGTCATCATCGCTGTGGTGCGCACCGTCGGCACCGAATTGCAGACTACCTTCAGCACCATCGGCACCGAACTCAGCACCGCGAACTCGGGTTCCTGATCCCCGTGCCTGTCAGTCCGGGGTGTTCCCCCCCCTGGCATCCCGGACTGCCCTTTTTTGCGGAGGAAAGCATGAGCCAGGCCGCCCTCATCAAATTCTGCCGGCAAGAACACGCCACCTCCGCCATCGAATACGCCCTGCTCGGCAGCCTGATCGCAGTCGTCATCGCCGCCACGGTCGGCACCGCAGGCGACAGTTTGTTGGCATTGATTACTTTTGTAAGTGAACAGGTTGCGCAGGCCACACCATGAACACGGCACTTTCCCATCCGGCCCCACCGCTCTTGCTCCGCTCACGCGGCATCCTGCGTGAACATGCGGTGCTCCTGTCCATCGTCGGGCTCCACTTTGTTGCGGCACAAGCCTTGTGCCTCGCATACCCCGGGCAATACCGCAGCCAGGTGCAATGGGCCGGCTTCGCGCTGGTCATGCTGCTGGGTGCGACGCTCATCGCATGCGCCTACACCGCCTATGTCATGCTGTGGCTGCGCCCGGTGCAACTGGTGCGCCAGCTGCGCGCCGCCCTGGCCGGCTACCTGACCCGCGAACGCCTGCTGCATGCGGCCCCGGTCCTGCTGGCCCTGCCCCTGTTTACCACCAGCTTCACCATCTTCAAGGCCGCCGTCAGCCACTTCGAGCCTTTTGCCTGGGATAGCCGGTTTGCGGCATGGGACCAGGCATTGCACGGCGGCGTACAGCCCTGGCTCCTGTTGCAAGGCTTGCTGGGCCACGCACCGCTCACCGCCCTGCTCGATGCCACCTATCTGTTGTGGTTTGGCGTGATCTGGACCGCCGTCATCTGGCAGGCACTGTCGCTGGGCCGGCGCCACCTGCGCATGCAATTCCTGCTCAGCTTCCTGGTTGCCAGCATTGTGCTGGGCAATGTGGCCGCTGTGCTGTTCGCCTCCGCCGGCCCGTGCTTCTACAGCCAGGTGGCGGGCGGTGCCAATCCGTACGCCGCGCTGTTCGACTATCTGCGCCAGGTGGATGCCGCGTACCCGGTGACTGCGCTCGATGTCCAGCGCGCCCTGTGGGCCAACTATCTCGGCCATGGCAGCCAGCACTCCCTCAGCATCTCGGCCATGCCAAGCATGCACGTCGCGACCACGACCCTGGTCGCCCTATTGGGCTGGCGCATCAATCGCTGGCTCGGCCTGGCGGCCACTGTCTTCTTGCTGCTGATCGTCCTCGGCTCCATCCATCTTGGCTGGCATTACGCGATCGATGCCTATGCCGGTGCATTCGGTGCGCTCGCCATCTGGCTGGCCGTCGGGCGCCTGCCTTTCCTGCCATCCGCAACGGAGGACCGCCATGGCATTTGACGTTCGCCACCTGCTGCCGGTTGTGCTGCTGGCCGTGTTGCTGACGTTCGCCGTCGTGCGCGACTTGCGCGAGCGCCGCATCCCCAACCTGCTGGTGCTGGCCGGCATGGCCGCCGGACTGTTGCTGCACGCCCTGCTGCCACGCGGCGCAGGCCTGTTTGACGTGCCATTCGGGGCCCTCGGCATCGTATCAGCGGCGGGCGGCCTGGCGCTCGGCCTGCTGCTGCTGTTGCCGATGTACGCACTGAATGCCATGGGCGCCGGCGACGTCAAGCTGATGGCGATGGTCGGCACTTTCCTCGGCCCGCGCGACGCGGTGGGGGCCGTACTGGCCACCCTGCTGGCCGGCGGCGTCATGGCCGTGCTGGCCGCCCTCTACGGAGGCAATTTGCGCAAGGTGCTCTGGAATGTGAAAGCCATGATGCTCGGATCGGCCTTGGGCGTGCTGGCCGGGACGGGTGCCCGCATGGAGGGACCGGTGGTCCCGACCGGGAAACTGCCCTACGCCGTGGCCATCGCCACCGGCACCATTACTTACCTGATCGCGAGCCGGTGGCTGGGTTGGCACCTGCCGTGGATTTCTTGAGCGAGACGAACCATGCCAGCAGACTTTGACGAAATGCAGAAGCGCCCCTGGGCCGACGATCCGCTGCGCGTGGCGGCGCCGCGGACGGTCGAAGACACCGGACTGCCATTCCAGCTACTGGTGGAGTTGACTTGCAAAATCCTGTTCCAGCGCGGCCAGGTCAAGCTCAACGACTTGTCGAGCCACTTGAAACTCCCATTGTCGGTGCTGGATCCGGTGATCGCCTTCCTGCGCACCGAACACCTGATCGAGATGCAGCGGCGCGGCATCAGCAATACTGACGCGGACATTGTCTACAACCTGACCGACACCGGCCGGGCCCGCGCCGCCGACTTTGCGCGCCGCGACAGCTATGCCGGCGCGGCACCGGTCACCTTCCGCGACTATGCGGAGCGCGTGCGCGCCTTCAGCATCGCCCAAATGCGGATCAAACGCAGCGATATCCGGAACGTGTTCGACGGTATCGTCGCCAACCCTGCAGTGCTTGACCAGTTGGGCGCGGCCATGAACAGTGGCCGCGCCATCTTTGTCCATGGGCCGGCCGGCAGTGGCAAGACATACCTGGCCGAGCGCCTGAACGGCTTGCTCAACGGCCTGATCGCCGTGCCGCATGCCCTGCTGGTCGACGGCGACATCATCCCTGTCTACGACCCGGTCGTGCATTGCACGATCGAGGACAGCGCGCCCCCCGGCACGCTGTTCGACCGCCGCGCCCCGCGCGACCAGCGCTGGATCCGCAGCAAGCGCCCGACCGTCATCACCGGAGGTGAACTGACGCTGGAAATGCTGGACTTGCGCTTCGACCCCACTACCCGGCTGTACCAGGCGCCACCGCACCTGAAGGCCAATGGCGGCATCTTCATCATCGACGACCTGGGCCGCCAGCGCTGCTCGCCGGTGGAATTGATGAACCGCTGGATCGTGCCAATGGACCGCCAGGTCGATTACCTGTCGCTGCAAAACGGTTACAAGTTCCCGGTGCCGTTCGACGTAGTGGTGGTGTTTTCCTCCAACCTGCCGCCGGACTCCCTGGCCGACGGTTCCTTCCTGCGCCGCCTGGGCTACAAGATCCATGTCGGTCCGCTTCAGCCTGAACAATATGAAACAGTGTTCCGCCAAGTCTGCCAGCGCTATTCGGTGCCGTTCGACCCCGAAACATTCGCTTGGCTGATGCGCCACCACCACTTGCAACAACGGCCCTTGATGGCTTGCTACCCGCGCGACCTGGTATCGCAACTGCGTGACCTGGCCGCCTATGAAGGACGATTGCCCACGCTCGATGTCGGGTCGCTGGAATGGGCATGGAACAACTATTTCGCAGCTGTCTGACGCAAGGGGAATATCATGAGGAACACACGAGCAATGATCATGATGGTGGTAGCCATCGGCCTGGCCTTCGTAGCCGTCGTTGTAGCGGCGCGCTGGATCAACGCGCAAGCGACCGGCACCACCGCCAAGGTGGCCGTGGCACAGGTGGACATCAATCTTGGCGCACGCATTTCACCCGACATGGTGCGCCTGGTCGATTGGCCGGCCTCGGTCCAGCCACCCGGCACCATCAAGGACGACAAGCAGCTTGACGGCCGCGTCGCCCGCAGCAGTATCACGCGCGGCGAACCGATCCTGGAAAGCAAATTGGCGCCACCGGGCACCCAGGGCGGCCTGTCGGCGGTGGTGGCCGAAGGCAAACGTGCCATGACAGTGCGCGTCAACGACGTGGTGGGCGTGGCCGGCTTCGCCCTGCCCGGCAACTACGTCGACATCCTGGTCAACACCATCGAGGAAGGCCAGCGCAGCCAGGGCAAGGATGCCAGCATTTCCAAGATCGTGCTGGAGCGCATCCTGGTGCTGGCCGTGGCCCAGGAGTCCTCGCGCGACGAAACCAAACCCAAGGTGGTCAATGCGGTGACGCTGGAATTGTCGCCGGACCAGGTCGAAAAGCTCGACCTGGCACGCAGTGTCGGCACGCTGTCGCTGGTGCTGCGCAACCAGATCGACCCCAACCCGGCCCTGACCAGCGGCGCCACCAAGACCACCCTGCTCGGCCCGCAAGCGCCAGCACCGAAAGTTGCGGCAGCGGCAGCGGCGCCCGCACCGGCGCGGCCCGTGGTGCGCCGCGTCGCCACCGTACCAGCCCAGGCACCCGGTGTGAAAGTCGAGATGATCAAGGGCCTTGACCGCAGCAGCCAGCAGTTCTGATTCCCTCAATGGAGCGCATGATGAAAAGAACGATCACCGCCGCACTGAACGCCAACCTGCGCCGGCATTGCGCAGTCCTGGGGACGGCCGCCGTCCTGCCGCTACTGATGGCGCCCGCCGCCGCCCAGGTTGCCGCCGAAGCCGCTGTCGTGGCCCAGAAGCCGGCCATCAAGACCAAACGCAGCAAGGCCAGCCCCGCGCCGGAGCGCCCGTCCAGCATACCGCCCTCGGAAGGCCGCACCGAGCTGGCACCGGCGATGCAGCTGGCTGAAGGCAAATCGTCGATCGTACGCCTGCAGCATCCGGCGGCGCGGGTGGCGGTCGGCGATGCCCGCGTGGCGGACGTGATCCTGCTCAATCCGAAGGAACTGTATATCCTGGGCCGCAACGTCGGTACCACCAACCTGATCCTGTGGCAAAAGACCGGCGATACCATCGTCGCCGACCTGACGGTCAGCATCGACACCAACGCCCTGCAGGTCGGTATCGACAAAGTGACCGGGCAGGCGGGGATGGTCAAGGCCAGCGCCGCTGCCGATTCAATCATCCTCAGCGGGACAGTGCCCGACGTGCAGATGGCCGACCACGTGCTGAACGTCGCCAACGCCTACGTCACCAAGCATCGCGCCCCCAACACGCCGGGCGCATCCAGCCCGTCGGCCGGCGGCCAGCAACAGCAGCAACGCAGCGGCGACGAGATCTCGGCCAAGATCATCAATATGATGACCATCGCGGCCCCCCAGCAAGTGATGCTGGAAGTCAAAGTGGCGGAAGTGTCCAAGTCGCTGGTCGACCAGCTGGGCGTCAGCCTGGGCGCCAGCCACGCCATCGGCAACTGGACCTATACCCTGCTGTCGAACCTGTTGACCGGCAACCCATCCATGTTCGATGCGTTCAACCGCCGCAACGGCAACTTCCTCACCATCGACGCGCAAAAACGCGACGGCCTGGTGAAGATGCTGGCCGAACCGAACCTGATGGCGATCAGCGGCCAGGAAGCCAGCTTCCTGGCCGGCGGCAAGATCTTCATCCCAGTCGCTTCGACCCCGGAAGGCGGCTTCACCCGCATCACGCTGGAAGAAAAGGAATTCGGCGTGGCGGTCAAATTCACCCCGACCGTGCTGGAAGGCGGCCGCATCAACCTGAAAGTGGCACCCGAGGTCTCCGAGCTGAACAAGGACGGCGTCGGCATCACCGCCAATGGCATCAATGGCACCGCCATCCTGCCCTCGTTCACGACCCGGCGCGCAGCCACCGTGGTGCAGCTGTACGACGGCCAGAGTTTCGCGATCGGTGGCCTGATCAAGAACAACACCACCACCAATATCAAGGCCATGCCTTTCCTGGGCGAGGTACCGGTGCTGGGCGCCCTGTTCCGCTCCAACGACTTCCAGACCGACCGCTCGGAACTGGTGTTCGTGATTACGCCACGCCTGGTCAAGCCACTGCCGCCCGACTTCGCCGAGCGCCTGCCCACCGCCAGCTACACCGAGCCTGGCCGGGCCGAGCGCCTGTTCAACGGCAAGATGGAAGGCGCGCCGCGCCAACCGGCGGCGCCTGCCCAATCCCCGGCCGCCAAGCCCGCCGGCGGCTTTGACCTGAATTAGGAGAACACCATGAACCGTCCCTTTGCCCGTGCCGCCGGCGTCGCCCTGCTGCCCCTGACCCTTTCGGCCTGCATGGCGCCTGCGCCGTACACGGAGGCGCATCTCGGCCAGGCAGTCAGCGATATGCAGAAGGCGCAAACCATGAACCCATCCGCGGACCGCAACACGGCTGCGCCAAACGGCATGGCGGCCAGTACCGCCAAGCTGGGTTATGAGCAGTACCAGAAGTCGTTCAAGACCCCTGAGCAGCGCAACAACAATGCGTTCGTGATCGGGGTTGGTCGCTAAGGAGCGCATCATGGCCCGCCGTCATCCAACCCTCCACCGTCAGCGCGGCGCCGTCGCCGCCATCACCGGCCTGTTGCTGCTGCTCGTGCTCTGCGCGGCAGGCGGACTGGTGATCGACCTGGGTCGGCTGTATATCGTCAAGAGCGAGCTGCAGAACATCGCCGATGCGGCTGCGCTGGCCGCGGCAAAGGACCTCGATAACTCCGACACTGGCTTGAACAACGGGGTGGCTGCCGGCAAGACCATCGCGGCCAGGAACCGTTACGACTTCAACACCACACTGGTGCTGGATAACGCCAACTTCCGCTTCGGCCCGAGCCCGGAGGGCCCCTGGTACAGCTATGCCGAAACGCTGGGCAATTCGGAAGGGCGGACTTTCGTCGAAGTCGACACCAGCGCCGGCGGCAATGGCGGCACCCCGCAAAGCGTGGTGACCTACCTGATGCGCATCATGGGGATCAACAGCACCGCCACCCTCGGCTATGCGGTCGCAGGGCGCTACGTCAACTCGATCACCCCCATCGGCGTGTGCGCCGTCGATCCGGTCAATCGCACGGCCAGCTACAACTATGGCAGCTTTACTGAGCTGGTCGAATACGGCTTCCGGCGCGGCATGGCCTACAACATCTTCGACCTGGGCAAACTGGCCGGTTCCAGCCCCGACCCTTACCTGATCAACCCGGTCAATTCGCCACCCAACGAATGCGTTGAAGCCAATTCCTCGGCCAATGCCACGGCGCCGTTCATGTGCGTCGGCAACAGCGCAGTGCTGCCGACCGGATCCGGCGAGGTCTACACCAATACCGGTATGACTTCCGCCCTGTCCAAGGCGCTGAACTCGCGCTTCAACGATTACACCGGCGGTTCGCAGTGCGAACCCAGTTCGGCACCGCCAGACGTCAACGTGCGCGAATATCCCTGCCGCGGCACCGACACGAACTGCGTACGCAACGTGCCTGGGACCGTGTCGGTTACGCCGCCAATCAACTGGATGGACAGCGGCGGCAACACCCTGCCAAGCATCCAGTCGATCGCCACTTACGAATCGAGCAGCGGCCTGTACTCCCCCAAATATGCCCTGCCGCATGAGGTCAGCGGCGCCAATGTCTGGCCGTCGGTCGACTATACGCGCAGCAGTTCGGCAGGCCAACTGGCCAGCTTCACCAACCATGGCACCCTATGGGCATATACGCCGCCGGTACAATCGGATGGCACCACGGCCATCACGCCGGCCCAGGCCAACAGCACGGTCGGCACCGTGAAGAACACCGACAAGATGATGTACGGCCCCAAAGACGCGGCCACCGACTACATCCAGTCTGCCAACTACCCAACCACAGTCGGCAGCGGCTTCCCTAACACCCGGCCGGCAGCGCCCTACAACCAGACCGGCAACGCCAACTACTTCGAATCCCCCAGCGGGCGCACCGGCGAAATCGACCGCCGCATATTGAACATCGTGCTGGTCGATTGCCGCACGCCCCCGATCGGCAGCGCTGCCTGCGGCCGCATGACCGCCGTCGGCATTGGCAAGTTCTTCATGCTGAAGAAGGCGGACTTCAGCGGCTCGCCGAAAAAACTGTTCGTGGAGTTCACCGGGCTGATCGAGCCGGTACCCACTTCCGAAGTCAAACTCTACAAGTGAACGCCATGGCCCGCCTGCGCACCTCCCCCCAGCACGGATCGGCGATCGTCGAATTTGCCCTGGTGCTGCC
The DNA here is from genome assembly GCA_965650885.1 of uncultured Oxalobacteraceae bacterium. Taxonomy (GTDB): domain Bacteria; phylum Pseudomonadota; class Gammaproteobacteria; order Burkholderiales; family Burkholderiaceae_D; genus Rugamonas. Next base: position 29,429 of record CBFGQI010000033.1, read on the forward strand.
CATCCTGCTCCTGCTGCTGGCCGGAATATACGGCATCGGCCGCGCCTATGCGCAGTACGAAACGCTGACCAAGGCCACGCGCGATGGGGCACGCCTGCTCAGCATCACAGCCAAGTCCACCATCAATTCGACCGGGGTGGCCGCCGCCAAGGCCCGCGTCACCCTGATCGCGCAAAACGGCGGCATGCCGGACTTCAGCGATGCCAACGTGGTGGTGACCTGCCTCGATGCCGGTACCTACGCCGATGGCAACTGCGCCGACGGCACGGAACCTGGCGGGGTGCGGGTCGAAACGACCGGCTGGACTTACGACCTGGGCAGCACGATGCCGATCCTCGGTAAGGCTACCCGTACCCTGTCGCTGAAGGCGTCGACCACCATGCGTTACATGCATCCATGAGGACCGCCATGACAACCTTGCGCCCAATCACCAGCAACGCCCGCCAGCGCGGCGTAGCCGCGGTCGAATTCGCACTGCTGTCGCTGTTCGTTTTCTTCCCGCTCTTGCTGGCGCTGATCGAAGTGAGCCGCTACATGTTCTTGTACAACACCATCCAGGAAGTGACGCGGCGCGCGGCGCGCGAAGCGAGCATCCGCTGGATCTCGAGCGCCGACCAGAACATTATCAAGCGCAAGGCCATGTTCGGCCGCAGCAACGTGCCCGCCGGCCCGGAAATCACGGCCGATAAGATTTCGATCACCTACTGGAATGCCAGCGGCAGCGAAGTCACCACCGCACCGCTGGACGCGGGCGACAACATGTCCGCCTGCAACGACGCCTTGCGCACACTGCAATGCATTTACGCCGTCAAGGTCGAGATAGACGACGTCGACTTCCAACCGTGGATCGCGCCCAGTGGCCTGTTCAACAGCGACACACTGAAGATCACGATGCCCAGGTCAACCGTCTACATGCCCGCCGAGAGCCTGGGCTTCACGAACTAGCGAACATCCGGAGCGCACTATGAAGATCACCGCCATTTCAAGCAACGAAAAGCAACTGTTTGAGATTGCGCGCATGCTGCGCGAGCGCAGTCAGACAGACCAGGTCGACGTGCTGAATGGTTTGCTGGACAAAGCCAGGCTGTCCGAACCGGGGGCGCCCGACGTGCTGCTGGTGGCTCAGCCACTGCTCAACGAGGATGACCTGGAGCGCCTGGAGACCCTGGGCATCCAGAACCCGGAGATGGCAATGATCATCGCCTGCCAGCAGCAGACCCCCGATTTCCTGCTGCAGGCGATGCGCGCCGGCGTGCGCGAGGTGCTGCCGCTGCCGATCGACCCATTGCAACTGGGGGCGGCCCTGCGCCGCATCGAGGACAAGCGCCAATGCAACGCCCGCACGCTGGGCAAGGTGCTGGCGTTCATTTCCTGCAAAGGCGGCAGCGGCGCCACCTTCCTGGCCACCAACCTTGGCTATGCGCTGGCTGCTGCCGAGGGCAAGAAGGTTGCGCTGTTCGACCTGAACCTGCAGTTCGGCGACGCTTCCCTGTTCGTCTCCGACCAGCGCCCCGCCGCCAGTGTCGCCTCCGTGGCGCAGCAGATGCACCGCCTTGACATGTCGCTGTTGCTCTCCAGTATGGTGCAGGTGAACCCGAATTTCCACGTGCTGGCCGCGCCGGATGACCCGACCCAGGCCAACGACGTGCATCCCGAGCACATCGACGCCTTGCTGCGCCTGGCGCGCCAGCATTACGACTTCATCGTGCTCGATATCGGGCGCAGCCTCGATGCGGTTTCCGTGCGCGCCCTGGACCAGGCCGACATGATCTTCCCCATCCTGCAGGCCACGCTGCCCTATATCCGCGACGGCAAGCGCCTGCTGCAAGTGTTCCGGTCGCTCGACTACCGGAAAGAGAAGATCCACCTGATCGTCAACCGCCATTCCAATAACGGCGATATCCGGCTGCGCGATTGCGAGCAAGCCTATGGGATGGAAATGTTCCGCACCATCCCCAACCACTATGAAGCAGCAGCCGCTTCGGTCAACCAAGGCGTGCCGATCCTGCAGCTGCAGCGCACCAGTCCCATTTCCAAGGCCCTGCAGGAACTGGCGCGTACCCTGGCCGGCGACCATAACAGCGAGTCGCGCGGCTGGCTGTCCCGAATCCTCCAGCGCGCCTGACCAGGCGCAAGCACCAAGTACCGGAGCGCATCATGCAAATCCCCGCCCAAACCCTCAGGAACCGTCTCGGCGCCAGCGCCCCCGCCTCCGCCAACGGCAATATTGCCTCGCTGCGCAATGCGGATGCGATCGACAACCGGGCTTACCAGCAGCTCAAGCACCGCATCCACCAGACCCTGCTTGACCGCGTGGACCTGGAGAGCATGCAGCGCCTGACCCAGGACCAGATCCGCGACGAACTGAAGATCCTGGTCGAGCGCCTGCTCGAAGAGAACATGGTGGTGATCAACGACAGCGAACGGCGTAACCTGACGCGTGACATCCAGTACGAAGTGCTGGGCTTCGGGCCGCTGGAGCCTTTGCTGGCCGACCCCAACGTGTCGGACATCCTGGTGAATGGCCCGCGCCAGGTGTACGTGGAGCGCAAGGGTTGCCTGGAGTTGACCCCGGTCACCTTCAACGACGACGCGCACTTGATGAAGATCATCGACAAGATCGTGTCGCGCGTGGGCCGCCGCATCGACGAATCGAGCCCGATGGTCGATGCGCGCCTGCCGGACGGCTCGCGCGTCAACGCGATCATCCCGCCGCTGGCCATCGACGGCCCGGTATTGTCGATCCGTCGCTTCTCGGCCGAGCCATTGGGACTGGCGGAACTGATCAACTTCAACTCGATGACCGAAGCCATGGCCACCGTGCTGCAGGCGCTCGGCAAGAGCAAGGTCAATATCCTGATTTCGGGCGGCACCGGTTCCGGCAAGACCACCATGCTCAATGCAATTTCCGGCTATATCAGCCACAGTGAGCGCATCGTCACTATCGAGGACGCGGCCGAACTGCAGCTGCAGCAGCCGCACATCGTGCGCCTGGAGACGCGCCCGCCCAATATCGAAGGTCGCGGCGAAGTGACGCAGCGCGCCCTGGTGCGCAACGCACTGCGCATGCGGCCGGACCGCATCATCCTGGGCGAGGTGCGCGGCGCCGAAGCGCTGGACATGCTGCAGGCGATGAATACCGGGCACGAAGGCTCGATGGCCACCATCCACGCCAACACCCCGCGCGATGCGCTGACCCGCCTGGAAAATATGATCAGCATGGGTGCCGCCGGCCTTCCGGTGAAGGCCATGCGCCAGCAGATCAGTTCCGCCATCGGCGTGGTGGTGCAGGTGGCGCGCCTGACCGACGGCAAGCGCAAGCTCATGTCGATCCAGGAAATCACCGGCATGGAAGGCGAAATGATCACCATGCAGGAAATCTTCTGCTTCAAGCAGACCGGCGTCGGCAACGACGGGGCGGTGCAAGGCTACTTCAGCGCCACCGGCGTGCGGCCGCGCTTCGGCGAACGGCTGCGCACCTTCGGCGTGACGCTGCCGGACGATATGTTCGACCCCACCGTACAAAAGAGGATGTAAGCCATGGACTATCTCTATTACGTCACCGGCATCCTGGTCTTCCTGGCCGTGGTACTGCTGATCGAGGGCATGTACCTGACCTGGAACTCCGCCAAGGGGCCGGAAGCGGAGCGGGTCGCGCGCCGGCTGCGCATGATGTCGGCCGGCGGCCATGCCGGCGGCGAGAGCCACACCCTGATCAAGGAGAGGCTGCTCAGCGAGACGCCTGCGTTGCAGCGCTTGCTGCTCCAGGTACCGCGTGTCGGCTCGATCGACAGGCTGCTGGAGCAGTCCGGCATGTCCTGGACGGTCGGCGACCTGATCACGCTGTCCCTGATCGCCTCGGTGGCCGCGGGTGGCATCAGCATCTGGTTCGGGCTGCCCCTGGCGATCGTGCTGGCGCTGATGGCCGTGGCCCTCGCCGTCCCGACCCTCATCGTGATGAATGCCAAATCGCGGCGGCTGGAACGCGTCGACCAGCAATTGCCCGATGCGCTGGACCTGATCGGCCGCGCGCTGCGCGCCGGCCACGCCTTCCCCACGGCGATGAAAATGGTGGGCGACGAGATGGCGGCCCCGATCGCGGACGAATTCCGCATCACCTTCGACGAGGTGAACTTCGGCATCTCGATGAGCGATGCCCTGATGAACCTGGCCACCCGCGTGCCCAGCACGGATTTGCGCTACTTCGTGATCGCCGTGCTGATCCAGCGCGAAACCGGCGGCAACCTGGCCGAGCTGCTCGACAACATCAGCAAGATCATCCGCGAACGTATCAAGCTGATGGGACAGATCCGGGTGCTGTCGGCCGAAGGCAAGATGTCGGCCTGGGTGCTGGGCCTGCTGCCCTTTGGCGCCGGCCTGATGATCTACCTGACCACGCCGAGCTTCCTGTCGGTGCTGTTCACCGACCCGATGGGCCGCAAGATGGTTGCCACCTGCCTGGTCATGATGGTGCTCGGCGTGTTCGCAATGCGCAAGATCATCAATATCCGTGTCTAGGAGATCGCCATGAGCCTGCTCCAGCTAGCCTTCCTCACCCTGGTGTTCCTGGCAGTGTTCGCCATGGTGTACGCGCTGATGGCCCGCTTCGCCGGCGATCCGGTGCAGCAGCGCCTGCAAACCATGGCCGAACCGGCGGCGCGCCAGCCATCGCACCGTGTCAGCCCTACTCTCCTGGCGCGCATCGCGCAGTGGCTGGCGCCGTTGGCCAAGCTGTCCGGCGAGACCGAGGACTGGGACAAATCGGCGTTGCGCACGCGCTTCATGAATGCAGGCCTGCGCCATCCATCGATGGGTGTGCTCTACTTTTCAGCCAAGACCATGCTGGCCGTGTTGCTGCCACTGGTGCTGTACCTTGCGCTGACCATGATGAAAACCAGGCTGACCGGCAATGCACTCATGCTCTGGTTGCTGCTCGCCGCGGCCGCCGGCTACTACCTGCCCAATTACGCCCTGAAAATGGCGATCCGTTACCGCCAGCGCGAAATCTTCGAATCCTTTCCCGATGCGCTGGACCTGATGACAGTATGCGTCGAGGCCGGTCTTGCCATGGATGCGGCCCTGCTGCGCGTCGCCGACGAAATCGGCATCAAGAGCCCGGTGCTGGCCGAAGAACTGCACCTGGTCACGCTTGAATTGCGTGCCGGCCTTGCCAAAGAACGCGCCTTGCGCAACCTGGCCCTGCGCACGGGCGTGGAAGACGTCGATGCGCTGGTAGCCATGCTGGTCCAGGCGGAGCGCTTCGGCACCAGCATCGCCGACTCGCTGCGCGTGCAGTCCGACCAGCTGCGTACCCGGCGCCGCCAGCGGGCCGAGGAAGCCGCCGCCAAGATTGCACTGAAACTGCTGTTCCCCCTGATCTTCTTCATCTTCCCATCGTTGCTCGTGGTGTTGATGGGCCCAGCTTTCATCTCGATTTACCGCGTGCTGTTGCCGGCAATGGCCGGCAATGGCTAGAAAGGACTCGCCATGATCAAATTCAAGCCGATTGCATTGGCCGTGATGGGATGCGGCCTTGTCCAGGGGTGCAGTGCCCCGCCGCCTTCGCGTCCGCTGGCCGTACAACCCGTGGTGCGCGGTGCGCAACCGGGCAACCAGGCTGCCGGGTGGAACCGCCTGGCACGGTTCCACCATGAGCGCGGCCAGCTTGCCCTGGCGCTGGGCGCCTACGCGCAATCGCTGGCACTCGATGCCAACCAGCTCGAAGCCCGCAATGCCGTAGCCGTGATCGAGGCCCAACAGGGCAACCTGGAGTCGGCGCGCAAGGGGTTGGTGGCGCTGGTCAACGACTATCCCGGCGAAGCCCAGCCGCACACCAACCTGGGTTACGTACAGCACTTGATGGGCGACCACGCCGGTGCCGCCCAGACGTTGCGCCGGGCCATGGCATTGGGGGCCGGCCCGAAGGCTTTCCAGAACCTTCAACTGGCAGAAGGGGCAATGAGCGCCAAGCCCGGCACCGACGAAGCACAGCTCGCCGCCGCGCCAAGCGCGGAGGGCCAGGTGACGCCTGCGGCAGCGCCTGCCGAGCCATCCCCGGCAATTGCCGTTGCGGCGGCCGGAGCGGAGCTGCCGTCCGGCACCCCGCGTGTTCCCGCCAGCGCGCTGACCGCCGCGCCGCTGGCCGCAGCAAGGCCGGCACTGGCGGTCGCTCCGGCCAACTTGCCGGCACCGGCAATGCCGCGTAGCGAGCCGGCGCAGTTGACGGTCCTGCCTGCAGCCGCGCGCGAAGTCGGCAGCCATATGGAATTGATCAAGGTCGCAGCCAATATCTTCGAACTGAAGATGCGCGCGGCTCGCGAGCCGGCGCCAGCCGCAATGCCCGCTACGCAAATGGCCGTCACGGCCGCTGTGCCGAAGAGCGCGGCCCAAGCCATGCCACAGGCGAACAAGGTGCGCATGGCACGCCTTGAGATCGCGAACGGCAACGGCGTCAACGGCATGGCACGCCGCTTCCGCAGCTTGCTGGGCCAGATGGGGATCCCGGTCGACCGCCTGAGCAACGACAAGCCGTACAAACAGGTGGTCACCACGATCCAGTACAGCCCGGGCTTCGAAAAGCAGGCTGCCAGTTTGCAGAAAGCCCTGCAAGGCAAGGCGCAGCTGGCCGGCCGCAATCTCGCCAGGAGCGAGGTGCGCCTGGTGCTGGGCAAAGACGCCCAGCTTAGCCTGAGCGCTGCCACAGAAGCCGCTGGTTTGTCGCTGGTCGCATTGCAAGACGACGACCGGAACTGAGGCAGCCCGCCGTACCAATTCAAACTCCAAGAGGGGTCGCAAATGTTGACGCAAATGAAGCTGAAAAACCTGGTGAACTTCCTGGCCGCCTGCCTGCTGGCCGGCGTTCTGGCCGCCTGTGGTGGCGGTGGTGGCAGTGTCAATGACGGATGCCTGAATATCGATCCCTCGCGATCCTCGCAGCTTCCAGGTTGCGGTGGCGGCTCTGCCACTAGCCCGGGCAGCGGTACTTCCAACGCTACGCCGCTCACCTTGAGCATGGTGGATGCCACGGGTGCGGCATTTAACACGCTCATGCCGGACAAACCGGCGACGTTGAAGGTCGTGCTGAAGAATGCCAACGGCACTGTGGTGCCCGATGCTGTGGTGGCGTTCTCCACCACCGACAACACGGGCAAATTCTCGCCGTCGGTCGGCACCGCGCTGACCGACAAGGATGGCGCAGCGAGTGTCCAGTTGGCGGCGGGCAGCCAGGCCGGGGCCTTCACGGTGACAGCAACAGCGGTCGTCGGTACCGCCTCGGTCAAGGCCAGCAAGACCTACACGGTCGCTTTCCCGGTGCTGACCATGGGCGCACTGCAAATCACGCCCAGCACCCTGACCGCCGGCGGCAATGCCAGCGTGACCGTGACCCTCATGAATGGCGCAGTGCCGCACACCCAGCCGGTCAGCGTCGCCTTCACTTCCGGCTGCGTGGCCGCCGGCAAGGCGACCATCGGCACGCCGGTCGTCACCCAGAACGGGGTAGCCACCGCCAGCTATACGGACAAAGGGTGCAGCACCAGCGACACCATCACGGCGACCGCCATTCTGCCGAATGCGACGCTGGCCCGCTCCGGCAGCATCACGATCGAACCGAATATCGTGGGCTCGCTGACTTTCCTCGATGTCACCACATCCAATATCGGCCTGCGCGGGACCGGTGGCCCCGGCCGGCCGGAATACTCGACCGTCCAGTTCCGGGTGGTTGACCGCAGCGGCAACCCGGTGGTCGGGAAACTGGTGACCTTCGCCTTCAGCGATACCGGCACCACCAGCACAACCGGCGGATTGAGCCTGTACCCCGCTTCCGCCACCTCCGCCGCGGACGGCACCGTGGCGACCACGGTCACCGGCGGCACCATCCCGACCTCGGTGCGCGTCACCGCATCGACCAGTGGCGACCGTCCGGTCATCACCACCATCTCGAGTCTATTGGTGGTGTCGAGCGGGGTGCCGGACCAGGCCCACTTCTCGCTGGGCCTGACCGTCGGCAATTGCGAGGGCTGGAGTTACAACGCCCTTTGCAGCTGGGTGGAAGTGCTGCTGGGCGACCACTTTGGCAACCAGGTTCCCGATGGTACCGTGGTCAACTTCACCGCCGAGGGCGGCATCGTCGAAGATTCCTGCAAAACCGAAGCCGGCATCTGCAAGGTCAGGCTCTATTCCGCCAACCCGCGCCCGGCGGGCGGCCGGGTGACGGTGATGGCCTACCTGATCGGTGAAGAGACCTTCTTCGACGCCAATGGCAACAATTACTTCGACGGGGCCGATACCTTTACCGATCTTTCGCCGGATATCTTCCGGGACGACAATGAGAGCGGTTCCTGGACCGCCGGCGAACCATGCATCAGTCCGCAATCCGGCCCGACCAACCCGCTGCCGCCAGGCCAGGGTTGCGCCAGCAGCGGCGACGGCCAATACAATGGCGTGCTGCGCTTGCCACGGCTGCCGCAAGCGATCTACCTCCAGCGCTCGCTGGTCGCGCAGTTCTCCACCAGCGATGCGCTCATCACGGTGGAAAACCCGACCTTGACCTGCACCTCCGGCGCGGTGATCGAAGCCCTGGTAAAAGTGACCGACAGGAACCTGAACTGGATGCCAGCCGGCACCACCATCAACTTCAGCCTGAAGTTCACGAAAGAGACCAACAACAAGCCTGTGGTCGACCCGGCATCGATCATCGTGCCTAACGTCGTGCTGGGGGTCGGGCAGCCTGCGAATATCCCGACCTACCCGATTGCGATCACATGCCCAACGCCCGATGTCGAGGGCAGCCTGATCATCACGGTCACCTCGCCCAATGGTGTCGAGACCGTACTGACCAAACCCATCCTCTAACCGCGCCCCAGTTCGCGCTGCAGGAACCGCCAGATTTCCGGCGCCTGCAGCGCGGCGATATTCAGCCGCATGCGCGACGAGGGCAGCTGGCTGGGCGAGAACAGGCTGCCCGGCGCCAGCAGCAAGCCCTGCCCCATGGCCTTCTCGGTCAGCACATTGGTATCGCAGCCCGCATCGACCCACACGAACATGCCCGCCGGCGGCGCGCTTTCGATGCGCACGCCGCTCTTTTCCAGCTGGCGCACGGTGCGCGCGCGCAAGCCGTCCAGGCGCGTGCGGATGCGTTCCGTATGCTTGCGGTAACTGCCCTCCGACAGCACCTTGTGCACCACCCGCTCGCCGATATCGCTGGTGGTCAGGGTTTGCAGCATCTTGCGGTCGGCCAGGCGCTGCGCCATTTCTTCCGACGTGGCGATGAAGCCGACGCGCAGGTTGGCCGCCATGGTCTTGGAAAAGCCGCCCAGGTAGATCACGCGTTTCAGCTGGTCCAGTGCCGCCAGCCGCGTGGCCGGCTGCACGCTGCTGCCCGGGTGCAGGTCGCAATAGATATCGTCCTCCACCACGGTGAAGCCATGTTCCTCCGCAATGCGCAGGACCTGGAAGGCCTTGGCCGCCGACAGCGAGGTTGAGCTGGGGTTGTGCAGCACCGAGTTGATCACGTACAGCTTGGGTTTGTGGATCGCGGCCAGCTCGCCCAACTGGGCGATGTCCGGCCCGTCGGCCAGGCGCGGGATGCCGACCACGCGCGCGCCCAGTGCGGCAAAGGAGCCGAACATCAGGAACCAGGCCGGATCGTCCACGAAGATCGTGTCGCCCGGGCGCGTGAATTCGCGCGCCACCATGTCCAGCGCCTGCGTCACGCCGGCGGTGGTGACGATCTGCTCCGGCGCGGCGCCGACTTCCAGTTCCGCCAGCTTGTGCTGCAAATGCTGGCGCAGCGGCAGGTAGCCCTGCGGCACGCCGTAATTGAGCAGGATGCTGCTGTGCTGGCGGCTGATGGCGCGCAGCGCATTGCCGATCGCCACCCCGTCCAGCCAGTCGGCCGGCAGCACGCCGGTGCCGGGCATGAGCTGATGCGGTACGGTACGGAACATGTTCCGCACCAGCCACACCACGTCCAGCCCATGCGTGCCTGGCGGCTGCGCCAGCCCGGCCTCGCTGGCTGCCGGCGGCGGTGCCTGCAGCGGCGCACGGTCGCGGATGAAAAAGCCGGCACCGCGGCGCGATTCGAGATAGCCGCGCGCCACCAGTTTGTCGTAGGCGCCGACCACGGTAAAAGGCGACACCCCGTGCGCAATAGCGAACTGGCGGATCGAGGGCATGCGCGCGCCGGCGCGCAGCACCCGGTCGTCGATGCGGGCAGCCACGCTGCGCACGATCTGGTCGCTGAGCGACTCGCCGCCTTCGCGCGAGAGCAGGATTGTATTGGTCATATCACCATCACAGTGCGTGAAATTATCCGTACAAGTGTATTGGTACTGTACTGGTTACTTATTCTACGATACACCTAACCACTGTCCATTTCCAGGAGCCCATGCCATGAACCTGCTGCCATCCCGTGCCGACCTCGACGCCGCCGCCACCATCGTGTACGGCGCCATGCCCGCCACGCCGCAGTTTTCCTGGCCGCTGCTGAATGAAGCGCTGGGCACCGAAACCTGGGTCAAGCATGAGAACCATACGCCGACCGGCGCCTTCAAGGTGCGCGGCGGCCTGGTCTACCTGGATCGCCTGATGCGGCGCGAGCCTGGCGCGACTGGCCTGATTTCGGCAACGCGGGGCAACCACGGGCAGTCGATCGCCTTTGCCGCGCGCCGGCATGGCGTGAAGGCTACCATCGTCGTCCCGCACGGGAACAGCGCGGAAAAGAACGCCGCCATGCGCGGGCTGGGCGCGGAATTGGTCGAGCACGGCGACGACTTCCAGGCCAGCCGCGAGTTTGCGCAGGCGCTGGCACGCAAGCAGGGTTTGCACATGGTGCCGTCCTGCCATGCGGACCTGGTGGCCGGGGTGGCGAGCTTCTGGATGGAGCTGTTCCATGCCCAACCGGGGCTCGATACGGTATTCGTACCGATCGGCCAGGGCTCGGGCTTTTGCGCGGCGGTTGCCGCGCGTGAGGCGCTGGGTCTGCGCACGCGGGTGATTGGCGTGGTGTCGAGCCATGCTACTGCTTACCTGGATTCGTTCGAGAGCGGCGAATTGCGCGAGGCGCCAGTCACCACCGTGCTGGCGGACGGCATGGCTTGCCGTACGCCGGATGCGGGGTCGCTGGAGATCGTGCAGCGTTATGCGGACGATGTGGTGGCGGTCAGCGACGAGGAGGTGGCACGCGCGATCCGGCTGTATTACCGCGCGACGCATAACCTGGCTGAGGGGGCGGGGGCGGCGGCCTTGGCGGCGGCCATGCGGCTCAAGCACGATCCGCGCGTGGCGGGGTGCAAGGTGGGCTTGCCGTTGACTGGTGCGAACGTCGATGCGGAGAAGATCATGCGGGTGCTTTCGGAGGTGTTGCCGTGACGCCTTATTCACATGATGGGCGGGGGGGGGGTGGTTGCCGCAAAACCGGAAGACCGGTGCCTGCCCCGCTGGGTCAGGCACCAGGAGGTGTCAGACCCTGCGGGTCTGACACCGGTTTACCGGTTTCAAACAACGAAACCCGAGGCATGCTGCTAGGCCTGGTGGGAGTCGCCATCTTCAGCCTGACCCTCCCCTTCACCCGCCTGGCGGTCACCGGCCTCGATCCGATCTTCGTCGCGATGGGCCGCGCCGTGGCGGCCGCCGTACTGGCCCTGTGCTGGCTGCGCTGGAAACGCGCCCCGCTGCCCACGCGGGCGCAGTTGCCCACCCTGCTGGCCGTCGCCATCGGCTGCGTGATCGGCTTCCCCCTGCTCACCTCCCTCGCCATGCGCACCCTGCCCGCCTCGCACGGCGCGGTGCTGGTCGGGATCCTGCCGTTGGCCACCGCCCTGTTCGCCGCGCTGCGCGGCCACGAACGCCCTTCCGCCGGCTTCTGGGCGATGGCCGCCGCAGGCAGCGCCCTGGTGGTCGGCTTCGCGCTCAGGCAATCCGGCGGCGGCCTGCACACCGCCGACCTGGCCGTGTTCGCCGCCGTGGCGCTGGCCGCCATGGGCTATGCCGAAGGCGGCCGCCTGTCGCAAACCATGGGCGGCGAGCAAGTCATCGGCTGGGCGCTGGTACTGGCGCTGCCGCTGGCCGCGCCGGCCGTCGGCTGGCTGCTGTGGCGCGACTGGACCGGCATTGCCGCCGCCCCAGCCAGCGCCTGGCTGGGCTTTGGCTACGTCTCCGTGTTCTCCATGTTCATCGGCTTTTTCTTCTGGTACCGCGGCATGGCGATCGGTGGCGTGGCGCGCGTCGGCCAGGTGCAGCTGGCCCAGCCCGGCCTGTCGCTGCTGGG
>CBFGQI010000034.1:0-41440 GCA_965650885.1 uncultured Oxalobacteraceae bacterium
CTCGTTGATCTCGATGTCGAACACGTCGATGCCGGCGAACTTCTTGAACAGCACGCCCTTGCCTTCCATCACCGGCTTGGACGCCAGCGGGCCGATATTGCCCAGGCCCAGCACGGCGGTACCGTTGGAAATCACGGCCACCAGGTTGCCGCGCGCGGTGTATTTATAGGAATTGGCAGGATCGACGACGATTTCTTCGCAGGGGGCTGCGACGCCGGGGGAGTAAGCCAGCGCCAGGTCGCGCTGGTTGGTCAGTTGCTTGGTGGGGGAAACGCTGATTTTGCCGGGCCGGGGGCACTCATGGTATTCCAGTGCGGCGGCGCGCAATTGTTGACGAAGTTCTTCTTTCTTATCAGATCCCGAATCCATGCTGTACTGCCCCTTCTTGTCTGCTGTCCGAAAGCCTTCGATTCTAGCAGATAGAGTGATTGCTCTAACGTAGGTATTTTTACCAATCCCGAATTTTCATCGGTGCGCATTGCCTTTCATTTAACAATGATCCGTCCTGACGAGGGTTTTTCCAAGGAACAAGTTAATTCCATACGGAAACGCAATTTTCCGCCACAATACTCTGTCGTGCGGACGACAATGCTGACTAGCGGCACGAAACCATAAAATCTTGTTGCGCAAAATCGAATTCCGTTGGAATATTCGACGAAAGCAACTTTACTTATGGCACTTTTGTACATACACTGAGTTTAGGCTCCTTTACGGAAGGAAAAAACCATGCGCCACGCACTCTGGCATTCCTGGTCCCGTATCTCCGGCGTCCTGTTCCCCGCGAGCGTCGCCGCCCTGTTTTTCACCCCCCAAGATTCCAGTTGGGTCGTCATGCTGGCCATGGCCGCCCTGGCCTCCGGCGGAACCTGGATCTACCTGCGCGACAAACACCAATAAGGACGATGCCGGCCAGCCCCGCTAGAATGGCGGGATGCTTTCCGAATTCGACCTGATCAAACAATACTTCGTGCGCCCCGCTGCGGGCCGCGCGACCCTGGGCATCGGCGACGATTGCGCCCTGCTGACCCCGGCGCCCGGGATGCAGACTGCCATTTCTTCCGACATGCTGGTCGAGGGACGCCATTTCTTCGCCGGCGAAGATCCCCAGCGCCTGGGCCACAAGAGCCTGGCCGTCAACCTGTCCGACCTGGCCGCCATGGGCGCGCGCCCGGTGGCTTTCACTTTGGCCCTGGCCCTGCCCGCCGCCGACCCGGCCTGGCTGGAAGGCTTTGCGCGCGGCCTGTTTGCGCTGGCCGATGCGCATGGCTGCGAGCTGATCGGTGGCGACACCACCAAGGGGCCGCGCAACATCTGCATCACGGTGTTCGGCGAAGTGGCGCCCGGCCGCGCGCTGCGCCGCGGCGCCGCCCGCGCCGGCGACGACGTTTGGGTGTCGGGCACGCTGGGCGATGCGCGCCTGGCGCTGGCCGGCTACCGCGGCGAGCTCACCCTGACGGACGAGGCGCTGGCCGCAGCCGGCACGCGCATGCATTTGCCGACGCCGCGCGTGGCGCTGGGCGTGCTGCTGGCCGAGCGCGGCCTGGCCCACGCGGCCATCGATATTTCCGACGGCCTGGTGGGCGACCTCGGCCATATCCTGGAAAAGTCGGGCGTCGGCGCCACGCTCGACGTCGACGCCTTGCCGGCCGGCCCGGTATTGGCCAGCCAGCCGCAAGGGGTGCGCCGCGCCTTCACGGCCGGCGGCGGCGACGATTACGAGTTGTGCTTCACCGCGCCGGCCGGCTCGCGCGACGCAATCCTGGCCGCCGCCGCCGAATGCGGCACGCCGGTGACCCGCGTCGGCCGCATCGACGCCACCGAAGGCTTGCGCTGGACCGACAGTTCCGGTGCACCGCTGCCGCTGGTGCTGTCCAGCTTCGACCACTTCACGCCATAGCGCGCCGGTATGCGCCCGGCGGCTTGCCGACCAGGGCGGTGAATTCCTTGATGAAGTGGGCCTGGTCGTAATAGCCCAGCTCCAGCGCGAGCCGCGCCAACTCCAGCGCGGCCCCGCCATCTTGCAGCCGCGCCACCGCTTCATGCATGCGGTAGCGCTTGATCACCCATTTCGGGCCGACACCAACGTACTGCTGGAACACCCGCTGCAAGGCGCGCTTGTTGACACCTGCCTGCGCCGCCAGCGCATCCACCGTCAGCAATGCGGGATCGCCCGCAATCGCCGCCACCAGTGCCGCCGCCTGTTGCGCATCGCTGTCCGGTTGCGGCAGGCGCGCCAGCAGAAACGCTTCCGCGATCGCGGCCATGGCGCCGGGCGCAGCGTCGCGGCCCGCGCCCGGACCGGCGACAGCATCGACGCTCGCAGCCGCCCCGAGGTCCGCCTCCGCCCGCGCGCAAGTCAAGGCCACCGGGCACGCCCTCAACTGCCCCGCCAGCGCGTCGCCCGCCGGCCCGAACACTTGCGCCAGCGGCAAGCGCTGGTCCGCGATACCGGCAACCGCACGGCCAAAGAAAGGCCGGAACCCGCCCGGCCTGAACTTGACCCCGAAAGCAAAGCCCCGCCCCGCCAGCTGTTTGGTATAGCGCGCCGTATGCACGCCATACACGCCTTCGGCATCGTGCTCCACCACCAGGTGCACGTTCGGATGCGGCAGCGTTTCCTGCTGCTGCGGCGGATGGCCCTGCATGTCCCAGCCGGCATACCAGTAATGCTCGACCAGCCCGGCCAATTGCGCGCACGGCGCCCGCCGTTCGTGGCGAAATGTACCCGCCGCAAAAGACGGCACCAGGATGCCGCGCGGTGCGGCGTCGATTTGTCGCATTTTTCCAATCATGAGGCGCAGGAGACTACCATAATGGCCCGCATGAAAACACTGATCCCTTTACTATTCGCATTCGCCGCTGCTGCGGCCAATGCAGGAGATAAACCCATGCAAATCGAAGGCAGCTTCGACGTGAAGCTCACACCCCAGCCGCCGGCGGAAGGCCAGACCTGGGGCCGGCAAACCATCGCCAAAACTTTCCACGGCGCCCTGGAGGGCACCAGCCGGGGCGAAATGCTGGCCGCCGGCACCGCCGTCAAAGGCTCCGCCGGCTACGTCGCCATGGAACAGGTGACCGCCACGCTGGAAGGACGCCAGGGCACATTCTTCCTGCAGCACTTCGGCGTGATGGACAAGGGCGCGCCGACGCTGCAGGTCAGCGTGATTCCCGACTCCGCTACCGGCGAACTGAGCGGCCTGCGCGGCACCATGACGATCGACATCAGCGGCGGCCAACACCGCTACAGCTTCACCTATCAATTGCCGCCCCGCTGATGTCATGAAGTGGTCATAACAGGCGACTATCATCCTGCCTGTCTCCACATTCATACCACTCCCATGAATGTCTTGGCCGCCCCGCCGTGGGCGGCATTTTTTTATCCGGCCAAGGCCGTGTGGTCTTCGCCCGGCTCGCCGGCGCGGCGGCCGCTGCCGTGCATCAGCCAGTAGTGGTGGAAGGCCAGGCGGATGTTGTCGCGCAGCTGGGTGTCGTCCCACGGCTTGGTGTAGAAGCGGTAGATCGCGCCGCGGTTGATCGAATCGAGCACCGCTTCCAGCCCCGTATAGCCGGACAGGATGATGCGTATCGTGTCCGGATACATTTCCTTGACCTTGGCCAGGAATTCGGTGCCGCTCATGATCGGCATGCGCTGGTCGCACACGATCACCTGCACCGGGTACAGGGCCAGCAGGTCGAAGCCTTCGGCCGGCGATACCGCCGTCAGGATGCGGTAGCCGTCGCGCCGGAACAGGCGGTGCAGCGAGGACAGCACGTTGACGTCGTCGTCCACCAGCAGCAGGGTTTGCGGCGGTTCGGCCGCCACGTTCGGATCGGGCGGCAAGCTCTTGCCCGATTCGGCCAGCGCGCCCATTTCGGCCGCCGCCAGCGGACGGCTGAAGAAGTAGCCCTGGATCTCGTCGCAACGGTTACGCCGCAGGTATTCGAGCTGCGGCCGCGTTTCCACGCCTTCCGCGATCACGCGCAGCTTCAGGCTGTGCGCCATGCTGATGATGGCCAGCGCGATCGCGGCGTCGTTGGGGTTGGTGGTGATGTCGCGCACGAAGGCGATGTCGATCTTCAGCTTGTCGATCGGGAAGCGCTGCAGGTAGGCCAGCGAGGAGTAGCCGGTGCCGAAATCGTCGATCGCCACCTTGATGCCCAGCTCCTTCAGGGCACTCAATACCTGGATGGTGCGCTCCGCGTTCGACATCAAGGCCGTTTCCGTCAGCTCCAGTTCCAGCAGTTCGGCCGGCACCTGGTGCCGCTCCAGCGCTTGCTTGACGTCGCTCTCCAGGTCGCCCTCGACGAACTGCCGGCTCGACACGTTGACGGCGACATGCACGCTGCCAACAGCCGTGCGCAGCCAGGCCGCAATCTGGCGGCAGGCCGCATCGATGATCCAGCTGCCCACGCGCACGATCAAGCCGGTCTCTTCCAGCACGCTGACGAATTCCGCCGGGTACACCAGGCCGTAGCCCGGGCGGTTCCAGCGCAGCAGCGCCTCCGCCCCGCTGATGCGGCCCGTAGTCAGGTTGACCTTGGGCTGGTAGTGCAGTTCGAGCTCGTTGTTGTCCAGCGCGCGGCGCAGCGCCATTTCCAGGTCCAGCCGCGCCAGCACTTGCACGTTCATGCCCGCGGTGAAGAAGCGGTAACCGTCGCCGCCGGCTTCCTTGGCGCGCTCCATGGCGGTGTTGGCGTACTTGACCAGCGTCTCGGGATCGTTGGCGTCGTCCGGGTACATGGCGATGCCGATCGATGCCGTCAGCGTGGCCTGGTGGTCGTCGAGGTCGAACGGCAGGCGCAGCGCTTCGCGCACCTCGTTGGCCACCAGCACCGCATCCTGCTGGTCGCGCGTCATGGTCAGGATCAGGGCGAACTCGTCGCCGCCCAGCCGCCCCACCGTATCGCGCAGGCGCACGCATTGCACCAGGCGGTTGCTGAATTCGTGCAGCAGCTGGTCGCCCATCGCCGCGCCCATGGAATCGTTGACCTTGCGGAAGCGGTCCAGGCCGATGAACAGCACCACGATGCGCCATTCCTTGTCCTGCGCCAGCTCGATCGATTCGCCCAGGGTCTGGAAGAACAGGGTGCGGTTGGGCAGGCCGGTCAGGCGGTCGTAATGGGCCATGTGGCGCAAGCGCTCCTCCGCCAGGCGGCGCTCGGTGATGTCGCGCGCCACGCAGATCAGGGTGCGGTGCGCCGACTCGCCCTGGCTTTGCAGCAGCCAATACGCTTCCACCGGCACCGCCGCGCCGTCGCTGCGCAGCAGTTCGATTTCGGTCAGTTCCGGGGCGCGGTGCGGCGCCGCGGCCGCCGCGCCGGCGCGTTCGGCCTGCGCCGCCAGGGCTTCGCGCCCGCCAAGGCCGAGGCGCGCCGGTTCCAGCGCCAGCAGTTGCTGGCGCGGATGGCCCAGCATGCGGCAGGCGCCCTCGTTGACGTCGACCAGGGTCAGCGCATTGGTGTCGATCAGGAAGATGGCGTCCGCCGTGGCATCCATCGCGCTGCGGAAGCGTTGCAGGTCGGCGGTGCGGGCGCGCACGGTTTGTTCCAGCACTTCGTTGTAGTCGCGTGCCTGCTGGTGCAGCAGCCGCACTTCCAGCATATTGTTGATGCGGGTGAGCACCTCGACCGGGTCGAAGGGCTTGCTGACGAAGTCGCGCGCGCCCGCGTCAAGCGCGGCCAGCTTCTGGTCGGGCTGCGCCGTCACCACCAGCACCGGCAGGTAGCCATCGGGCTCCAATGGCTTGAGCGCTTCCATCACGTCGAAGCCGCTCATGCCCGGCATGTGCAGGTCGAGGATGATCAAGTCGTAGTGGTGCTCTTCATGCCAGGGCGCCACCACGCGCGGGTCGGTGGTGGAACTGACTTGCACATAACCGCTGGTTTGCAGCAGGTATTCCAGCAGTTGCACATTGACCGGCTGGTCATCCACAATCAGGATATTGGCGTTCAGGATATCGTCGCGGCTGATCACTTGGACGTACTCCCTTCCTCCTCCCTGCGCGCCAGGAAGGCCATGGTGCTGTTGATCGCTTCCGTGAACTCGTCGATGTTGATCGGCTTGATCAGGTAGCGGAAGAAGCCTGCCGCCAAGCCTTTTTCCACATCGCGTGGCATGGCGTTGGCGGTCAGGGCGATGACCGGGATGTGCGCGGTGCGCGGGTCGTTGGCCAGCAGCTTGACGGCTTCGATGCCGTTCAGGCCCGGCAGGTTGATGTCCATCAGGATGATGTCCGGCTGGTGGGCGCGCGCCAGCTCGAGGCCGAGGTGGCCGTCCGGCGCCGAGATCAGTTTCAAGTCGGGACGGAAACTGATGATCTCTTCCACCAGTTTCAGGTTGGCCGGGTTGTCTTCCACGTACAGCACGGTGGCCGGCTCGCCGGCCTGGTGCCGATGGTGTTCGCCCGGACGTTCGGCATGCGCGTCCACCCGCGACGGCACCGGTTCGGTCGATTGCAGCTCGATCCAGAACATGCTGCCCACGCCCTGGCTGCTGGTGACGCCGATCGTGCCGCCCATCAGCTCGACCAGGCGCTTGGTCACCACCAGGCCAATGCCGGTGCCCTCTTCCGCGCTGCTTTCCTGCCCCAGGCGGTTGAAGGGCTGGAACAATTGCTTGATCTGCTCCGGCCGCAAGCCCATGCCGGTATCCTGGACCGAAATGCGCACCAGGTTCGGCCCGCTCGGGCTGCAGTCGACCACCACGGCGCCGGCGTCGCGGTTGTACTTGATGGCGTTGGACAGCAGATTGAGCAGGATCTGCTTCAGCCGCGTGCGGTCGGCCGTGACGTTGGCGCTGCAGCCGCTGGGGAACAGCAGGCGGATGCCGCGGTCGCCCGCCAGCGGTGCCACCATGCTCTCGCATTCCTGCAGGATTTCGTTGAGCGCCACCGGTTCCAGCGACAGCGCCACCGCGCCCGACTCGATCTTGGCCAGGTCCAGGATTTCATTGATCAGGGTCAGCAGGTGGCGGCCCGACTTGAGGATATGGTTGGCGAAGTCGCGCTTTTGCTGCAGGGTGGAGGGCAGTTTTTCCGAGGTGAGGATTTGGGCAAAGCCGAGGATGGCATTCAGCGGGGTGCGCAGCTCATGGCTCATGGACGACAGGAACGCCGATTTGGCCTGGTTGGCGCTCTTGGCCTCCTCCATCGCCAGGGCCAGCTCGCTGTTGGCCTGTTCCAGCTGCAGCGTGCGCTCGTGCACGCGCTGTTCCAATTCCGCGTTCAGGCGCATCACTTCCTGCTGGGCCTCGCTGCGCTGTTCGGCCTCGCGCGCAATTTCGCTATTCGACGTTTCCAGTTCGCGCGTGCGGCTTTCGATCACGCTCAGCATCTTGTTGAACGAATCGGCCAGCTCGGCCACTTCGTCATTGCTGGTGCCGGCCGCGCGGCGCGAATAGTCGCCGGTGGCCACCACTTCGCGCGCCACGTCCGCAATCGCCAGCACCGGTTGCGTCACCACTTTGTTCAGCGGCCGCATCAGCAGGTAGGCAATGCCCATCGCCAGCAAGGTGGCGAGCACCGCGATGATCATGTAGTCGCCGAAGCGGCCCAGGATTTCGTAATCGGCCTGCAGGTAGACAGTACCCAGCAATTCGCCATTGTCAAGGATGCGCCGGAACAGCGTCATCTTGCCGTCGGCGAAAGCGACGCCGTCGGCTTGCGCCGTGCGCGGCACGTCGACCGCGCGGCCCGGCGACACATAGGTGGCGAACAACTGGCCGCGCGCATTGTAGATGGCGCCGGCATTGACCGTCGAACGCAGGCGCAGCAGGGCCAGGTTTTCCTTGGCCAGGCGCGGGTCGTCGAAGGTCAGGGCCGGCGCACTCATATGCCCGAGCAGCTCGGCCTGGGTCGTCATGTCCGAGGTCAGCGACTGGTGGTAGGCCCGCAAATCGTAGGCCACGATGGTGCCGAGCGAGACCAGCAGGGCCGCCAGCGTCACCAGCATGACCACGCCAAGCAGCTTTTGCGGCAGGGAGCGGCGGCGCGTCGTCATCCCGCCACCTGCTGCACGCGGTAGGCGGCCGACAGCATGCGCGCGCTGATCTTCAAGCGCGCAGCCACCGCATGTTTGAGCGATACTTCGAAACGCAAGCGTTCGTCGGCGATGACGAAGTTGATCACGCTGCCCAGGCCGTGGGTTTCATCGGCATCCGTCACGGTCAGCACCGGCTGTCCCCGGCTGGCGGTGAGCAGCTCCTGCGCCAGGCCCTTGTCCTGCGACGCGATGAACAGCATATGGATGCCGGCCAGGCTGTCGCCGCGCCGCACACGCTTGACCAGCAAGGGCCGGCCGTTGGCGCTATGGCCGGCCACGGTCTGTTCCAGTTGCTCGGCCAGCGCGTCGGCGCCGGCCACGCCGATCACCACCGGGCTGTCGGGGCGGGCGAAGCTGCCTTCGGGCCATTCGATGAAACCGGCGAACTTGTACAGGTAGGCGGCCTTGACCTGGCGTTCCAGCGTGGCGTTGGCTTGGGCATGGGCAAGCAGCGGCCACAACGCTGCCAACAGCAGCGCCAGCCAGAACCCGGGACGTCTTGCTGGGAGAGTCCTCACCACCTTGCCTCGCGAACGGGGATTTGCGCCATTCTATCGCTGAGCACGAATCAGTGGCGCAAATATTGATTTTCCTCAGGATAGAAGCATTCTCAGACTAGCAAGTTAGATGTGACGCCACATTATTGCGCTGCAGCGTGGTCAATCGGCACAGCTGCGCGCTAGAATGGGGTCAACCGCTTTTGTTTGCAAAAGGAGCCACAAGTGAGTACCGACATCAACGAACTGGCCGCCCAGGTGGGTAAGGCCCTGCAAGACAAAGGCTTGCTGCTGGCGACCGCGGAATCGTGTACCGGCGGCGGCATTTCGACGGCCATCACGGAAATCGCCGGCTCCACCGGCTGGTTCGATTGCGGTTTCGTCTGCTATTCGAACGCATCCAAGACGGAAATGCTGGACGTGCCGGCCGCCATGATGGCCCAGTTCGGTTCCGTCAGCGAAGAAGTGGCGGCCGCCATGGCCCAGGGCGCGGTCGGTTCCAGCAATGCCCATGTGGCGATCTCGGTCACCGGCATCGCCGGCCCGACCGGCGCGGTGCCGGGCAAGCCGGTCGGCACGGTGTGTTTCGGCTGGGCCAATGCCGACACGGTCCACACCGAGCGCCTGGTGTTTTCCGGCGACCGCCACGCGGTGCGCCAGCAAACCATCGAGCATGCGCTGAAAGGGCTGCTGCGCTTTATCAATTGACGGCCAGCAGCCGGCTGCGGCGCTCCGCCGCCGCCGGTTCGAACAGGGTCAGCCCGGCGATGGCGCGGCTGATCGCCACATACAGGTAGCGCCGTTCCTCGGCGTATTCCTCCGCATTGCGGGGTGCGCGCGGGAATTGCCCTTCTTCGATATACGGCAGCAGCACATGCTGCCATTCCCTGCCCTTTGCCGACTGCACGGTTGCCAGCGCCAGCGCCTTGCCGGCGCCGCCGCGCGCACCCGGCTTGGCGCGCGTTGCCACCTGGCGGCGGCGCAACTCCTCAAGGAAAGCCGGCGCCTTGGCGCCGCCCTGGCGCCGGGCAAAGTCCATGAAGGCGCGCAGGGTGCGCAGCACCGAATCGGCGTGGGCGCGGTTGACGAAGGTGCGGCGCGTGGCGGCCGGCAGGTCCAGGCCCGTGCTGGCCAATTCCAGCAATTGCACGGCGCTGGCCGTTGCCGCCTGTTCCTTCATTTGCTCCAGCACGGCGGCCAGGCGCTGCTTCCAGCGCCGTGTGGCGCCATTGTCGTAAGGCTGCTCCACGCACAGCAGGCCGCTGAACATGAATGCCAGGGTTTCCGGGTCGCGCGCTACGGCATCCTTCTGTTGCTGGTAAGCGTCGCCGGAACCGTACATGGCGTGGCTGGCCTCGTAGTCGCGGCGGTCGCCGGACACGGCGAAATAGGTCTGCAGGCCATCGACCATCAGTTCGCAGCTCTCCTTGTCCGCCTTGAGCGTGCTGTAGTCGCCGCTGGCCACATGCAGCAGGGCGCGCAGGGCCATGATTTCCGGGCGTTTGAGATAGGAGGCGAAACCGTCGCACTGGTAAGGCAGCCCGGCGTCGAGCAGGGCATTTTCGATTTCCACGCTCTGGTCCACTTCGCGCAGGATGATGGCCAGGCCAGGCCCAAGCGCCAGCTCTTGCGCCTTGCCGACCACGGCGCGCGCGCAGGCTTGGGGGTCGGCCGCGTCGTATTCCACATGGCGCACCTCCGAATAGGTGTCGGGATGGGACTCGAAACCGCATTTCGGCAGCGCCCGTTCCAGCAGCTTTTTCAGCGACACCCCGCAACGGCGCGATTGCGACAGCGGCAGCCGCTCGGCGCCGGGGAAAGCCAGCTCGAAGCCGCCGCCCGAAAAACGCGGATCGGCGCCGCGCTCGGCGTTGATCACCTGGTGGCGGTCACCCACCACCACCAGCCGCGCATTGCGGCGGAACAGTTGCATCAGCTCGAATTCGGCCGCGTTCACGTCGTGCCACTCGTCGACCAGCAGCAGGTCGGCTTGCGGCATGTCGTGTACCGCTTCCGGGAAGCGGCGCAGGATAGCCACCAGGTCGGTCGCATAATCGACCGGCGCCTGCCACAGGATATGGCCGGCCTGCGGCTGGCGGCGGCGCTCGAATTCGTGGAAAATTTCCACGATCTCGCGGTCTTCCAGCTGGAACTGGTTGCACAACTCGTCGAAGGTGAAGTCGTCGAAGACTTCATCCTCGAAGCGCAAGGTGGCCAGGGTGGCCTTCATCTGGGCCAGCAATTGCAGCATCATTTCCACGCGCTGGGTGCTGCGCTCGAAATCGAAATCGAACTCGGTATAGCGGCCTTCGTAGCGCTGCCACACCGCGTTGGCCGCCGATACCAGCATGGGCCGCAACTGCTCGAGGCTGGACCAGCGCGCGGGCAAGTCCAGCCAGTTGCCATGTTCCGCAATGCGCGTCAGCTGCGAGCGGGCCAGCGCTTCCACGGTCAGCACCTGCACTTTGCGCTGGGGGCATTCCAGCGCCAGCTTTTCATAGAAGCGCTGGCGCGCGCCTTCGGAAAAGCACAGGCCCAGCACGACGCCGGGTTCCTGTGCCGCCAGCATGGCCAGCGTGGTAGTCTTGCCTGTCCCGGCGCGCGCCTCGATCATCAGGGTCTGGGCGCGGGACTGCAGGATCGCTTCCTGCTCGCTGGATGGTGAAACTCGCATGCCTTTGCAATGGTGCCGATGAAAAGATGCATTCTACCTTGGGTGGGCCTTGTGGCTGCCGGCTTGCTTCAAACCGGTAGGGCGGGGTCAGTCCCCGGGGGCCAGTCCCCAGGCCAGGTGACCGTGTACGCGGCGGGGGACATTGCGGATTGCCGCTATAGCCGCGCCGCCTATTCCGGCGCCGCGGAAACGGCCGCCCTGATCGCCAAGGGCGACGCGGGCGCCCTGGTGCTGTCGCTGGGCGACCATACTTACCCATCCGGCCTGCCCGCCGAATTCCGAGACTGCTATGCCCCCACCTGGGGCCAGTTCCGCGCGCGCACCCGGCCCACGCCCGGCAACCACGAATACGCCAGCGGCAAGGCCGACGGCTATTACGACTATTTTGGCGAGCTGGCCGGCCCGCGCGGGCGCGGCTATTACAGTTTCGACCAGGGTGGCTGGCACTTCATTTCCCTGAACAGCCACCTGAACCCGGCCGACCATCAGCGCCAGCTGGCGTGGCTCAAGGACGACCTGGCGGCCAGCCGGTCGCGCTGCACCCTCGCCTACTGGCACGCTCCCATGTATAGTTCTGGCGGGCACACCCCGAGCAGGAAGATGCAGGACGTCTGGCGCGTCCTGTACGACGCCGGCGCCGAACTGGTGCTGTCCGGGCATGACCACGACTATGAGCGCCTGGCGCCGATGGACGCCGACGCCCGTCCCGATACGGCGCGCGGTGTGCGCCAGTTCGTGGTCGGCACCGGCGGCGCCTACCTCACGCCCTTCCTCTGGATCCATGACCAGAGCGAAGCGCGCATCAATTGGCGCACCGGTGTGCTGAAACTGGTATTGAAGGAAAACAGCTACGAATGGGAGTTCCTGCCGGTCGAACCGAAGCCCGAGCCGGAGCAACCGCAGCAGGAGGCCCGCGACAGCGGCGCGGCCGCCTGCCACTGACAACAGGAGCATCAATGCACAACACGGTTCACTTCGTCCTGCAGGGCAAGGGCGGTATCGGCAAGACCTATGTTTCGACCATCCTCGCCCAATGGCTGAAGACCAAGAGCGACACCCCGCTGCGCTGCTACGACACCGACCAGGAAAATACCACCTTCTCGCGCTACAAGGCGCTGGACGTCCAGCACGTACCAGTGATGACCGAATCGCGCACCATCGACCCCAAGCGCTTCGACGCGCTGATGATCGATATCCTGGAAGAAGAAGGCAACTGCGTGGTCGACAATGGCGCCAATACCTTCTCGCCGCTGATGGCCTACCTGATCGAGAACGATTGCTTCACCCTGCTGGAGGAATCGGGCCGCAAGGTGTACATCCACACCATCGTCGGCGGCGGCGACACGCTGCACGATACCGCCATGGGCTTCGTCACCACCGCCAAATCGACCCAGGTGCCGCTGGTGCTGTGGGAGAACGAGCATTTCGGCCTGCTGCAATCGGCGTCCGGCAAATCCTTCCTCGAATCGCAAACCTACGCCGACAATTCGGCACGGGTGCGCGGCCGCGTGGTGCTGAGCGCGCGCAATGCCGACACGTTCGGCGCCGACGTAAAAAAGATGAACACTGGCCGCCTGACCGTCGACGAAGTGAAGGCCAGCGACAAGTTCAATGTGATGGAGAAGCAGCGCATCAAGGTCGTGTTCCGCGACCTGTTCGAACAACTTGACCTGGTGAACTGGTAAATGGCCCTCGACCCGCACAAGCTGCGCCTGCACGTCTTCGAAAAGACCGGCATCAAGGTCGATGTCGACGACCCCATTTTCGCGCTGGTGGCGCTGAACGAAGCCGTGCTGGAAGAGGCGGTCGAGCGCCACCTGGCGAAGCTGGATGGCACGCACGCGCCGGCGGGCGCCTACGTCCCGCCCCCTGGCGCGCGCCCCATCCCCACCTCCCACGAACCATTCTCGCGCCGCGAACTGCGCCTGCTGGCCGCCGCCGCCGGCGTCGCGCTGCTGACTGCCGCCCTGGTCCTGATCGGCCAAGCCATTTTCAGCAAGCCCGCCGGCATCCCGCCCGCCAAGCTCGAGCGCGCCCTGCAAACCCTCGACGCCAAGTCCCGCGCCGCCGTCGAAGCCGAACTCGCCAAACCCTGATTCCCGAGCCCCAAGCAACTTTTGTCCACCCCGGGGTCAGGAACCACAGCGGACAAATTTTCTTGCGCAGGAAAAAATGTCCACTTTGGTTCCTGACCCCAGGGTGGACAAAGTTTCGTGCTAACATGTGAATACCTATTCACTTGTTTGCTATGGCTATCTATCCTGACAATGACGCTTCCGTCGCGGAGCTGGCTGATCTGTTCCACCTGCTGGGCGATCCGACGCGGTTGCGCATCGTGCTGGCTTGCCTCGAGCAGCCAATCGCGGTGAGCGAAATTGCGGGCTCGCTGCAACTGAGCTCGTCCCTGGTCAGCCACCACCTGCGCTTGCTGCGCGGGGCCCGCATCGTGAAATCCGGGCGCCAGGGCAAGCAAGTCTTTTATTCCACCGCCGATGCCCATATCAGCGGTGTCCTGCGCGATATGCTGGAGCACATCGCCGAACCAGCCAACGGAAGCGAGCAATGAGCGCCCACCATCATCACGGACATGGCCACGACCACGGCCATCACCACCACCATCACGGCGACGTCGGCCATGGCCGCGCTTTCGCCACCGCGATCGCGCTCAACGCCGCCTTTGTGGCGATCGAGTTCTTTTATGGCTTCCTGGCCAATTCCACCGCCCTGATGGCCGACGCCGGCCACAACCTGTCGGACGTGCTCAGCCTGATCCTGGCCTGGGGCGCGGCCATCCTGGCCAAGCGCGAACCGTCGGGCCGCTATACCTATGGCTTGCGCAGCAGCTCCATCCTGGCGGCGCTGTTCAATGGCATGCTGCTGATGGCGGCCACCGGCGCCATCGCCTGGGGCGCCGTCGAACGCTTGATGGCGCCGACGCCGGTGGCGGGCTTGACCGTTTCGGTGGTGGCCGGTATCGGCATCGCGGTCAACGGCATTTCGGCCTGGCTGTTCATGAAGGGCAGCAAGGACGACCTGAACATCCGCGGCGCCTACCTGCACCTGGCGGCCGATGCGGCCATCTCGCTCGGCGTGCTGATCGCGGGCCTGGTGGTGATGTCCACCGGCTGGGCGTGGATCGATCCCGCGGTGTCGCTGGTCATCGTGGTGCTGATCATGAAGAGCACCTGGGCCTTGCTGCGCGAAGCGCTGGACATGACCCTGGGCGCGGTCCCCGGCAACGTGGACGCCGGCGAAGTGGAAGCCTTCCTGCTGGCCCGCCCGGGCGTGAGCGGCGTGCATGACCTGCACATCTGGTCGATGAGCACGACCGACGTCGCCTTGACCTGCCATCTGGTCATGCCGGGCGGCTATCCGGGCGATAGGGTGATCGACGACATCGCGCGCCAGTTGAAAGAGCAATTCGGCATCCACCACACCACACTGCAAACCGAGCAAGGCACCACGCAGCATGAATGCAGCCTGCACGGCCATGGCCACGCGCACGAGGACGACCATGACCACCACGACCATGATCATGATCACGATCACACGCACGACCATGATCACGACCACGCGCCCGGCCATCACCACGGCCACGCCCATTAAGTCCAACAATTCATACCGCCCCCCTTTCGGGCTATCCGAATAATGGGGCGGATTGATTGCTGCTTCGGCAATAGAGAAGATCCAGACAGCTTGTAAATCAAGCACTTACCGGTAATCCATCCAGCAGGCATACGGCTTGCTGTTGAGCCAGGACCCCGCCCTCCGCCGCGGGGACCTGACAACAACGGAGACCGGTATGCAAAAGAAGCGCCCCCTCACCCTCTATATCCTGTTCGCGATGCTGCTTGGCATCGCGGTCGGCTACGCTTGTCACACGGTGTTCCCCGACAAGAAACTGACCGCCGACATTTCCGCCCATATCTCGCTGGTGACCGACATCTTCCTGCGCCTGATCAAGATGATCATTGCGCTGCTGGTGTTCTCCACCCTCACCGTCGGCATCGCCAACCTGAGCGACGGCAAGGCCGCCGGGCGCATCGGCGCCAAGGCGTTCGCCTGGTTCATCGTCGCTTCGCTGTTCTCGCTGGCGCTCGGCATGCTGCTGTCGAACCTGATGCAGCTGGGCACCAACCTGGGCTTGCCGCTGCCCGCCATCGATGCCAGTACCGGCTTGAAAACCTCGGCCTTCACGCTGAAGGATTTCATCAGCCACGTGGTGCCCAAGTCGCCCATCGAAGCCATGGCCAATAACGAGATCCTGCAAGTGCTGGTGTTCTCGATCTTCTTCGGCTCCGCCCTGGGCGCGCTGGGTGACAGCGGCAAGCGCCTGCTGGCCGTGGTCGACGAGCTGGCGCAAGTGATGCTGCGCATTACCGGCGCCATCATGAACATGGCCCCGCTGGCCGTGTTCGCCGCCATGGCATCGGTGGTCACCACCAACGGTCTCGGCATCCTCGCCACGTTTGCCAAGTTCATGGGCGGCTTCTACCTGGGCCTGGCCATCCTGTGGGTGCTGCTGGTCGGCGCCGGGTTCGCCGTGCTGGGCCCGCGCGTGCTGCGCCTGGTGGGCCTGATCCGCGAACCGTTCCTGCTCGCCTTCTCCACCGCCAGCTCGGAAGCGGCGTACCCGAAGCTGCTGGTCGCGCTCGACAAATTCGGCGTGCAGCGCCGTATTTCCAGCTTCGTCCTGCCGATGGGCTATTCCTTCAACCTGGACGGCTCGATGATGTATTGCACCTTCGCGGTACTGTTCATCGCCCAGGCCTACGGCATCGACCTGTCGCTCGGCACGCAAATCACCATGCTGCTGCTGTTGATGCTGACCTCGAAAGGCATGGCCGGCGTGCCGCGCGCCTCGCTGGTCGTGATCGCCGCCACCCTGACCCAATTCAACATCCCGGAAGCCGGCTTGCTGCTGCTGATGGGCGTCGACCAGTTCCTGGACATGGGGCGCTCGGCCACCAACGCGGTCGGCAATGCGATCGCCACCGCTGTCGTGGCGAAATGGGAAGGCGCCCTGGGCGCGGAAGAAAAAGCGGACGAGCACAGCTACGTGCGCGCGGCATAAGGAGAACCAATGAACTACCCTGTCATCACCCTGCTGGCCCTGTCCTGCTGCACGGCGCACGCCCAAACCGGCGTGAAAATCTATGGCGTGGCCGACGTCGGCATCGTGCTTGAGCGCGGCGGCAGCGCCGGCCATACCGCCAACCTGAGCAGCGGCGTCGCCTCCGGTTCCCGCCTCGGCTTCAAAGGCACGGAAGACCTAGGCGGCGGCCTGTCGGCCAGCTTCGTCATCGAGAGCGGCGTCGCCATGGATAGCGGCGCCGCCGGGCAAGGCGGACTGGCCTTTGGCCGCCAATCCTTCGTTGCGCTGCGTGGCCCGCTCGGCGCGCTCAGCGCGGGGCGCCAATATTCGCCCTATTTCATGGCCTTGCTCGATATTGGCGATCCCTTCGGCGATGGCCTGGCAGGCCAGGCGGCCAACCTGATGGTGCCCAACCGCCGCATGGACAATTCACTGCGCTACACCTCGCCCAAACTGGGTGGCTGGTCGGCCGACCTGGCCTACAGTGCCGGCGAAGTGGCGGGCGACAGCACCCGCAAGCGCGCGTTGAGCGGCGCCGTCAACTACGCGCAGGGGCCGCTGTCGGTGGCGCTGGCACACCACCGGCGCGAACATGCGGAAGGCAGACTGCATGCACGCCATACCCTGCTGGCGGCGCGCTACACGCTGGGCGCCTACCAGTTGCATGCCGCTTACGCCGACAACCGCGGCATGGGCACCGTGGGCGGCGGCGCCGCCCTGCTGTCCAGCAGCGCGGCCGGCGCGATCGTGAGCGGCGGCACGGTCGGCCAGCCCGGCGTGGCCAGCCGTGACGTGGTGCTGGGCCTGTGCGCGAACTACGGTCCGCACCGCTTCGCCGGTTCGGTGGTGCAGCACCTGGACCGCAGCGCGGCCAAGCAGGATGCACGCCAGTTCGGCGTGGCTTACCTGTACGGCCTGTCGCGGCAAACCGACTTGTACGCAGCCTACGGCCGCATCGGCAACCGCAATGGCGCCGCCTTCACGGTCGGCAATGCCACCGACGACGGCAAGGGCCGCAGCGCCATCAACCTGGGGTTGCGCCACGTGTTGTAAACCAGGTTTGCTATAGTTGCCGTTATGCCAGTCCAGCCCGCCATCGCCGTCCCGCACCCAGCACAGCCGCGTCCGACGCAGCACGTCCGTACCGTTTGGGGGCTGGTCTTGCTGGCGGGCTTGACGCTGCCCTACCTGGCCTACTGGTGGGCCGACCGCGTCAGCGCCGAACGCTTGCGCGGCGCCGGTGCGCAGCGGCTGGAAGTCTATGCCACCAGCCTGGAAAACCTGCTCGACAAGTACGACCTGGTGCCGCGCATGCTCGAGCTGGAAAAGGACGTGATCCGGCTGCTGGAGCAGCCGGGCGACGACGACGCGCGCCACCGCGTCAACGAATACCTGGAAGGCTTGAACCGCAAGGCCGAGTCCAGCAATATTTACATCGTCAACCTGCAAGGCCGCACCCAGGCCGCCAGCAACTGGCGCCAGAAGGACAGCTTCGTGGGCGACGACGTCAACTTCCGCCCGTACATCCGCAATGCGCTGCGCGGCCGTCCCGGCGGCTTTTACGGGGTCGGCACCACCAGCCTGGAGCCGGGCTATTTCTATGCCCACGGCATCTACAAGGAAGGCCGCATGCTGGGCGTGGCGGCGATCAAGGTCAGCATCGAAAGCCAGCAGCACAGCTGGACCCAGGGCGCCGACAAGGTCGCGCTGGTGGATGCCAATGGGGTGATCTTCCTCAGCTCCGACCCGGCCTGGAAATTCAAGACCCTGAAGCCACTGCCGGCCAGCGTACGCGACGAACTGGCGCAAACCCGCCAGTACTTCGGGCAAGCGCTGCCGGCCCTGGCGCTGGCGCATGACCGGCCGCTGTCCAATGGCCACCGGCTGCTCGCCATCCGCGACGGCAATACCGGCCAGGCCGGCGCGCCGCCGCTGATGCTGGCCCAGACCCGTTCGCTGGCCCCGCGTGACTGGACATTCATTTATCTGTCCGACCTCAGTTCGGCGCGCGGCAATGCCAGCCTGGCTTTCCTGTTCGCGCTGCTGGCCTACGGCTTCCTGGTGCTGCTGTTCCTGTACTGGCGCCAGCGCATGCGTTCCAAGCAGGAGCTTGAACGCATGGTGGACGAGCGCACCGCCAGCCTGGCGCGCATGACCCAGGATTTGAGCAAGGAAGTGGCAGTGCGGCGCCAGGCCGAGCAGCAGTTGCAGATCACGCAGAACGAGCTGTTCCAGGCGGGCAAACTGGCCGTGCTGGGCCAGTTGTCGGCCAGCATCACGCACGAACTGAACCAGCCGCTGACGGCGCTGCGCACCATGTCCGACAATGCCGTGCTGCTGTTCGAGCGCGGCCGCATGGACGAGGTGCGCAACAATCTGAAGACTATTTCGCAAGTGGTGGCCCGCATGGGTACCATTACCGGCAAGCTGAAAAGTTTCGCGCGCAAGTCGAACCTGGAGCTGGGCCCGGTGTCCATCCATACCTCGATTTCGAACGCGCTGGTGCTGGTGGAGCGCCGCATCCAGCTCGACAAGGTGGCTTTCCAGTTGCGCATCGACCAGGCCGACATCTATGCCTTATGCGACAGCAACCGGCTGGAGCAGGTCTTGTTGAACCTGATGACCAATGCCCTCGATTCGATGGCCGGTTGCGCGGTGCGCGAGCTGGTGCTGGAAGTCAGCAACAAGCCGGGGCGCGTGCTGATCCGGGTGGCCGACAGCGGCCCCGGCCTCAGCGACGAAGTGCGCGCAAGGCTGTTCGAGCCCTTCTATACCACCAAGCCGCAAGGCGAAGGCTTGGGGCTGGGCCTGGCCATTTCGGAACAGATCATCCGCGACTTCGGCGGTAGCCTCAAAGCGGAACAGGGCAGTGCCGGCGCCTGTTTCGTGATCGAACTCAAAGCGGCGCAGGAGACGTAATGAACGATATTCAAGTGCTGCTGGTCGAAGACGACCCGACCGTGCGCGCCGGCAGCGCCCAGGCGCTGGAGCTGGCGGGCTTCACGGTGAGCAGCTATGACAGTGCCGAGCCGGTAGCCCGGCAGCTGCAGGCGCACAGCGCGGCCGTGCTGGTGAGCGACGTGAAGCTGCCCGGCATGAGCGGACTGGAATTGCTGGCGGCGGTGCGCGCCATTGACGCCGAGCTGCCAGTGATCCTGGTGACCGGCCACGGCGACATCGCCATGGCGGTGCAAGCCATGCACGACGGCGCCTACGATTTCATCGAGAAGCCTTATTCGTCGGAACAGTTGGCCGAGGTGGTGCGGCGCGCCGCCGACAAGCGCCGCCTGCAGCTGGAAGTGTATGCGCTGCGCCAGCGTCTGGCGCACAGCGAAGGCATCGACGCTTGCCTGCTGGGCAATACGCCTGCCATGCAAGCCTTGCGGCAAACCATCCTGGACGTCGCCGGGCAGCCGGCGGACGTGTTGATCTACGGCGAAACCGGCACCGGCAAGGAACTGGTGGCGCGCTGCCTGCACCAGTTCAGCGAGCGCGCCAAGCACCACTACGTGCCGGTCAACTGCGGCGCCATCCCGGAAACGATTTTCGAGAGCGAGCTGTTCGGCCATGAGCAAGGCGCCTTCACCGGCGCCGCCAAGCGGCAGGTCGGCAAGATCGAGCATGCCGACCGGGGCACGCTGTTCCTGGACGAGATAGAAAGCTTGCCGCTGGCGATGCAGGTCAAGCTGTTGCGGGTGTTGCAGGAGCGCTCGATCCAGCGCCTGGGCTCGAATACCCCGGTGCCGCTGGACGTGCGCGTGATCGCCGCCTCCAAGGAAGACTTGAAGGATTTTTCCGACCAGGGCAAATTCCGCAGCGACCTGTATTACCGGCTGAACCTGATCGTGCTGCAAATTCCGCCGCTGCGCGAGCGGCGCGAAGACATTCCGCTGCTGTTCGAACACTTCCTGCTCGATGCGGCGGCGCGCTACAAGCGGCCCTGCCCCGTGGTCCCTGCCGCGCAGATGCAGCAGTTGATGGCGCAGGACTGGCCCGGCAATGTGCGCGAATTGCGCAACGCGGCCGACCGCTTCGTGCTGGGCTTGTCCGCCGGTACGGACAGTGCGCCGCCGGCCTCGCTGGCCGACCAGGTCGCCGCGTTCGAACGCATGCTGATCGACCAGGCGCTGCGCGCGGCCGGCGGCAACGTCGCCGCCGCCTGTACCGCGCTGGGCCTGCCGAAACAGACCCTGTACCACAAGATGCAGAAATACGGGCTGGCCGCCGAGGATTACCGCTAAGCGGCACCGGCCCGGCAGCCGGCGCCGTTTATTTCACGTCCATCAATTCGACGTCGAAGATCAGGGCCGAGTTGGCAGGAATGCCCGGCAGTGCGCGCGCGCCATAAGCCAGTTCCGCCGGAATGATGAGGGTGCGCTTGCCGCCCACCTTCATGCCGACGATGCCCTGGTCCCACCCCTTGATCACCTTGCCCGTGCCCAGCTTGAAGTCCAGCGGTTCGCCGCGTGGGTGCGAGCTGTCGAACTGGCGGCCGCGCTGGTTCTTGGCCAGCGGGCGGTACAGCCAGCCGGTGTAGTGCATGTAGACGGTGGCACCGACATTGGCTTCGGCCCCCTTGCCGATCTTGTGGTCGGTGATGATCAATTGCTCGGCGGCGGGACCTGGCTGGGCCGAGCCCGGCACGACCGGACCTGGCTGGGCCGGCGCTGTGGCTTCGGCTTGGGCGGCGCCGGCGGATGCGGCGGGCGCCGCTTGCTGGGCCGGGGTTGCTTCTTGGGTAGGCTGCTGTGCCTGCGCCAGGCCGGCGGCGCACAGGAATGCGAACAGGATCGAAGTGCGTTTCATGTATATTTCATCAGGTGATGTTAAGGCGGCTGCCATGATAGCAAATGAACCTGTCCGTAAACTGTTTTTTGCGCTGTGGCCGGACGATGCGGCCCGCCAGGCTTTGGCGCGCCTGCAACAGCCGGTGCAGGGGCGGCTCATCCCGCCCCAGAAATTGCACCTGACCATGGCGTTTCTTGGGCAGCAGCCGGCTGCCGCCTTGCCGGTGCTGCTGGGGATCCTGCAGGAAGTGCCGGTGCCGCCGCTGCGGCTGGAGATCGATTGTTATGGCTACTTCAAGCGGCCGCGCATCGCCTGGGCGGGGATGCGCCATCCGCCGGACGGTTTGCTGGCGGCGCAGGCAGCGTTGATGGCGCGGCTGGAAGCGGCCGGCTTCAGCGCGGCCACACATGGGGAATTCAAGCCGCATATCACCCTGGCAAGGGAGGCGCACGAGGCGCCGGCCCGGTTTGACGGCGCGCCGGTAGTGTGGCGGGTGGCAGGGTTGGCACTGGTGGAATCCAGGCCCGATGGCACGTATGTGCCGCTCGCCGAAACCGCCAACACCGGCACAGCGGTGTCAGGCACTCGT
This sequence comes from uncultured Oxalobacteraceae bacterium, assembly GCA_965650885.1. GTDB lineage: Bacteria > Pseudomonadota > Gammaproteobacteria > Burkholderiales > Burkholderiaceae_D > Rugamonas. The sequence goes on from CBFGQI010000034.1 coordinate 21,684, forward strand.
GCCTGACACCGGTTTTCCGGTTTCCCCGGCTTCAACCTGCTCCGCCAGCTTGCGCAGCAAATGCCCCGCCGCCACCATACCGAACGTCGCCGTCACCACCATCGCCGAACCGAACCCCGCGCAATTGATGCCGGTGAGCCCCGGCTGCGGCGCCCGCTCATCCCCATCCACCGTGCAGGTTTCCCCACTCTCGGGAAACTTCAACGGCTCCATGGAGAACACCGCATCCACCCCCAGCTTGTTCTTCGAATTGGGCGGATAGTTGTACTGGCTGCGCAAGCGCCGCCGCACTTTCTTCAGCAACGGCTCCTGCTCGGTCTTGGACAGGTCGCGCACCTCGATCCGCGTCGGATCGGTTTGCCCGCCCGCGCTGCCGATCACGATCAGCGGAATCTGCTTGCTGCGGCAATAATGGATCAGCGCCGTCTTCGACTTGGCCGAATCGATGGCATCGACCACATAGTCGAACTGATGCGCCCCCACCATCTCATCCAGGTTATCCGGCGTGATGAAATCCTCCACCTGCACCACTTCGCAGAATGGATTGATTTGCGCGATGCGCTCGGCCAGCGCCGTGATCTTGGCCATGCCGATGGTCCCGCTCAGTGCCTGGATCTGGCGGTTGATGTTCGACTCGGCCACGTTGTCGAGGTCAATCAAGGTCAGCTTGCCGATCGCCGAACGCGCCAGCGCCTCGACAATCCAGGACCCGACACCGCCCACGCCGATCACGCAGACATGTGCCGAACGGAAACGGGCCAAGGCTTGTTCACCGTACAGGCGGGCAATGCCGCCGAAACGGCGGTCAAAATCGATATCTTCCAGAACTGGATCAACTTTTTGCGGGGAATTCATCCCGTTATTTTAGCTGAGCCGGGCTACAATGTTTTCCTTGCCAAGTTCACCAGACCCGCATCATGAGCACTTCCTTGATCGATACCGCCCCCGGCTACGACCAGCCGATCGCCGTCCTGAAGCATTGCCACGACAAGATCCGCAAACAGTTGCAAACCCTGCAAAACCTGCTGGCCCACCTGCCGCAGCACGGCGCCGATGCGGCCGCCCAGCAAGCCGCCCAAGCCGTCCAAAAATATTTCAACAAGGCGGCCCACTTGCACCACGCGGACGAGGAAAACGACCTGTTCCCCCTGCTGACGGCCGCCGCCCAGGGCGAGGATGCCGCCTTGCTCGGCCAGTTGGGCCCGCGGATCCTGGCAGAGCACCAGCAAATGGATCGGGACTGGGCTATACTCGATGCGCAACTTGACAAGATTGCCAACGGTTCCAGCGCCGACTTGGATGCGGCGGATGTAGATCGCTTCGTGCAAGCCTATACTGTACACATGGAAACCGAAGAGGCGCATATCGCGCCCATGGCCAAACGGATACTCAGTCCCGCCCAGATGACCATTCTGGGCGAGGCCATGCAGCAGCGCCGCGGCCTCCTGCCGGCGGCGATCGCCGGCGGTATCGCCCTGGCGGACCTGCGCATGGATTATGGCCGCGCCAGCCTGTCGGAAAGCGACACCCTGGCCGACCCGATTGCGCAGTTTGCCAAATGGTTCAATGAAGCCATGAAGGCGCAAGTGAACGAGCCCAATGCGATGAGCGTGGCGACGGTGGGCAGCAATGGCCGCCCCAGTTCGCGCATCGTGCTGATCAAGCAATACGATGAGCGCGGCTTCACCTGGTATACCAATTACCAGAGCCAGAAAGGCCGGCAACTCGCGGAAAATCCGCAGGCGGCCATCCTGTTCTTCTGGCCGGAACTGGAGCGGCAAGTGCGCATCGAAGGCCGGGTGGAATTGACGTCGGCCGAGGAGAGCGACAAGTATTTCTACAGCCGGCCGGTGAAGAGCCAGTTGGCGGCGATTGCTTCGCAGCAAAGCCATCCCATCGGCAGCCGCGAAGCGATGGAAGAGCGTTACGCCGCCGTCGAGGCGGCCAGCGGCGAACAGCCGCAACGGCCCGAGCACTGGGGCGGCTACCGCCTGGTGCCGGACCGGGTGGAATTCTGGCAGGGGCGCGCGTCGCGCTTCCATGACCGGATCGTGTACACGCTGCAGGCGGACGGCCGCTGGAGCAAGGAACGCATCCAGCCCTGATCCGCCCTCTCAACCGGGAAGGGGCAGGCGCATGTTCGTACAAAACCGTATCGACAGCTGGATCAGCAGCATCGCCCCGCAAATCGCCCTGCCCCTGCGGATCGAATTGTGGAATGGCCGCAGCTTCGATTTTTCGCAGGAAGCGCCGCGCGTGACGATCCGCGTGCCAAGTCCCTCGGCGGCGCGCTACCTGCTCTCGCCCTCCCTGGCCAATCTTGGCACCGCGTACGTCGAAGGCTTCATCGAGGTGAAGGGCCACGCGGCCGACATGATCAACGTGGTCAACGCCCTGGCGCGCAGCTCGCTCAAGCAGACCGGCCAGCTGGCGCGTATCGTGCGCACCTTCAGCCACTCGCGCCAGGTGGATGCGGAAGCGATCCGCTACCACTACGACGTGTCCAACGAGTTCTACCAGCAATTCCTCGACCCGAACATGGTGTATTCCTGCGCCTATTTCGAGCATGGCGACGAGGACCTGTCCACCGCGCAAATCAGGAAGATCGACCATATCCTGGCCAAGATCCGGTTGCAGCCGGGCCAGACCCTGCTCGATATCGGTTGCGGCTGGGGCGCCCTGGTGATCCGCGCCGCCCAGCAATATGGCGCGCGCTGCGTCGGCATCACCCTGAGCCAGAACCAGTATGAACTGGCGCAGCAGCGCGTGCGCGCGGCCGGGCTGACCCACCTGGTCGAAATCCGGCTGCAGGATTACCGCGACGTACGCGGCACCTTCGACCGCATCACCAGCGTCGGCATGTTCGAGCACGTGGGCGTGAACCATCTTGTGGAATACTTCAGCATTATCAACAGGCTGCTGGCGGACGACGGCTTGGTGATGAACCACGGGATCACTTCCACCGACCCGGATAACGGGGAAACACCTTATGGCGGCGGCGAATTCATCGAGAAGTATGTTTTCCCGCACGGCGAACTGGCCCATATCGGGCAAGTGCTGCGCTCGATGCAGCAGGGACAGCTGGAAGCGTACGACGTGGAAAACCTGCGCCGCCATTACGCCCGCACCTGCGCCATCTGGACCGAGAATTTCGAGGCGCACGAAGACAAGGTGCGCGAACTGGCGGGCGACAAGCGTTTCCGCATCTGGCACGTCTATCTTGCCGGCTGTGCCTACGCCTTCGAGCACGACTGGATCAGCCTGTACCAGATCGTGTGCGGCAAGGCGGGACGCGATCCCTCCGCCCTGCCCTGGTCGCGTCGCTTCATGTACCACCACCAACCTGAGAGTCCCGATGTCCAGCACTGAGCATTTTGAAGGAGGCTGCCTGTGCGGCGCCATCCGTTATCGCGCCACGTCCCGTCCGCTGCGCGGCGTCATCTGCCATTGCGAAATGTGCCGCCGTCATTCCGGCGCGCCCGCGCTGGCTTTCGTCCACTTCCCGAAAGCATCGTTTGCCTGGCTTCTCGGCGAACCGCGCTGGTACCGCTCCTCGCCGTATGCCGAACGGGGCTTCTGCCCGGATTGCGGCAGCACCATCGGCATGCGCGAAGAAGTGCTGGCCGACCGGGTGCAAATCTGCGCGGGCAGCCTGGATGAACCGGGCCGCATCCAGGTCCAGGACCACGTCTGGACGCGCTCCCGGCTGCCCTGGTTCGAGATCAGGGACGAGCTGCCGCGCTTCACGGAGAGCAGCTCGGCCGTGCCTTCCAAAGCCCAGGATGCATAGATCTCCGATGCGCACCGCATCCGCCTGGCCCGCCCTGTGCAGCGCCGCAATCCTCGCTTTCTGCACGCCGGCGCTGGCGGCGCAGCCAGCGGCGGACGCATCGTGCGTACCGGGTCCGCCGCCCGGCAGCGCCGGTTTTGCCGAGCACCGGGCGCGGCAAGCGGCGGATATCGAACGCCATGGCTTCCTCCTGGTGTGCGACGCGGTGATCGAACGTTACGATGTCGCCTCCCGGCTCAAGTCGGCCATGCCGCGCCTGGCATTCCAGCCAGTGGCGCTGGCGGGGACGCCATTTGCGCACTACCAGGACGCGGGCAAGCTGGAGGAGCTGGTCGGCGGCATCCCATCGCGACTGTACCGCGGCTTCCGCACGCCGGAAGGACATATGCTGACATTGTTCGAGCATGATATGTCGGCCGACGGCAGCCAGACGGCCCGGGCGCCGCAGGACGAGCCGGAACGTATCCGTGGGCTGCCCGCACGCCTGATGTCCTTCGAAACCCGCTCGGGCAGGGCCGTGTCGGTGCTCAGCTGGGTCGAAGGCCGCCGCTATTACGAGCTGTGGATCGATGCCAATGCGGGGCGCAAGCGGCTGCAGCCCCATTTGATCGCGCTGGCGGCCACCCTGCCCAAATCGGTGCCCGCGAAGGCCAGGGAAAAACTGCCCGAGCCGGTCATCCTCGGCCCGGATGGCGTGCCCCGGATCCCGAGGCCGCCCGCCATACTGCCCGGCGCCCCCCCCGGCCGCTTGCAAGGCAGTACCCCGGGCGGCCATTGACATTTTCAGGAGAACAGAATGCCCACCCGTCTTGCCTCATGCAGCTGCGGCCAGCTCAGCGCCGAAGTCGTCGGCGAACCCGTCCGCATTTCGATCTGCCATTGCCTGGCTTGCCAGCGCCGCACCGGCAGTGTCTTCGGCGAGCAAGCGCGCTTCCATCGCGAAAACGTGTCGGTGTCGGGCGAGTCGACCGCCTACGTCCGCATCGGCGATGAAGGCACGCGCGCCACCTTCCACTTCTGCCCCACGTGCGGGGCCACCGTCTATTACGCGCTGGAGGGGCACGACGACTACCTGGGCATACCGGTCGGCGCCTTCGCCGATCCCGGTTTCCCGGCACCGCTGGTATCGATTTACGAATCGCGCATGCACAGCTGGGTGGTCCCGCCCGCCGGCGCCGAACGCTTCGAGTGAGTACGCCATGCCATCGAGTCCGTGGACCAAATCGCCGCCCGACCTGATCGCGCGCTTCGATGCCGCCCTGCCCGGGCATCCCGGCCTGGTGCGGAAACCGATGTTCGGCTACCCCGCCGCGTTCGTGAACGGCAACCTGGTGTGCGGCCTGTTCCAGGACTCGGTCGTGGTGCGGCTGGGCAAAGATGGCGCGGCCGCGGCGATTGCGGCCGACGGCGCCGATCCATTCTCGCCGATGCATGGCCGCGTCATGTCAGGCTATGCGCTGGTGCCGGAAGGCGACTGCCTCGACCGGTCCGCCCTTGCCCCCTGGCTCGCGCGGGCGCTGGCCTTTACGCTCACCCTGCCGCCGAAGGCCGCGCGGCCTCGCCCGGCGCCTCGGCGCCGCGCACCTGCCTAGCGCAGTTTGTCGGCGTAAGTCTTGCGGAACTTGGCCACCTTGGGCGCCACCACGAAGGCGCAATAGCCTTGCAGCGGGTGCTGGGCGAAATAGTTCTGGTGATAGTCTTCCGCCTTGAAGTACGGTGCCGCCGGCGACAATTCGGTGACGATCGGCGCATCCCACACATGGGCCATTTCCGCCATCACTTGCCGGGCGGTGGCTTCTTGTTCGGGAGTCATGTAATAGATCACCGAGCGGTACTGGGTACCGACATCGTTGCCCTGGCGGTTCAGGGTGGTCGGGTCGTGGATGGTGAAGAAAATTTCCAGCAGGTCACGGTAGCTGATCTGCGCCGGATCGAATTCCAGCCGCACCACTTCCGCATGCCCCGTTTCGCCGGTGCACACCTGTTCATACGTCGGGTTCGGCTGGGCGCCACCGGTATAGCCGGATTCGACCTTGGTCACGCCACGCACTTCCAGGTACACCGCCTCGGTGCACCAGAAGCATCCACCGCCCAGGATTGCTACTTCAGCCATATCGCCCTCCTCACGTACTGGAACTATTACTGTAGCGCAAATCGGCAAGCACTGCTCAAAAAGTGCCGCCTTAGCTAAAATCCCCGTCGCTTTCGCCAAAGGTTAGACTAATGATCTTTGGCATAATCTCTTTGAAACAAACAGGTCCCGCATGAATACCAGCTCCCCACGCGCCACCTCGCGCGAGTTCGACAGTGTGCATTTCAGACAGGCACTGTCGCAATTTGCCACGGGTGTGACCGTGATTACCACGCGGCTCGCTGATGGCAGTTTCCGTGGCTTGACGGCCAGTTCCTTCAATTCCGTCTCGCTCGACCCGCCATTGGTGCTGTGGAGCCTGGGCACCGGCGCCAACAGCCTGCCCATTTTCAGCGGCAATTCGCACTATGTGATCAATGTGCTGAGCGCCGACCAGGCCCATCTGGCCAAGCTGTTTTCGACCCGCACGGAAGACCCGTTCGGCACGGTCGAATTCGAACTGTCGCGCACCGGCCAGCCGATCCTGAAGGGGTGCACGGCGTGGTTTGAATGCCACAACCGCAGCCGCTACCCGGAGGGCGACCACGTGATTTTCGTGGGCGAGGTCGAGCACTGCGAATTCAACCCGCGCGCGCCGCTGGTCTTCCATGGCGGCCGGTTCCGGGACCTGTTGAAATGACTTGATTTTTTAACAAACAAAGAGAGACAGGAAGCAACATGACCAAAGCCGCATTCCACTGGGACGATCCCCTGCTGCTGAACGACCAGCTGACCGACGACGAGCGCATGGTGCGCGATGCCGCCGCGGCTTACTGCCAGGACAAGCTGGCCCCGCGCATCCTGGAAGCCTTCCGCCACGAGCAGATGGACACCTCGATCTTCCGCGAAATGGGCGAACTGGGCCTGCTGGGCCCCACCATTCCCGAACAATACGGCGGCCCTGGCCTGAACTACGTGGCCTACGGCCTGATCGCGCGCGAAGTGGAACGTGTCGATTCGGGCTACCGCTCGATGATGTCGGTGCAGTCGTCGCTGGTGATGGTGCCGATCCATGAATTCGGTACCGAAGCGCAGAAACAGAAATACCTGCCCAAGCTGGCCACCGGCGAGTGGATCGGCTGCTTCGGCCTGACCGAGCCGAACCACGGTTCCGACCCGGGCTCGATGATCACCCGCGCCAAGAAGGTGCCGGGCGGCTACTCCCTGACCGGTGCCAAGATGTGGATCACCAATTCCCCGGTGGCCGACGTGTTCGTCGTATGGGCCAAAGACGATGAAGGCGCGATCCGCGGCTTCGTGCTGGAAAAAGGCTGGAAAGGCTTGTCCGCCCCGGCGATCCACGGCAAGTTCGGCCTGCGCGCCTCGATCACGGGCGAAATCGTGATGGACGAAGTGTTCTGCCCGGAAGAAAACGCCTTCCCCGACGTGCGCGGCCTGAAGGGCCCGTTCACCTGCCTGAACTCCGCGCGCTACGGCATCGCCTGGGGCGCCCTAGGCGCGGCGGAAGCGTGCTGGCACACTGCCCGCCAGTACACCCTGGACCGCAAGCAGTTCGGCCGTCCGCTGGCCGCCAACCAGCTGGTGCAGAAAAAGCTGGCCGACATGCAGACCGAAATCACGCTCGGCCTGCAAGGCTGCCTGCGCCTGGGCCGCATGAAGGATGAAGGCACGGCCGCCGTCGAAATCACCTCGATCATGAAGCGCAATTCCTGCGGCAAGTCGCTGGAGATCGCCCGCGTGGCGCGCGACATGCTGGGCGGCAATGGCATTTCCGACGAATTCGGCGTGATCCGCCACATGGTGAACCTGGAAGTGGTCAACACCTACGAAGGCACGCACGACATCCACGCCCTGATCCTGGGCCGCGCGATGACCGGCATCCAAGCCTTCCAATAAATCCACCCAGCATCTTTGTCCACCCTGGGGTCAGGAACCAAAGTGGACAAAAAATGTCCACTTGGTTTCCTGACCCCAGGGTGGACATTCTTTTCGTGCTAGCATGCCTGCCGATTCCATACGTCGAGGAGCGGCTGCATGGTCCCTACTTTGTACGAATGGCTTGGCGGTGCTGAGGCGCTGGACAGGCTGACTTCCCGTTTCTACCAGCATGTGAAGGCCGATCCGCTGCTCGGCGTAGTCTTTGCCCATATGGGCGATCAGCACCCGGCACACGTGGCGGCCTTCCTGGGCGAAGTGCTGGGCGGGCCGGCGGCCTATTCCGAGGCGCATGGCGGCCATGCGCACATGGTCCGGCAGCACTTGAACCGCCATCTGTCGCAGGAGCAGCGTCGCCGCTGGGTGGCGCTGTTGCTGGAGACGGCCGATGAATTGTCGATGCCGGACGACCCGGAATTCCGCTCGGCCCTGGTGGGTTACCTGGAATGGGGCTCGCGCCTGGCCGTCATCAATTCGCAGCCCGGCGCCACCGTCGATGCGGACCAGTCCATGCCGCAGTGGGGCTGGGGCGAGGTGAAGGGACCGTACACCGGCGGCTGACGGCCGCCCTTACTTGCGCGGCGCCTTCCCGTCGGCCAGCGGGCGCACGTAGGTCAACAAGCTGACCAGGGTTTTTCCGGGCTCTTCCCACGGCATCATGTGCGCCGAGCGTTCGAACCAAACGCTTTGCTTGTAGGGCGCTTTCAATTGCGCCATCCATTTCACCACCGGTTCGGTCGGCGTCGTGTAATCGTGGCGGCCGAGGAATTGCACGATCGGGATCGGGAATTCCTTCACCTTGAAGAAATCGACTTCGCTCCATTCCTGCAGCACGCGCCCGAGCGTCAGCAGGCTGCCTTCGTTGATGGCCTTCCAGTCGGACTGGTCGTACTCCGGCGCCAGGATGGGACCGGAATAGTAGTACCTGGAGTCGCTCCTGTACGCGCTCAGGCCGCCATAATACTGCGGCCACTTGCGGGCAACGATGATGCGTTCGCGCGTGATGGGCTGCTCGCCCGGATACGGGGCAATGGCCTCCATTTCCTTCAGCGCTTCGGCATTATTGTGTTTCTTGGCCTGCTCGATGCCGAATTCAAAGCTGATGCGCTCGTTCTCGCGCACGCTGGCGACCTGGCCAATGCCGACGTAAGCATGGAACAGGTCGGGGCGCTTCAGTGCGGCGCGGGTGGCGACGATGGTGCCCCAGCTGTGGCCAACCAGGATCAGCTTCTCTTGCCGGTACTTGCTGCGCAAATGCTCGGCCACTTCGATTGCGTCCTCGACGAAGCGGTCGATATGGATCGTCGCTGCCACCTTGTCGGCGTCGTTGGCGCGCAGCGTCTTGCCGACGCCGCGCTGGTCGTAATGGGCGACGGTGAAATATTCCTCGACCGGCCGCTGCCATTGCCAGGTGGTCGGCATCGAGGGCGATGCGGGGCCGCCGTGCACGAACAGGATCATCGGGTTGGAGCGGTCCTGGCCGCGCACGTTGATCCATTGGTCGATGCCGCCGATGCTGGCCTTGTACGTATCCTGCACGCCGTTGGGCGCGACGATGCGCGTCAAGTCCTCGACCGCACTGCGGGCGCGTACGCAAGGCGGGGATTCGGCGCAAGTCTGCGCCAGGGCGGCTGTGCCAAGGCACAGGGAGAAAATGCCGAGCATGATGTTTTTCATGCTCGGCAGGATACCTTAAATCGGTTTAGAAGCGGTAGCCGACGGACAGGCTGACCGCCAGCGGGTCGAGCTTGATGTCCAGCGTCTGGCCGGTGGAGAAGTGGGCGGTGGTCTTCAGCTTGGTCTTGACCACGTTGACGTCGGCGAACATGCGGTCGGTGATCTTGACCGTGGTGCCCAACGCCAGGCTGGCGGCGTGCTTGGCGTCCAGCGAATACGTCGACGGCGTGCCGCCAGTGTTCAGCACAGCGGTCAGCTGGGCCGATCCGGTCTCCTTCCGGAAGTAGGCATAGGTATAGCCCAGGCCGACATAGGGGCGCACCACCGCGTTCGGTTCGAACATGCGGTACTGCAGGAACAGGGTGGGCGGCAGCGCTTCCGCGGTGCCAAGCTTGCCGGTGCCGTCGATGGTGCCGGCGCCATACATATCATGCTTGTACGGCACGCCCAGCATCAGCTCGGTACTCACGTTATCGGTCAGCATGTAGCCGATCGTGAAGATGGGCTTGGTGTCGGAACCGACGTCGGCCTTGATGCCCGGCTTGGCCGGGGCGGTGATGTCGCCCGATTCGACGTGCGGGGTGATCTTGTTGATGCCGACCTTGCCCAGCCACTCACCCTTGGATTGCGCCGCAGCGCCCGGGGCGGCCAGCAGCGCGGCCGCCGCCGCCAGCAGTTTGAGGGCGGTGTTGATACGTTGTGTCATTCTGTCTCCGATCCGTTGATTACATCCAGCCCTTGGCGACCATTTTTTCCGACACATAGCGTGCCAGCAGCAGATGCAGGAACGGCGTCGGGTGGACGGTATCGGCGTAGGAATAGTGGCTGACGTCGCCTGCGCGCAGGTTGCTGGCGTTGCAGCCGAGGGAATTGCCCAGCGGGTTCCTGGCCAGGTCGCAGGCGGTATCCTTGACGTTGGTCAGGCCGTAGGGGCCGGGGTTGCTAGCCTGGTCATGGCTGACACTGAACACGTCGACCAGCAACACTTTGGTTTCCCCGCTCAGGCCGGCCGCCAGGGTGTCGTTGAAGGCTTTCACCATCGCATTGATCAGGGTACGGGTGCTCTCCGCTTGCGCCAGCCCCGATGGGGTGTTGGCGATGTCGGGCATATTGTTCACCACGACATAGCTGGCGCCATTGCCGACGATCTGGGTCTTGACCAGGGCCACCAGTTCGGTGGCCGCCTTGGCGATGTTCTGCACCAGGACCGGTCCCTGCGCGGCGGCGTAGTCGGTACCGGCCTTGGTGCCGGCGGCGGTGGCATCGGCTTGTGCCTTGGCGACCATCGGACCGTACACGGTGGCCGAGGCGGCGGCGGTATTGCCGGCCATCACGGCTGCGGTCACGCCGGCCTGCACGATGGTGGTGCTGGTGCTGCCCGCGCGCGCCGCTTCGGTGGCGATGGCGGCGCCGATCGATTGCGCGGCGGTGGCCGGGTTCGTCGCGCCGGCCGCCAGCTGCATGGTCAGGCTGGTGGCAAAGGCGGTGCTGCCGGCCTTCTCGCCAGCGGCCTTGGCGCCGAGTGCCAATTCTTCCAGGCCGATCAGCACGTCATTGTTGCCGCCCATGACGTAGACGATCTCGTCGCCCTTGAACTTGCCGCCTACCGCTGCCAGGTGGTTCTTGACCTGGGTGACCATGGGCACGGTCAGTGCGCCCAGCGCACTGCCGGTGGCTTTGTGGCCCGGACCGACAGGATGGGTCACGCGCGCGCCGCCCTGGGCGTAGCCATAGCAGTTGGCCTTGGTTTGCACCGGCACGCTGAAGCCCTTGCTGGCGTCACCGTCCAGGCCGGTCATGGCCGGGCACGGCGCCGGCAAGCCGACCTGGGCCGCCATCAGCTCGGTCCAGTTCTTGCCGGTCAATGCCGGGTTGGCCGAAACGTTGTTGCCGTTGATGGTGAAGGTGCCGCCGCCGATGGCGGCGACGGTGCCGACCTTGTATGTGCCGACGTCGGACAAGCTGTCGCCGAAGGTAACCTGGGCGGAATATTTCTGTTTCGGCGTTTGGTCGCCGGGGCGCGGATCGTTGCCGCCGCAACCGGCAAGCACAGCCGCTGCCACCACCGTCGTGGCAAGTGTGAATTGACGCATTGTGTCTCCAGAGGGGATTGTTTCTTGTAGTGTTTGCGAACGAACGTGCTATTCGCAACTGAACAATATGCCAGTGAATGCAAGCTTGTTACAAGCGCTATTTTGTAAATGCGCTTGCTGCTTGCTGGGGAGCGTGGCGCTTGGTTAACAGTGCGTCAAAATAGCTGCGGGCAGCCAGCAGGCATGGGGCGCCGGCGAGCCGGGAGTGATAGCTTTCCATCAGCAATTCCTGGGCATTGCGCCCGTTTTTGGCCGCCTCCTCCTGCGCCTTTTGCCAGGCGCTGTCACGGATCAGGGCAAAGCTGCGCCGCGCGGCACTGAAGGCATCCTGGGCTTCCTGCTGTTCCAGGTCGACCACGACCGGGGCCGCGCCGTGCTGGCTGAAATATTCGGCCGCCGCGGTCGCGTTGAAGAAAGGGACGGACGGATCCTTGCTGCCGCCGCACAGCAGGAGCGGGCTTTGCGGGACATAGTTGCGCAAGTCGTTCTTCAGCATCCATTTGCGCAGGTTGTTTGCGGGCGTGCAGTCGCCGTCATCGCAAGGATGCTGGGCCAGGTCTTGCAGGTAGGCGTCGCGGTAGCTGGTGCGCACCAGGTGGGGATTGTTGAAGAAGGCGGCGGCGCCGCTGGCTTGCGGCTGCGAGTCGAGGGCGAACAAGGCGCGCTTGGGCAGCTTGCCTTGCTTGACCAGTTCGCTGCGCGTCATGCGGGTGGGCAGCAGGGTCTCGATGCCGCTGGCGTATTGCAGCTCGTACAGTTCTTCCGGCTTGCTGTAGATGGCGGCGCCGGCGCGCTGGGCGCTGGTGGCGATCAGCGGCAAATAAATGGTGATGCCGGCGTTGGGCTGGCCGCTGAACACCGTGTCGGAAAAGCGTGCCATGGCGTAAGGGCCGGACAGGCCGGCGGCGGCGGTCACCTTGAACTCGCTGCCCTGCTGCATGGCGCGCTGGGTGGCGAGCGTGACGTGGCCGCCTTGCGAGTAGCCGGCCAGGAACAGCTCCTTGCCTGGCTGGACTTTCAGGCGCGCCATGGCGACACGGGCGGCGCGCAAGGCATCGGTCATGTCGGCCGCTTGCTGTTCCGCATTCAGGTAAGGATGGTAGGACAAAGAGGAGCCGTCATAACCGGCATAGTTGGGCGCCACCACGATGTAGCCTTGCGCCGTGAACAGGGCGGCCACCAGCTTGGCTTCGCCGCGCAGACGGGCCATATTGTGGTCCTTGGCGGTCGAGGTGCCGTGGGCGTACAGCAGCACGGGCCGCGGACCCTGGCAGGCGGGGTCGTTGCCGGATGGGAGGATCAGGGCGGTGCTGGCATCGGTTGGCTCGCCGCTGCCGCCGATGGTGCTGTAGCGCAGGCTGTAGGTGGTAATGGTGCAGCGCGGCTTGCCGGCCGCTTCGGCCAGGGCGTCGCCGGCTTTCTCGAGCACTTCGGACAGCATGGCGGGGTCAATGCGCTTGGCGGTGCTCCACACGCCCGTCTCGATGCGCGACAAGGTCGGACCGGACAGCAGCTTGCCGCGTTCGGGCGCGGCCATCATGGAACGTGCACCGGACGAGGACTCGGCGCCGCCGGCAGCGCCGGCAACGCCCGGCACGGCGGCCGCCAGCAGCAAGGCTGCGGCGATACGGCGCGCAGTGGCGAAGAGCGGTATAGCTGTGGCGACGCGGCGCGCGGTGGCGGCCAGCGGCAAGGCCGCGGCGATGCGCGTCGTGGCGGCCGATACGGTGGCAGTGGCGCGGCGCGCCAGGGGGGATGCGATGTGTGCCGGATCGCGGGACATGGCTGCCTCCTCGCTGTCGCAGGAGGCGGGCTGCCCCGCTGCGCTTACGTGTTCAGGAAACGCTCAATGATGCCGGTCGAGCCGAACGCAGCGCGGCGCAGGCGGTCATTGACGCCCAGCCAGGCATCGCCGCTCGGCGGCGCTTCGACGAGGATCAGTTCGACTTGCTGCTGGTCCATCGCGCGCAATGCGGCATACACGCCATAAGCATACCCTAGCGGCTCGGCCGGGAGCGCCACATTTGGATGAGCGCCGGGGAACGGCGTGTAGTGGATCAGCGCGGCACACCGCCCGCGCAGCTTGAGTTGCGCAAGGGTTTTTTCGATGTCGCCTGTAGGCAACAGCGCCACCGGGGCCTTGGGTGCGTAATGCGATTCCAGCGTGCCGGAGGCGCGTGGCGCCGCCTGGTCGGGCTGGCGCGGCATGGTGCCGATCACGTCGGCGATCTGTTGCGCGCTGATATGGCCGGGGCGCAGCAGCACCGGGCCGTGCGTGGCCAGGCGCGACATGTCGAGGATGGTCGATTCGATGCCGACCTGGCTGGAGCCGCCGTCCAGCACGGAGTCGACCACGTTGCCGGGACCGACTTCGTCGTGGAATTCGTCGCGCACGTGCTGCGCGGTGGTCGGGCTGACATTGCCGAACTTGTTGGCCGAGGGCGCCGCCACGCCGCCCTTGCCGCCCTTGAACGCTTGCAGCAATTGCATGGCGACCGGGTGCGAGGGGCAGCGGATGCCGACCGTATCCTGGCCGCCGGACACGGCATCGGGAATGTGGGCATTGCGCTTGAGGATCAGGGTCAGCGGGCCGGGCCAGAAATGGCGCGCCAGGGCGCGCGCTGCCTCGGGCACGTCGCTGGTCCAGTAATCGAGGTCGGCGCCGGGGGCGATGTGCACGATGACCGGATGGTCTTGCGGGCGGCCCTTGGCGGCGTAGATCTTCGCCACGGCGGCCGGGTTCTCCGCGTCCGCCCCAAGGCCGTACACGGTCTCGGTCGGGAACGCGACCAGCGCGCCCGCTTCCAGCGCCGCGGCGGCGGCGGCGATGTCGGCGGGCGCGGCCGCTGCGGCGGCCAGGGCGCGGGATGCTGCGTCGGTCATGGTGCGATCCCGAGGATGGCGCAAGCGGTGTCGAGGTGTTGCTGCGCTTCCGCCAGCGTCGGGGCGACGAAGGTCAGGTGTCCCATTTTACGCCCGCGGCGCGGTTCTTCCTTGCCGTACAGGTGCAGGTTGGCGCCCGGCAGCGCCAGCACCTTATCCCAGGCCGGTTCGCGCACCGTGTCGGCGGGCGCGGCGGCGCCGGGCAGCGGCAATCCGGCATTTGCCACCGGCTCCGTTACGAAATCGTGCTGGAACCAGATGTCGCCCAGGATGTTGAGCATCACGGCCGGCGAATGCTGGCGCACATCGCCCAGCGGCAGGCCGGTCATGGCGCGCACTTGCTGCGCGAACTGGCTGGTGACGCAGGCGTCGATGGTGTAGTGGCCGCTGTTGTGCGGGCGCGGCGCCATCTCGTTGACCACCAGCGAACCGTCGGCCAGCACGAAGAACTCGATGCACAGCACGCCCACGTAGCCCAGTTCAGCCACGATGGCTTTGGCCGCCGCCTGGGCTTTGGCCGCGCAATCGGCGGTGATGTGCGGACCGGGCACCGTGGTGGTGAACAGGATGCCGTCGCGGTGCACATTTTCCGCGATCGGGTAGACCACGGAGGCGCCATCGGCGCCGCGCGCGGTCAGCACCGAGACCTCGTAGGCCAGCGGCAGCATCTTCTCCAGCAGGCAGGTGACGCGGTTCATGCCTTCGAACGCGGCGCGCACGTCGTCGCGCGACTTGACGCGTACCTGCCCCTTGCCGTCATAGCCCATGCGCACCGTCTTCAGGATGCCCGGCAGCAGGTCGTCGGGGATGGCGTCGATATCGTCGCTGCCGGCGATGACCTTGTGCGGCGCCGGCATCACGCCCGACTTGGCGGCACTGGCGACGAAGAAGGCTTTCTCCGCGATGCGGTCCTGCGCCACCGACACGCCATGCGCGTTGGGCGCCACGAACACGGTTTGCGCCAGGCGCGACAGGCTGTCGGCCGGCACGTTCTCGAACTCGGTGGTGACGGCCACGCATTGCGCGGCCAGGGCGTCAAGGCCGGCGGTATCGCTGTAGCCGGCGTTGATCAGGCGGTTGGCGGCCTGCCCCGCAGGGCAGTCGTCGGACGGCTCCAGCACGGCCACGTTGTAGCCCATGCTCTGCGCGGCATGCGCGAACATGCGGCCCAACTGGCCGCCGCCCATCACGCCCAGCCACGCTGGAGGATTCTTCACATTACTCATAACGGCAGTGTCATTGCTTTGGCGGCTGCGGTTTGCGCCGCACGGAACTCTTCCAGCTTGGCGGCCAGCGCATCGTCAGTGATGGCGATGATCGCGATGGCGGTCAGGGCCGCGTTGGCGGCGCCCGCTTCGCCGATGGCGAAGGTCGACACCGGCACGCCTTTCGGCATCTGCACGATGGACAGCAGCGAATCTTCGCCCCGCAGGTACTTCGACGGCACGGGCACGCCCAGCACCGGCACGATGGTCTTGGCGGCCACCATGCCCGGCAAATGGGCCGCGCCGCCGGCGCCGGCGATGATGGCGCGCAGGCCGCGCGCACGGGCGCTTTCGGCGTAGGCGAACATTTCGTCCGGCATGCGGTGGGCGGAGATCACTTGCGCTTCATGCGGCACGCCGAATTGCTTCAGCATGTCGACGGCGTTCTTCATCACGTCCCAGTCGGAGGATGAGCCCATGATGATGCCGACCAGTGGTTTGCTCATTGGCTGATTAGCGGACATGGCTTATACCTTCAGCTTCTCGCCGGTCAGGCGTTCGATGGCTTCGAAGTACTTGGCCTGGGTCTTTTCGATCACTTCGGCCGGCAGGGCTGGCGCCGGTGGCGACTTGTTCCAGTCCTTCAGGGTTTCCAGGTAGTCGCGCACGAATTGCTTGTCGTAGGATGGCGGCGAGATGCCTGGACGGTAGGAGTCGGCCGGCCAGAAGCGCGAGGAATCGGCAGTCAGCACTTCATCCATCAGGTGCAGCACGCCGTTGTCGTCCAGGCCGAATTCGAACTTGGTGTCGGCGATGATGATGCCCTTGGTCGCCGCGTAGTCGGCGGCGGTGGTGTACAGCTTGATGGCGACGTCGCGGATCCTGGCGGCCAGCTCGGCGCCGATGCGCTGCTCCATCTCTTCGAAGGAGATGTTTTCGTCGTGCTCGCCCAGGTCGGCTTTCGCGGCCGGGGTGAAGATCGGCTGCGGCAGCTTGTCGGCTTGCTGCAGGCCTTCCGGCAGCTTGATGCCGCAGATGGCGCCGGTGGCCTGGTAATCCTTCCAGCCGGAACCGATGATGTAGCCGCGTACCACCGCTTCCACCAGGATCGGTTTCAGGCGCTTCGCCACCACGGCGCGGCCTTTGACCTGCTCCACTTCGTCTTGCGCCACCACGGACTCAGGCGACACGCCGGTCAGGTGGTTGGGGACGATGTGGCCCAGTTTCTCGAACCAGAAATCGGACATCTGGTTCAGGACCATGCCTTTGCCGGGGATCGGTTCGTTCATCACGACGTCGAAGGCGGACAGGCGGTCGGTGGTGACGATCAGGATCTTGTCGGTGCCGACGGCGTAGTTGTCGCGCACTTTACCGTGGCCCAGCAGGGGGAGGGATTTGATGGAGGATTTGTACAGGCTGTTCATGGCGGGGTACTTTGGGATTTTTTGAAACCGGTAAACCGGTGTCTGACCCACAGGGTCAGACACCATGGCAAGTTCACGCGGCGCTGGCAGACCCGGTGTCTGACCCTGCGGGTCAGACACCGCCTTACCGGTTTACTTGACGATCTGGGCCAGCTCACCGGCCTTATAACGCTCAGCCATCTTCTCCAGCGGAATAGGCTTGATCTGCGACGCGCGGCCTTCGCAGCCGAACGCCAGGAAGCGCGCCTTCACGATCTCTTCCGCAGCGGCGCGGGCCGGCTTCAGGTAATCGCGCGGGTCGAACTTCGACGGGTTCTCGAACATGAACTTGCGGATCGCAGCAGTCATGGCCAGGCGGATATCGGTATCGATATTCACCTTGCGCACGCCGTGGCGGATGCCTTCCTGGATTTCTTCCACAGGCACGCCATAGGTTTCCTTCATATCGCCGCCAAAGTCGCGGATGATGGCCAGCAGCTCCTGCGGCACGGAAGAAGAACCGTGCATCACCAGGTGGGTGTTAGGGATGCGCGCGTGGATTTCCTTGATGCGGTCGATCGCCAGGATATCGCCGGTCGGCTTGCGGGTGAACTTGTAAGCGCCGTGCGAGGTGCCAATCGCGATGGCCAGCGCATCGCACTGGGTCTTCTCGACGAAGTCCGCAGCCTGTGCCACGTCGGTCAGCAGCTGTTCGCGGGTCATGGTGCCTTCCGCGCCGTGGCCGTCTTCCTTGTCGCCCTTCATGGTTTCCAGGGAACCGAGCACGCCCAGTTCCGCTTCCACGGTCACGCCGATGGAGTGGGCGAACTTCACCACTTCCTTCGACACGTCCACGTTGTACTCGTAGGAAGCCACGGACTTGCCGTCGGCCTGCAGCGAGCCGTCCATCATCACCGACGAGAAGCCGGAACGGATCGCAGCCATGCAGACCGCCGGCGACTGGCCGTGGTCCTGGTGCATGACGACCGGGATGTGCGGGTAGGCTTCGATGGCGGCGTCGATCAGGTGGCGCAGGAACGCTTCGCCAGCATACTTGCGGGCACCGGCGGAAGCTTGCATGATCACCGGCGCGTTGATGGCGTCGGCAGCAGCCATGATGGCCTGCACTTGTTCCAGGTTGTTGACGTTGAATGCCGGGATGCCGTAGCCGTTTTCAGCGGCGTGGTCCAGCAGTTGACGCATGGATACGAGGGACATGGTAGTACTCCAAACAATAAAGAAAGCTGTTCGCGTTATCGTGCGGCTTCGGCGCGGTGGGTGAATTCACCCACTTTCACGATACGCAGTGCGTTCGTGCCGCCCACCTTGCCCATCGGCGCACCCCAGGTAACCACAATCATATCGCCCTTCTGGGCAATACCCTGTTTTACCAGGAGGTCTTCAGCGGCGCGCAACACGACGTCGGTCGGCGCGTCCTGCATCAGCTGATGGGTGCATACGTTACGGTACAGGGCCAGCTTGCGCTGGGTGGTGGTGCTCGGCGTGAGCGCAATGATCGGGGTGTCGATATTGTGGCGGCTCATCCACAGGGCGGTAGAGCCGGATTCGGTCAGGGCCACAATCGCCTTCACGCGCAGGTGGTGCGCGGTGAACAGGGCGCCATAGGCGATCGACTGGTCGATACGGGTGAAACGGGCATTCAGGAAATCGGCTTCCTGCTTGTTGTATTCGGAACCTTCGGCTTCGGTACAGATGGCCGCCATCATTTCCACGGTTTCCACCGGGTATTTGCCGGAGGCGGTCTCAGCCGAGGCCATCACCGCATCGGTACCGTCCAGCACGGCGTTCGCCACGTCGGACACTTCGGCGCGGGTCGGCACGGCGTTAAAGATCATCGATTCCATCATCTGGGTGGCGGTGATGGCAATCTTGTTCGATTCGCGCGCCATGCGGATCATGCGCTTTTGCAGCGCCGGCACGGCGGCATTGCCCACTTCCACGGCCAGGTCGCCGCGCGCCACCATGATGCCGTCGGAAGCGTTGAGGATTTCCTGCAGGGCAGGAATCGCTTCGGCGCGTTCGATCTTGGCGATCATCATCGGCTTGAAGCCGAACGGCTCGCCGGCGATATTGGCCAGCTGGCGCGCCATTTCCATATCGGTGGCGTTTTTCGGGAAGGAAATCGCCAGGTAGTCGGCCTGGAACGACATGGCCGTCTTGATGTCTTCCATGTCCTTGGCGGTCAAGGCCGGCGCGGTCAGGCCGCCGCCCTGGCGGTTGATGCCCTTGTTGTTGGACAGCTCGCCGCCGATCTTGACGGTGGTGAAGATCTCGCTGCCGACGATCTTGTCCACGGTCAGCACGATCAGGCCATCGTTCAGCAGCAGCACGTCGGCAGGCTTCACGTCGGTCGGCAGGCTCTTGTAGTCCAGGCCCACGCGCTCCTGATTGCCCAGCTCGCCGTTCTCGCCCCACTTGGCGTCGAGGATGAACTTGTCGCCCTTGGCCAGTTCGATCTTGTTGTTCTCGAACTTGCCGATACGGATCTTCGGACCCTGCATGTCGGCCATGATCGCCACTTCCTTGCCGCATTCCGCCGCCGCCTGGCGTACCAGCTTGGCGCGGTCAATATGGTCTTGCGCCTTGCCATGCGAGAAGTTCAAACGGACCACGTCCACGCCTGCCTTGATCATCTGGATCAGGATGCTCAGGTCGGTC
>CBFGQI010000035.1:0-41331 GCA_965650885.1 uncultured Oxalobacteraceae bacterium
CGACTTCACACGGTAACGGTAGACGATAATCATACTGTAAGTTTATACAGTATTTCACTAATCTCAAGGGGAACGACAGCTTCGCTGTCGGCTCCTTTCACTCCCCGCCCTGAAGGACGGGGTTTCTCGGAGCATAATTGATGAAAAACTTCCAAGGCAAGGTTGCAGTGATTACCGGTGGCGCCAGCGGCTTCGGCCGCGAATTCGCGCTGAAAGCCCATTCGCTCGGCATGAAGCTGGTGCTGGCCGACGTGCAGCAGGATGCCCTTGACGCGACGGTCGCCGAGCTGCGCGGCGCCGGCGCGCAAGTGATCGGCCTGCGCTGCGACGTGCGCCAATCGGCCGAGGTACAGGCGCTGGCGGATGCGGCCATGCGCGAGTTTGGCGCCGTGCACCTGGTGTTCAATAATGCAGGCGTAGGTTTCGGCGGCCTGGTGTGGGAGGCGACCGAGGCGGACTGGGACTGGGTGATGGGCGTCAATGTCAACGGCGTGGTGCATGGCGTGCGCATCTTCACCCCGCTGATGCTCGAATGCGCCAAGCGCGAGCCCGGGTACGAGGGGCACATCGTCAATACCGCGTCGATGGCCGGCGTGCTGTGTCCGCCGGTGATGGGCGTGTATAACGTCTCCAAGCACGCCGTGGTGGCGCTGACGGAAAGCCTGTACCACGACCTGGCACTGGTGCAGGCGCCGGTTGGCGCATCGGTGCTGTGCCCGTTCTTCGTCCCCACCGGCATCCACCAGTCGCACCGCAACCGCCCGCAGGACGCGCCGATGGAAGGCAAGCCGACCGCCAGCCAGATGGCCGCGCAAACGATGGTGAGCAAGGCCGTCACGTCGGGCAAGGTGAGTGCCCGCGAGGTGGCGGAACTGACTTTCTCGGCCATCGCCGAAAGCAAGTTCTACATTTTCACCCACCCCCAGGCACTGGACGGCGTGGCGCAGCGGGCGCGCGACATGGTGGCCCAGGCCAACCCGGCCGACCCTTACGAGGCCACACCGCAGGTTCGTGAAGCCTTGCGCGCCATGTTGTGAGAGAATGCGCGCCATGACGACTTCACTCCGCTTTGGCGACTGGGCCGCCATGCAGGCCGATGCAAAACCAATCCGCCTGGCCGTCTTCGTGCAGGAACAGAACGTTCCCGCCGACCTTGAAATGGACGAGCGCGACGCCGTTTGCCTGCATGCGGTGGCCTATGACACCGCCGGCCGGCCGGTCGGCACCGGCCGGCTGCTGCCGGATGGGCATATCGGCCGCATGGCCGTCCTGCGCATCGCCCGTGGCGCGGGCATCGGTGGCGCGCTCCTGAGGGGCCTGATGGATAAGGCGCGCGAGCGCGGCGACGGGCGCGTCGTGCTGAGCGCCCAAACCCACGCGGCGGAGTTTTACCTGGCACATGGTTTCGCGATGGCCGGTGAAGTCTTCTACGAAGCGGGTATTCCCCACATTGAAATGACTTACGAATTCTAGGAGTTGGACATGAAACGTTCGATCGTCGCGCTGGGTGTTTGCGCAGTCTTTGGCGCAGGCTTCCTGGCTGGTTCCATCAGCCCGATCCAGGTCGCGCAGGCCCAGGTTGGCGGCCCCGTCGTGTGGCCGGCAGCGGCCGCGGCGCCGGCCACGGCCAATGGCCCCACCCATTTTTATGCCATCGACACCGGTACCCGCACGCTGATCTCCTGCACCCGCCAGGGCAAGGACAAGCCTTCCTGCGTGCGCGAACAGCTGCCCTGAGCGCGATCAGCGCACCTGCACCTCGTGCAGTTCCGCCGGCGCGTCGGCATACAGCTTGACGACGGTGGAGCTGCGCGTGCCGTAATTGGGCGATTCGATCTTCACCGCCGACAGCAGCCGCTCCAGTTCCAGCGGCACGCCGGTTTCCGGCAGCCGCATATCGGGCGCACGGGTGGTGTCGGACAGCATTTCGAAGTAGGCGTCTTCCGGCGCGCCCAGGCACAGCAGGCTGGCGAACTGCGCTTTGGTCTTCAGCACCTTCGGCCAGGCCGAGTCGAGCAGGGCGTTGGACAGGCCATAGATGCCCGGCTCCAGCGGCTTGCCGTTGCGCGGGTCGCCTTCCCCTTTGTTCGAATACCACACCAGCTCCTCGCCGTCGCACAGGACCAGGTTGAAGCCGTTATAGGCGCCAGCCTGCGGCGCAATCTGCGCGACGTATTCCTGCGCCGTCATGGCGCCCGCCAGGAAGTCGGCCACCAACTGCCCGCGCGAAGGCGCCAGCGGATGATGCTCCTGCGGATTACGCACGTTCGTGATGGCGGCAAAGCGCGAGGGGGCGCTTGCCGTCACGCCGCCATCGGGCGCAACGCCGGCGGCGCCAGTGGCGCCGCTCGCCGGGGCGTCGGCGGGGCGCGTCACGCCCATCCAGCTGCCCCCGGCTTTCAGGTCGCGGCCGGCGAAAATATGCGGTGCGTCGGGCCAGGGCGCGGCCGGCCTGGTGTCACGGTCGTAAAATTCATCACGGTTGGCGGCGGCGATCAGCGGCACGCCGGGCACCACCTGCCAGGCAAAGACGATCAGGCACATGGCGGCAAGTCCTCGAACACTTCCACATGGCGCGGTCCGCAAATCCAGCGCGCCAGGCCAGCGCTGCCGGCTGCCGCTTCCAGGGTCGCCAGCAAGGCATCGGCCGAACCCGCCGTCGCGCCAGGCGCCGGGTAGACCTCCATCCACGTCTGCAAGCCGTCATCGGCTGCCGCGGGACGCCGCTTCAACTGCGGCACCATGCCATGGCTGCGCGCGAGGCCGGCCTGCATGGCGATAACCGCCTCCTGCAAGCTTGCCGCATCGGCAGGCTGCACCTTGTAATACACGTAAAAGTCCATGCTTAGACGTCGAGCTTGTCGAGCGCGTAAGGCAGCGGCTTGAATTGCAAGGCCGGACCGCTGGCGGAACCGAAGCGCACATCGCCCGCTTCCAGCGCTTCCAGCTTCATCTCCACCAGGGCGTCGACCCCACCGGCGCCATTTCGCGCGCTATTGACCACCATGCCGCAGGGCTGGTCCGGATCGGAAGGCGCAAACACTTCCATCCCGGGCGCCACGGACGCATCGGCAATCGTCGCCAGTGCCGTGCGGCGCTTCAGCTTGCCCAGGTACTGGCTGCGCGCAACGATTTCCTGGCCCGGATAGCAGCCTTTTTTGAAATTCACGCCGCCCAGCAGTTCGAAATTGGCCATCTGCGGCACGAACTGCTCCTGCGTGCCAGGGCCCACCTGCGGCACGCCCGCATGGATTTCGGCCAGGCGCCATGCTTCGTTGCCGCCGACGACCAGGCGGTCCTTCAGCATTGATGCCGCCATCGACGCGGTCTCGGCGCTGGCCAGCCACAGGTAGCGCGGCGCGCCGAAGGCATCGGCCACGCGCAGCAGCGTCCCCAGCGGATGGTCGATCTTGCTGAATGGCGCAGCGGGCAATACATCGAACCAGGTTTGCAGTACCGCCTCGGCATCACCGCCACCGATCGCCAGCGTCACGTAGTTGTCGGAAACATCGGCCGGCTTGGTCTTGGCGCGCAGGATGAACATCTGCAAACGCTTTTGCACCGCCGGCTGGATCGCGCGCGGCAGCTGCAGGAAGATCGATTCCGCGTCGCGCCACATGAGGAACGATGCCAGCATGCGGCCTTTGGGCGTGCAGTAGGCGGCCAGGCGCACCTCGCCCGGGCCCAGGTGTTCGACGTCGTTGGTCAACTGGTTATGCAGGAAACTGGCCGATTCTTCGCCGGTAAACGCGATCAAACCCTGGTCCGTCAGCGCGGCCACAAAGCCGCTCGCCAGCTGGCTGGTGGTCAGCACTTCTTGTTCCTGTGTTAAAAGTTGATTCCAGTTATTCATAAATTCCGATATGGTGGCGATGAAAGCATTATCATTACGGGCTTCATTATAGTGATCCCGCGAAATTTGCGCCGGGATGCTGGAAATTGCTGTCGTCCAGGCTGAATCTGGTTCAAGATAGCGTTATCGAACGGGCATGCGGAAATGGCGTTTATAAGAAAGACGATCGCACTGGGGTTGTTGGCCGCGGCAGGGGCCGTGGGAGGCTTTGCATGGTGGGCGGGGCAGCCCGTCATTGGCGAAGAACCGGCAATTGAATTCACCATCAGCAAGGGCAGCGGCGCCAGCGCGGCCGGCCAGCAAATGGCCGCCGCCGGCGTGCCGATCCAGCCCCTGATGTTCAACCTGTTGACGCGGGCCACCGGCAAGAGCGGCCAGTTGAAGGCCGGCACCTATGAATTGAAACCGGGCACTACGCCGCTGCGCCTGATCGACCAGCTGGTGCGCGGCGAGTTTGCCCAGGAATCCCTGACCATCATCGAAGGCTGGACTTTCCGCCAGATGCGCCAGGCCATCGCCGCCCACCAGGGCTTGAAGCACGATACCGCCGAGTTGAGCGACCGCGAGCTGATGGCGCGCATCAATCCCGATTTCAAGGATCCGGAAGGGCTGTTCTTCCCGGATACTTATCTGTTTGCCAAGAACTCAAGCGAATTGGCGATTTTCCGCCAGGCTCACAGCATGTTGATGAAGCGGCTCGGCGAGGCTTGGGAAAAGCGTGCGCCCGGGCTGCCTTACAAGTCGCCCTATGAAGCGCTGACCATGGCGTCCATCGTGGAAAAGGAAACCGGCCAGAAGTCCGAGCGCGGCATGATTGCCGCCGTGTTCGTCAACCGCCTGAAGCTGGGCATGTTGCTGCAAACCGACCCCACCGTCATCTATGGCATCGGTCCCAAGTTCGATGGCAACATCCGCAAAAAGGACCTGGAGACGGACACACCGTACAATACTTACACGCGCGTGGGCTTGCCGCCGACCCCGATTTCCCTGCCTGGCGTGGCATCGCTGACGGCGGCCTTGGCGCCGGCCAAATCCAGCGCACTGTATTTCGTGGCGCGCGGCAATGGCACCAGCCATTTCTCCGATAACTTGACCGACCATAACCGGGCGGTCAACCAGTACCAAAAACAATAAACAATGAAACAGCGCGGTAAATTCATCACGTTCGAAGGCATCGATGGTGCCGGCAAATCGACCCATATCCAGTTTGTTGGCGAGCTGATCAAGGCGCGCGGGCACGAACTGGTCAGTTCCCGCGAGCCGGGCGGCACGCCGCTGGGTGAAAAGCTGCGCGAGCTGTGGTTGCATGAAGCGATGCACGTGGAAACTGAAACCTTGCTGGTGTTTGCCAGCCGCCGCGAGCATGTGGCGCAAGTGATCGAGCCCGGCCTGGCGCGCGGCGCCTGGGTCATCTCCGACCGCTTTACCGATGCCAGTTTTGCTTACCAGGGCGGCGGCCGCGGCCTGAGCCGCGAAAAGCTGGAAATCCTGGCGCATTGGGTGCACCCCAACCTGGAGCCCGACCTGACCATCCTGTTCGACGTGCCGTTGGAAGTGGCGCGCGCGCGGCTTGACGCGACCCGCGAGCTGGACCGCTTTGAACGCGAGCAGGCGGAATTCTTCCTGGCCACGCGCAATGAGTACCTGCGCCGCGCGGCCGCGTTCCCGCAGCGTTTCCGCGTCATCGATTCGACCCGCAGCATTGCCGACATCCAGGCGGAATTGGGGCGCATCGTGGAGGCGCTCAATTGAGCGGCCACGTCTATCCCTGGCAGCAGGGCGCCTGGCAGCAGTTGCAGCAATTGCGCCAGCGCATGCCGCACGCCATCCTGTTCCATGGCGCGGCTGGGATTGGCAAGGCCGACTTCATCGAACACGTCGCCCAGGCCTTGTTGTGCGAGAACGTGCGTGCCGATGGGCACGCTTGTGGCGAATGCCCGAGCTGCGGCTGGTTCCAGCAGCAGAGCCATCCAGACTACCGCCGTGTGCGCCCCGAAGCGATGGAAGACGAGCCCGGCGAAGGCGAAGAGGGCGAGGACAAGAAGGCCGCCAAGAAGGCGCCTTCCAAGGAAATCAAGATCGAACAGATCCGCGCCTTGGCCGATTTCATGAATATTTCGACCCACCGCCAGGGCTTGCGCGTGGTGGTGCTGTATCCGGCCGAAGCGCTGAACATGCCGGCCTCGAACGCCTTGCTGAAAACGCTGGAAGAGCCGCCCCCCGGTACCGTGTTCCTGCTGGCCTCCAATGGCCTGGACCGGGTGCTGCCGACCATCCTGTCGCGTTGCCGCAAATTCGCCATGTCGATGCCGGACCATGGCGAGGCGCTGGCCTGGCTGAAAGAGCAGGGGGTGCCCGACGCCGACAGCTGGCTGCGCGAGCAGGGCGGTTCCCCCCTGGCCGCCGCTGTTGCCGCCGAGACGGGCAACCGTGAAGAACTGGACACTTTCCTGCAATACCTGGCACGACCGAGTGTCGAAGGGGCCTTGAAAACTGCCGATAAATTGCAAAAAGTGCCACTGAGCGCCTTGGTGTCGTGGCAACAGCGCTGGCTTTACGACCTTTTTTCGTACAAACTGGCGGGCAACATCCGTTATTATCCCCGTTACCAGCGCGAGCTGGCCGGCCTGGCGGACAAAGTCAATGTCAGCCGCCTGATGGGAGCGATCAAGGGCGCCAACGAGCGGCGCGCCACCTCCGACCATCCGCTCTCGCCGAAACTGTTTATTGAGGACATGCTTCTTGACTACACCGCTTGCTGTAGCTGAGGAAAGGAAAAAATGAGTGCAAGCCCAACCGATCCAAACACTGTCCCGCTGAACCGGCCGACGGTGCTGTCGCTGGCGATCAAGGAAAAGGCGGCCCTGTACGCGGCCTATATGCCTTTCCTGAAGCACGGCGGCATGTTCGTACCGACCCAGAAGCCGTACAAGATTGGTGACGAAATCTACCTGCTGCTGACCTTGATGGATGATCCGAACAAGTACGCGATCGCCGGCAAGGTGGTGTGGATCACGCCTGCCGGCGCCGCCAACAACAAGACCCAAGGCATCGGCGTGCACTTCCCGGACGACGAGACCGGCACCCGCACGCGCTTGCGCATCGAAGAAATCCTGGGCGCCGCGTTGCGCTCATCCCGTGCCACCCATACCCTGTAACGCATGACGAAGTTCCGCCACCGCATCGCCACGCTGGATGACTTGCCCACCATTGTCGCCATCTACAACAGCACCGTTGCCTCCCGTGAAGTGACTGCCGATACCGAGCCGGTGTCGGTCGCCTCGCGCCTGCCGTGGTTCCACGAGCACCATCCGGAACGGCGGCCTTTATGGGTGATCGAGGAAGCCGGGCGCGATGGCATCATCGGCTGGATTTCCTACTCGAATTTCTACGGCCGCCCGGCGTATTCGGGTACGGCCGAAGTCTCGATCTATATCGATGAAGCCTGGCGCGGCAAGGGAGTGGGGCGCTATGCACTGCAGGAAGCCATCGACTTTGCGCCGCAGGTGAAGGTGCATACGTTGCTGGGCTTTATCTTCGGCCACAACAAGCCGTCGCTGGCCTTGTTCGAGAAATTCGGGTTCGAAACCTGGGCCAATCTGCCGCGCGTCGCCAACCTCGACGGCATCGAACGCGACCTGATCATTCTCGGCAAGCGCGTGGCCTAAAAAGCGCCTGCCAGCTTGGCGATGATGCCAAGGACCATGGCCAGGAGCGAGAGCATGACGCCAAACACCCAGCGAAACGCCCGTTCGCGCGCCGCCCGTTCTTCGGCGAAGCCACGGTCCATTGCCGCGCGTTGCTCGGCAAAGCCATGTTCCGTTGCTGCCCTTTGCCCGGCAAGGCCATGCTCCAGTGCCGCGCGTTGCTCGGCGAAGCCATGCTCCATTGCCGCGCGCTGCTCGGCAAAGGCATGCTGCATCGCGGATCGGAGCGCACGCAATTCGCTGATTGTGCGTTCTGTTGTCGCTTGCAAGGCGCTCTGCCCCTCTTTCGATGCCGCAATTTCCGCTTCCGCTTTTGCCATACGCTCTTCGATCTCCATGTGTCCTCCACTGCGCCGTTTCCGCTACTTTGGCCCAGCGGCGTGGTCGGGTGATTGACTTTGGACAGGTGTGGCCGTGAAAAGTTCCGCCGTCAGCGCGTTGCTGCCGCCATCGGCTAAAATGCACGGATGTTCATCGATTCCCACTGCCACATCGACTTCCCGGAGCTGTCCGCCCGGATGCCCGAAATCCTCGCCAAGATGGCGGAAAACAAGGTCAGCCATGCGCTCTGCGTCTCGGTCGACCTGCCTGACTTTCCGCGCGTCCGCGCATTGGCTGAGCAATATCCCCATATCTACGCCTCGGTCGGCGTCCACCCCGACTATGAAGACACGCCCGAGCCGAGCGTCGGGCAACTGGTGGAGCTGGCCAGGCACCCCAAGGTCGTCGCCATCGGTGAGACCGGTCTCGACTATTACCGCCTGGAAGGCGACCTGGAATGGCAGCGCGAGCGCTTCCGCACCCACATCCGCGCCTCGCGCGAATCGCGCAAGCCCTTGATCATCCATACCCGGTCCGCCTCGGAAGATACGATCCGCATCATGCGCGAAGAGGGCGCCGGCACCGGTGCCGGCGGCGTGGCCGGTGTCATGCATTGCTTCACCGAATCGCTGGACGTGGCACGGGCGTCGATGGAGCAGGGCTTCTATATTTCCTTCTCCGGCATCGTGACCTTCAAGAGTGCCAAGGAATTGCAAGCCGTGGCGCTGGAAGTCCCGCTCGAGCGGATGCTGATCGAGACCGATTCGCCCTACCTGGCGCCCGTGCCCTACCGCGGCAAGATGAATGAGCCGGGCTACGTGGCCCACGTGGCGGAATTCATCGCCAAATTGAAAGGGGTGCCGCTGGAACAGGTGGCGGCGCAGACCACTGCCAATTTCTTCGACCTGTTCCAGGCGGCTGCCTGATGCCGATCCGCCGCGCTGCCGCCGCCGTGTCCGCCTTGCTGGCCATGTGCGGCGCGGGGGCAGCGGCGCCTGCACCGGCCGTCATCGCGAGCGCTGCTGTCGCGCCTGCGCCCGAGGACGCTGCCGCCAGTGCCGACACGGTCGCCTTCTTCCGCGCCATCCAGCTCGACGATGCACGTACCGTGCGCGCCGTGCTGGCGCGCGGCCTTAACCCCAACCTGCGCGAACCCGAGGGTGGCGAAACCGGCCTGATCATCGCCATGCGCCACGGCGCCATGCAGGTTGCCCAGGTCCTGCTGGCCCACCCGGAACTGGAGGTCGACGCGCAGGCGCCCAACGGCAATACCGCCCTGATGATGGCTGCGTATCAAAAGAACAAGCCTGGCGTGCTGGCGCTGCTGGCCAAAGGCGCGCAAGTCAACCGTCCCGGCTGGACCGCCCTGCATTACGCCGCCGCGGCAGGCGACCTCGACATCATGAAACTGCTGCTCGAGCGCCACGCCTATATCGATGCGGCGTCCCCCACCGGCACCACCCCGCTGATGCTGGCAGCGCGCGAAGGGCAGGAGGACGCCGTCAAGCTGCTGCTGGAGGAGGGGGCCGACGCGACCCTGAAAGACGGCGCCTGGAAGGAAAACGCCGCCGAATTCGCGCTGCGGGCGGAAAAGCCGTGGATTGCCGAACAAATCCGCCGCTACCAGGCCAGCCGCGGCAAATAGGGCGGTATTTCCCTTTCATATCGTGCAAATGCCGCAAGGCGCTTGGGGCGACAATCCTACTGTCGACAACCCACCGCGCCCCGCTGCGCCATTGCCATGCTGAACGAACGCGAAATCGAAAGCTGCTACCTCGGCCAGTTCATCCCGGTCCACTACCACCACAATATGCTGATGGATGCCAACCGCATGCACAATTTCAAGGCCGCCATTGCCTATGTCGTGCAGCCCGGCATGAAGGTGCTCGAACTGGGCGGCGGCACCGGGGTGCTGTCCTTCTTCGCCGCACAAAAGGCGGGCAAGGTCTATTGCGTCGAATTCAATCCCGACATGGTGCAGGAAGCCCGCAAATTCCTGGCCATGAACCAGCATGGCGAGCGCGTCGAAGTGGTGCACGCCGACGCTTTCGAATACTTGCCGCCCGAGCCGGTGGATGTGGTCATCTGCGAAATGATCCACGTCGCCATGCTGCGTGAAAAGCAGGTGGAAGTGATCGAGCATTTCAAGCAGCGCTACCTGGAGCGCTTTGGCGGCCCGCTGCCGGTCTTCCTGCCGGAAGCCGTGCTGATGGCGGTCCAGCCCGTCCAGCAGGAATACGATTTCGACGGCTTCCACGCCCCCATCGTGCAATTCCAGCAGCCCGGACAAATCCAGAACGACACCGTGGAGCTCAGCCAGCCCCAGGTCTACACCCTGATTGACTTCACCCAGCCGAACGGCCTGCATTACCGTTGGGAAGGCCAGTTCACCGCCGAACGCGACGGCACGCTGAATGCGCTGCGCTTCATCACCAAGAACATCCTGGCCGTGGTTCCCGAGCGTAACAGCACCATCGATTGGCTGAACCACTACATGACCCTGCCGCTGGCCGAACCGGTCCGCCTGCGCGCCGGCGAGTCCGTCCAGGTCAGCTTTGCCTACCGCGCGGGGGGGCAGATCCAGTCGCTGCAAGCGACCATGCAGGCGCTGCCGCTGGGCCAGACCATGCCGCAAGCCAGCGTCGCAGCTTGACCCCGCTTTTTCGCGATCTGTCGGCCTAATCTGCAGTTGGTCGCATGTCCGTTGTCCGGGCCGGACGTCCGCTATACAGTCCAGTCATCTTCAATCGGAGGTGACGGGATGTTCGGCTTCATCTTATGGCTGTTGTTGCTGTTCCTGTGCTGGCCGCTGGCCCTGCTGGCCCTGGTGCTGTATCCCCTGGTGTGGCTGCTGTTGCTGCCTTTCCGCTTGCTCGGCATCGGCGTCGAAGGCGTCTTCGAACTGTTGCGTGCCATTGTCCTGCTGCCGGCACGCATCCTCGGCGGTTCGCCGCGCTGAGGCGGCGGCCCTATCGACCAACTGGCGCGGCAGTATGCTGCGCGCCGGTATCCACCAGCGATTACCCAAAGTTTTCCAGCCCGTATCGTAAGCGCCCTGTGGCGTGTGCGCTGCTACGATGGCCCATCGAATGTGACGACGGGCGGGGCAGAACATGGGGCAATTCGAATATCCGCGGCCACAGCTGGTACGCGAACAATGGCAATCGTTGAACGGCGAATGGGAGTTCGAATTTGACGACGAGCACAGTTTCTGCTTGCCGTCCGATCCGATCCCCTGGTCACACCGGATCGTGGTTCCGTTTGCGCCCGAGTGCGCCGCGAGCGGCATCGGCGATACCGGCTTCCACCGGGCCTGCTGGTACCGCTGCCGCTTCAACGTCGAGCAGCGCGGGCCGCGCACCTTGCTGCATTTCGGCGCGGTCGACTACTCCTGCAGGGTCTGGATCAACAACCATATGGTGTGCGAGCACGAGGGCGGCCACACGTCCTTCACGGCCGACGTCACCGATGAACTGGTGGACGGCGAGCAGACGCTGGTGGTCTATGTGGAAGACGACCCGGCCGACCTTGCCAAGCCGCGCGGCAAGCAGGATTGGCAACTGGAACCGCACTCGATCTGGTACCCGCGCACCACCGGCATCTGGCAGACCGTGTGGCTGGAAAATGTCGGGTCGACCTATATCCGCCGCCTGCGCTGGACGCCGATCTTCGACGGTTACGAACTGGGCTGCGAAGTCCTGGCCGGCGGCGACGCCACGCCCGGCCTGGCGGTCGAGGTCAAGGTGTGGCTGGGTGAAAAACTGCTGGCCGCCGACAGTTACCTGCTGGTGGGCCAGGAGGCCAACCGCAAGATCGCCCTGTCCGACCCCGGCATCGACGATTCCCGCAATGAATTGCTGTGGAGTCCGGAACGGCCGACCCTGCTCGATGCCGAGCTGACCCTGTACGGCAACGGCCAGGTACTGGACCGCGTACGTTCCTATACCGCCATGCGCTCGGTATCGATCAACCGCGACCGCTTCATGCTGAATGGCCGCCCCTACCACCTGCGCCTGGTGCTGGACCAGGGCTACTGGACCGAGAGCCTGATGACCGCGCCCGCCGACAATGATTTGCGGCGCGACGTCGAGCTGGCCAAAGCCATGGGTTTCAACGGTGTGCGCAAGCACCAGAAGATCGAAGACCCGCGCTACCTGTACTGGGCCGACAAGCTCGGGCTGCTGGTCTGGGAGGAAATGCCGTCCGCCTATGCGTTCACGGCGCGCGCCATGACGCGCCTGGTGCACGAGTGGACCGAAGCCATCGAACGCGACTACAGCCACCCCAGCCTGATCGTGTGGGTGCCGTTCAACGAATCGTGGGGCGTGCCCAACCTGACCGCGGTGCAAGCCCACCGCAATGCGGTGGAAGCGCTGTACCACCTGACGCGCATGCTCGACCCGACGCGGCCGGTGATCGGCAACGATGGCTGGGAAGCCTCGGCCACCGACATCCTCGGCATCCACGACTACGATGCCGACCCGGAACGCGTGCGCCAGCGCTACGAAGTCACCGACCCGGTACGGACCCTGTTCGACCAGCGGCGGCCGGGGGGACGCATCCTGACCCTGGACGGCTTCCCGCACCGTGGCCAGCCCATCGTACTGACCGAATTCGGCGGCATCGCCTTCGACCCGCGTGCCCCGGCCCACCATACCTGGGGCTATTCGCGCCAGAACACGCCCGATGCATTCCTTGAGCATTACCGCGCCATGCTCAAGGTGGTCAATGAAACCTCGATGTTCAGCGGTTTCTGTTACACCCAGTTCGCCGACACCTTCCAGGAAACGAACGGTCTGCTGAACGCGGACCGGACGCCCAAGATCCCGCTCGAACTGATCAGCGCAGCGACGCGCAACGTGCAGGGTGCGCCATGACCGTTTGCCGCCTGCCTCCCATCCGCGACCAGTCGGCAGGCAGCACAGGCGGGCGCGCTTGGCCGCCCCTGGCGCCGGACCGCCCAACATGGGCCTGGACGCGCCGCATGCCACTGCCTCGCACCAATCGATCCGCCTGACGGACAGTCTATGTAAACCCAAGGAGAATGCCATGCAAACGTTGATTGTTTTCTGCCACCTGCGCTGGGACTTCGTGTTCCAGCGTCCCCAGCACCTGCTCACCCGCCTGGCCAAGTATTACAAGGTGGTGTTTGTCGAGGAGCCGGTGTACGAGGAAGGGGAGGCACGCATGGCGATGTCCCAGCCGGCACCGAACCTGACGGTGTGCCAACCCCATACGCCGGTGCGGGCGCATGGCTTCCACGACGACCAGATCCCGCTGCTGCAGCCGCTGGTGTCGGCGTTGGTGCCGGACGGCGAGGAAGTGCTGGTATGGTTCTATACCCCGATGGCCTTGCCATTGCTGCAGGCCTTGCATCCTTCGCTGGTGATCTATGACTGCATGGATGAATTGAGCGCGTTCAAGAACCCGCCCAAACAATTGCTGCAGCGCGAGACCGCGCTGCTGAACATCGCCGACCTGGTGTTTACGGGCGGCCCCAGCCTGTACGCTGCCAAAAGCGCGCGCCACGACAATGCGCACTGCTTGCCGAGCAGCGTGGATGCGCGCCACTTCGAGCAAGCGCTGGAGCGCAGCAATGGCCACCCGCTGCAGGCGGCGATCGCGCGTCCGCGGCTGGGCTTTTTCGGCGTCATCGACGAGCGCTTCGATGCCGCACTGATGGCCGACCTGGCCGACGCCCACCCGGAATGGCAGCTGGTGCTGGTGGGACCGGTGGTGAAGATCGACCCGGCCACGCTGCCGCAGCGGCAAAACCTGCATTACCTGGGACAGCAGGCGTACCAGGCCCTGCCGCAGTTCCTGGCGGGCTGGGACGTGTGCCTGCTGCCGTTTGCGCTGAACGATGCCACGCGCTACATCAGCCCAACCAAGGTGCTGGAATATATGGCGGCCCAGCTGCCGATCGTCAGCACCGCGATCCGTGACGTGGAGCAGCCGTATGGCGGGCTGGTGGCGATCGGCCACGACCATAATGAATTCATTGCCCATTGCGAAGCGGCGCTGGCGCAGAGCGCCGAACAGACCGCCGCCATGGCGGCCGCCATGCGCGAGGTGGTGGCGCGCACGTCGTGGGACGCCACTGCCGCCCGGATGCATGCGTTGATGCAGCAGACGCCCCCCGGCTGCAGGGCGGCACGCCTGGCGGGCAAGAGCGCGGCGCCCGACAACGTGGCCGGCGCGGCGGCCAAGGTCAATGCCCTGCGGGCGCCGGCGGGTGGACAAGCGTTCCGCAGTATCGTGATCGGTGGCGGGCCGACCGGCCTGTCGGCCGCCTACCATGCGGGGCCGGATAACCTGCTGCTGGAACGCAATGCCACCGTGGGCGGCTGGTGCCGCTCGATCCAGGAGGGCGGTTTTACCTTCGACCATGCCGGGCACATCATGTTCTCCAACGATCCTTACGTGCTCGAGCTGTACGATAAGCTGCTGGGGGACAATCAGCACTGGCAGATGCGCGAAGCCTGGATCTACAGCAAGAACGTGTACACGCGCTACCCCTTCCAGGGTGCGCTGCATGGCTTGCCGCCCGATGTGATCAAGGAATGCATCATGGGCGCCATCGAAGCGCGCTATGGCGCCGACGAGGGGAACGTCGGCTGCGCCAGCCCGGAAGTGCGCGATTGCTGCGCCGACGGCAGTGCGGAAGTGGACAAATCGGCGGCCGCCCGCAGCGGTGCGACCGAAAGCTTCGAAGACTTCATCTACAAGGTCTGGGGCAAGGGCATTGCCAAGCATTTCGCCATCCCCTACAACCGCAAGCTGTGGACGGTACCGCTGGGCGAGATGGAAACCTCCTGGCTGGGCGGGCGGGTGCCGCTGCCGGACCTGGCCGGCATCATCGACGGTGCCTTGCAGCCGGTCCCGCGGCCGATGGGCCCCAACGCGCGCTTCGGTTACCCGCGCCGGGGCGGCTTCCAGGCGCTGATGAATGGCTTCCTGCCGCTGATCCGGGGCAAGGTCGAGGTCAATGCCGAAGTGGCGCAAGTCTTGCCCGAGGAGCACGTGGTGGCCCTGGCCGACGGCCGGCGCTTCCAGTACGGCAAGCTGGTCAGCACCATGCCCTTGCCGGAACTGGTCAAGCTGCTGGGCGATTCGGCGCCGCCGGCGGTGCGCGAGGCGGCGCGCGGGCTGCGCCATATCTCGATCCGCTGCGTCAATATCGGCATTGCCCGCACCGGCGTCACCGACAAGCACTGGATCTACTATCCGGAAGAGAGCATCTTCCACCGCATTTTCGTGCAGGGCAATGCCAGCCCGGAATGCAACGCGCCGGGCGGCTTCGGCTTCACTTGCGAGATTTCCTATTCGCCGTGGAAACCCTTGCCGCTGGACGGGGACGCGCTCATCGCGCGCTGCATCGCCGATGCCATCAAGGTGGGCTTCATGCGCGAGGACGATGAAGTCCTGGTGGCCAACCAGGTCGACATGCCGGTGGCGTACGTGGTGTACGACCACCAGCGGGCGCGCAACGTCGCCCTGGTGCGCGAGTGGCTGGCGCTGCACGACATCCTGCTGGCCGGCCGCTACAGCGAATGGGAATACTACAACTCGGACCATGCCTTCCTGGCCGGCAAACGCGCGGCCGAACAAGTGGCCCGGCAATTCAGCCGCGCGGCGCCGCGCGCTTCCTGACCATGAAGATTACGCAACTGAGTACCTACCGCGTGCCGCCGCGCTGGATGTTCCTCAAGATCGACACCGACGAGGGCGTCAGCGGCTGGGGCGAGCCCGTGATCGAAGGCCGGGCGCGCACGGTGGAAGCCGCCGTGCACGAACTGGGCGAATCGCTGGTGGGGTGCGATCCCGCGCGCATCAGCGACCTGTGGCAAACCATGTACCGCGGCGGTTTCTACCGCGGCGGCGCAGTCTTCATGAGTGCCATCGCCGGGATCGACCAGGCCCTGTGGGACATCAAGGGCAAGGTGCTCGGCGTGCCGGTCTACCAGTTGCTGGGCGGCCGCGTGCGCGACCGCATGAAGATCTACAGCTGGGTGGGCGGCGACCGGCCGGCCGACGTGGTGGCCGGCATCCATACCCTGCGCGCGATCGGCCTGAACACCTTCAAGATGAATGGCACGGAAGAGATGGCCTTGCTCGACTGCGCCACGGCGGTGGATGCCGCGGTGGAACGCATCGCCGGCATCCGTGACGTGTTCGGCTACGACATCGAGTTCGGCATCGACTTCCACGGCCGCGTGGCCTGGCCGATGGCCAAGCCGCTGCTGCGGGCGCTGGAACCTTACCGACCCCTGTTCGTGGAAGAACCGGTGCTGGCCGAGCAGGCCGAATATTACCGGCGCCTGGCCGATATGACCAGCATTCCGCTGGCGGCCGGCGAACGGATGTTTTCGCGTTTCGAATTCAAGCGTGTGCTGGAGCAGGGCGGACTGGCGATCCTGCAGCCCGACCTGTCGCACGCCGGCGGCATCAGCGAATGCTTGCGCATTGCCGCCATGGCCGAAGCCTACGACGTGACGCTGGCACCGCATTGCCCGCTGGGGCCGGTGGCCCTCGCGGCCTGCCTGCAAGTCGATTTCGTGTCCTACAACGCCGTGCTGCAGGAACAAAGCATGGGCATCCACTACAACCAGGGCGCCGAACTGCTCGATTATGTGCACAATGCCGGTGATTTCCGCATGGAAGGCGGCTATATCGAGCCCTTGCCTTTGCCCGGCCTGGGGGTGGACATCAACGAGGAACGGGTCATCGAAGCGAGCCGTGCGGCGCCCGACTGGCGCAACCCGCTGTGGCGGCATGCTGATGGCAGCGTGGCCGAATGGTAGCGCCGGCATGCCTGCTGGGGATCGACTGGGGCAGCAGCAACCGCCGCGCTTATGTGCTCGGCGGCGGCGGGACCTGCCTGCGCCGCTACGAAGATGAACAGGGGGCGGTCGCTGTGCGCGGGCGCTATGCCGACTCGCTGCAGGCATTGCGCCGGCAATTGGAAGTGGACGATCTGGTGCCGGTGGTCATGTCGGGCATGGTGGGCAGCGCCCTGGGCTGGCAGGAAGTGGCCTACCTCGACAACAGCGTGCCGCTGGCACGCCTGCCGCAAACGCTGGTGCCGGTGTCGGGCGCGCCCGGCTGCTTTATCGTGCCCGGCTATTGTTACCGGGCGCACGGCAGCATCGACGTGATGCGCGGCGAGGAGACGCAATTGCTGGGCGCGTTGACGCTGCAGCATGGCGACGGCTGCTACGTGCTGCCGGGGACACACAGCAAATGGGTGGAAGTGGCCGATGGCACCATCACGCGCCTGACCACCTACATCACGGGCGAACTGTTCGCCGCGCTGCGCGCCGGCGGCACGCTGGCGCCCCTGATGGCCGAAGGGGGCGATGACCCGGGCGCGCTGCGGGCCGGCGCCAACCGTGCGCAGAGCGCCGGCGCCCTGAGCCATACTTT
Source organism: uncultured Oxalobacteraceae bacterium (assembly GCA_965650885.1). Classification (GTDB taxonomy): domain Bacteria; phylum Pseudomonadota; class Gammaproteobacteria; order Burkholderiales; family Burkholderiaceae_D; genus Rugamonas. The sequence continues at coordinate 17,308 of CBFGQI010000035.1, forward strand.
GTTCGAAGCGCGCGCCCGGGTGGTCGCCGGAGCGGCGCCGGCCGGGGCCACGCGGTCCTATGTGAGCGGCCTGCTGATCGGGACCGAGTTTGCGGACCGGCGCGGCGCTCCGCCGGCGCTGCGGCTGATCGCATCGCGCGCCCTGAGCGCGCCGTATCGCGACGTGGCCGAACTGCTGGGCTACACGGTACAGTTGATCGACCCCGACGCAGCGTACCTGGCCGCGCTGGGACGTTTCATGGAGGCTGTCTGATGAACGTGATCGACCAATACCAGCCACCGCTGGTGGCCATCCTGCGCGGCCTGACGGAAGCCGAAGCGCCGGCCGTGGCGCAGGTCCTGTTCGACAGCGGCTTGCGCCTGCTCGAAGTGCCGCTCAACCGGCCCGGGGCGCTGGAGTGCATCCGGGCGATCGACGCCAACAAGCCGGCCGACGCCGTGGTCGGCGGCGGCACCATGACCACGCTGGCCGAAGTGGATGCGGTGCACGCGGCGGGCGGCCGCATCATGGTGGCGCCGAACTTCAACGCCGCGGTGGTCCAGCGCGCCAAGGAGCTGGGCATGCTGGCGGTGCCCGGGGTGGCCACGCCCACCGAAGCGCTGGCGGCGCTGGCGGCGGGCGCCGATGCCATCAAATGGTTCCCGGCCGAAGCGCTGGGGCCGGGCGGTCTGCGCAGTGTGAAGACCATCCTGCCGCCCTCGGCGCGGGTGTGGCCGGTGGGCGGCATCAGCACCGGCAACCTGGCCGAATGGGTGCGGGCCGGGGCCGACGGCTTCGGCATCGGTGGCCGCCTGTACCAGCCCGGCATCGAGCTGACGGAGCTCGCGCTGCGGGCGCAGGAACTGGTTGCCGCCTGGCGGGCGCGATGAAGCCGCAGGTCGACAGCCGGCTGTTCGGCGAGCTGGCCAACGGCGAACCGGTCATGGAATTCACTCTCGACAATGGCCGTGGCATGCTGCTGTCGGTGCTCGACTATGGCTGCATCATCCGCAGCTGGCGGGTGCTGGGACAGGAGGCGCCGCCCATCGATTTCGTGCTGGGTTTCGACACCTTGCACCAGTACGAACACGACCAGGCTTATTTCGGCGCCCTGGTGGGGCGTTTTGCCAACCGCATCGGCGGCGGCCGCTTCACGCTCGATGGCCGCACTTGCCAGTTGACGCGCAATGAGGGCAGCAACCATCTGCATGGCGGGCGGCGCGGCTTCCACAAGCAGGGCTGGCAGGGGCATGCCAGCGCCGACAACGAGGCGGCGCGCGTCAGCCTGTGCCGACTCAGCCGCGATGGGGAGGAAGGCTATCCCGGCAACTTGCTGGTGATGGTGACGTATGAGCTGAGCGCCGCGGGCGAGCTGCGCTGCCGCTACCAGGCCTGTGCCGACCAGCCGACGCCGGTCAGCATCAGCCAGCACAGCTATTTCAACCTGTCAGGGGGCGGCGACATCCTGGAGCACGAGCTGATGATCGCTGCCGCGCACTACCTGCCGGTCGGTCCCGGCCTGCTGCCCGATGGCGAGCGGATGCCGGTTGCCGGCGGGGCCTTCGATTTCCGCCAGGCGCGCCGTATCGGCGAGGGGCTGGCCATGGCCGATGCGCAGTTGGCGCTGGCCGGCGGCTATGACCACAATTTCGTGCTGGAACGGGGCGCGGGGCCGCAAGCCTGCCTGCAGGACCGCGCCAGCGGGCGGCGGATGGACATCTATACCGATGCGCCGGGCCTGCAATTTTACAGCGGCAATTACCTGGATGGTTCGCTGGCCGGCAAGGGCCGCAGCTTCGGGCGCCACGCCGGCCTGTGCCTGGAGCCACAACAGTTCCCCGACGCGCCGAACCAACCGCAGTTTCCCGATGCGACCTGCCGGCCCGGCTCCCCCTACAGCGCGACGACGCGCTACGTGATCGACAAGTGGAGGCAAGCGTGGAACTGATCGTCGACGCCCAGAATGCCCTGGGCGAATGCATCCTGTGGTGCGACCGGACGCAAAGCCTGCTGTGGACCGATATCCTGGGCCGCAAGCTGTGGCGGCACCGCCCCTCCAGCGGCAAGACGGAGCAGTGGGACCTGCCCGAGCGGCTGGGCTGCTTTGCCCTGACCGGCTCCAATGAACGCCTGCTGCTGGGCCTGGAGAGCCGCCTGGCCTGGTTCGACATGGCCAGCGCGGACGTCATGACCATCGTGGAAGTGGAGGCCGGCGTGGCCGGTACGCGCGTCAACGATGGCCGCTGCGACCGCCAGGGCCGCTTCGTGTTCGGCACCATGAATGAAGCGGTGGGCCGGGCGCCGATCGGCCGCTTTTACCGTCTCGGCCACAGCCTGCAGCTCGAGCAGTTGCCGCTGGCCCCGGTGGCCATTGCCAACAGCATCTGCTTCAGCCCGGACGGTGCCACCATGTACTTCTGCGATTCCCTGAGCGGCGTGATCCGCTGCTGCGACTATGGGGATACGCCGTCCGGCGAGCGCGTGTTTGCGCATTTGCCGCCTGGCTGCGGGGAGCCGGACGGCTCGGTGGTCGATGCCGACGGTTGCCTGTGGAATGCCGAATGGGGCGCCGGGCGCATCGTGCGTTACCGCCCGGACGGCAGTATCGAACGCGCCATCCCGGTGCCGGTCAGCCAGCCGACCTGCCCCACCTTTGGCGGCAATGAGCTGGACCAGCTGTACGTCAGCAGCGCCCTGGTCGACCTGCTGGTACCCGAGCGCTATGCCGGCGGCGTGTTCGGCATGCCGCTGACGGACGCCGTCGGCCTGCCGGAAATGCGCTTCGGCGCCCGGCTGGGGGATGACGCGGCGATCTGAGCGCCGCCGCCTGGCGCGTGTTTGCTGTTGGGTACTGGGACTTCCAAGCAGGCAATGGCGCCCCGTCCCTTGATTTCTTGTCGAGCCGCCCAATCTTCACACTCCTGTTACTGATAGAATCGAAGATGCCCGCAAGGCATCGTTCAAGGAGATTTGTGATGAGCCGCAAGACACCTATCGAGCGTTACCGCAACATCGGCATCAGCGCCCACATCGACGCCGGCAAGACCACGACGACGGAGCGCATCCTGTTCTATACCGGGGTCAACCACAAGCTGGGTGAGGTGCACAATGGCGCCGCGACCATGGACTGGATGGAGCAGGAGCAGGAGCGCGGCATCACCATCACCTCGGCTGCCACCACCGCCTTCTGGAAAGGCATGGGCGGCAATTTCCCCGAACACCGGATCAATATCATCGACACCCCGGGCCACGTCGACTTCACCATCGAGGTCGAACGTTCCATGCGCGTGCTCGATGGCGCCGTCATGGTGTACGACTCGGTGGGCGGCGTGCAGCCGCAATCGGAAACCGTCTGGCGCCAGGCCAACAAATACAAGGTGCCGCGCATTGCGTTCGTCAACAAGATGGACCGCGTGGGGGCCGACTTTTTCCGTGTGCAGCAACAGATCAAGGACCGCCTGAAGGGCACGGCCGTGCCGATCCAGATCCCGATCGGAGCCGAAGAGAATTTCCACGGGGTGGTCGACCTGGTCAAGATGCGCGCCATCATGTGGGACGACGAGACCCTGGGCGTCAAATTCAGCTACGAGGACATTCCCGCCAACTTGAAAGAGCTGGCGCAGAAGTGGCACGACCATATGGTCGAAGCGGCTGCCGAAGCGACACCCGAGCTGACGGAAAAATACCTGAACGGCGAAACCCTGAGCGAAGAAGAGATCAAGGCCGCCCTGCGCGAGCGCACCATCCGCAATGAAATCGTGCCGATGCTGGCGGGCAGCGCTTTCAAGAACCGCGGCGTGCAAGCCATGCTCGACGCGGTGGTCGAATACCTGCCCTCGCCGGTGGACGTGCCGGCCATCGCGGGCCACGATGAAGACGACAAGGAAATCGAGCGCCATCCTTCGGATACGGAGCCGTTCTCGGCGCTCGCCTTCAAGATCATGACCGATCCTTTCGTCGGCCAGCTGACCTTCTTCCGGGTCTATTCGGGCATCGTCAACTCCGGCGATACGGTCTACAACCCGACCAAGGGCCAGAAGGAACGCCTGGGCCGCATCCTGCAGATGCATGCCAACGAACGCAAGGAAATCAAGGAAGTGTTCGCTGGCGACATCGCGGCGGCGGTCGGCCTGAAGAATGTGACGACGGGCGATACGCTGAGCGCGCCGGACCAGGTGATCATCCTGGAAAAAATGGTGTTCCCGGAGCCGGTGATTTCGCAGGCGGTGGAGCCGAAGACCAAGGCCGACCAGGAAAAGATGGCCGTGGCGCTGAACCGCCTGGCGCAGGAGGACCCGTCGTTCCGCGTCCACACCGATGAGGAATCGGGCCAGACCATCATGTCGGGCATGGGCGAGCTGCACCTGGAAATCCTGGTGGACCGGATGCGGCGCGAGTTCAGCGTCGAAACCACGGTGGGCAAGCCGCAGGTCGCTTACCGCGAAACCATCACGAAACCGGTCAGCGATATCGAGGGCAAGTTCATCAAGCAATCCGGGGGCAAGGGCCAGTATGGCCACGTGGTGCTGAAGCTGGAACCGATGGAAGCGGGCAAGGGCTTCGAATTCGTCGACGCCATCAAGGGTGGCGTGGTGCCGCGCGAATTCATCCCGGCGGTGGAAAAGGGCATCCGGGAGACGCTGCAATCGGGCGTGCTGGCCGGCTACCCGGTGGTCGATGTGCGCGCCACGCTGACTTTCGGCTCGTACCATGACGTGGACTCGAACGAGAATGCCTTCCGCATGGCCGGCTCGATGGCGTTCAAGGATGGCATGCGCAAGGCCAACGCGCAATTGCTGGAGCCGATGATGCACGTCGAGGTGGAAACGCCCGAGGAATTCATGGGCAACGTGATGGGCGACCTGACCACGCGGCGCGGCATGGTGCAGGGCATGGATGAAATCCCGGGCGGTGGCGGCAAGCAGATCCGCGCGCTGGTGCCGCTGGCGGAAATGTTCGGCTACTCCACCTCGCTGCGTTCGCTGACGCAGGGCAGGGCGACCTACACCATGGAGTTCCAGCATTACGCCGCCGTGCCGAAGCACATCCTGGACCAGGTGGCAACGGAACGCGCCTCGGCGCGGCACTGAGCCGCGACCGCGCGGGGGGCTAGGCAGCGTCGAGCAGGGCGGCGAACTCGTCGGCCGGCACAGGGTGGCCGTACAGGTAACCCTGGCCCTGCTCGCAGCGCAGCAGCTTGAGCAGCTTGGCTTCTTCTTCCGTTTCAATGCCCTCGGCCACCACCTTGAGGTCGAGGTTGTGCGCCAGCGACACCACGGTGCTGACCAGGCCCATATAGCCGGCGTCGTGCGACATGCGGGTGACGAAGGAGCGGTCGATCTTCATCACGTCCACCGGCAGGCTGACCAGGTAGGACAGCGACGAATAGCCGGTGCCGAAATCGTCGATCGCCACCGGCACTTGCAGGGCGCGCACCTTGCTCAGGATTTCCACCACGCGGTCGTGGTCCGACACCAGGCTGCTTTCCGTGATTTCGATCGACAGCGGCTGATTGTCGGCGCCCGCGGTATGGAGGGCACGTTCGATATCGTTGAACAGCGATTCGCAACGGAATTGGGCCGGGGCCACGTTGACGGCGATCTGCGGCGGCAGCAGGCCGGCGTCGTGCCAGGCGCGCCAATCCTGCATGGCGCGCTGCATGACCTGGCGGCCGACTGCGATCACCAGCCCGGTGCGCTCCAGCGCCGGCACGAATTCGGATGGCGGCACCAGGCCGCGCTGCGGGTGGCGCCAGCGCACCAGGGCTTCGGCACCGGTCAGCTTGCCGGTGCGCAGGTCGATCTTGGGCTGGTAGAAGTTGACGAATTCCTGGCGCTCCAACGCTTCGCGCAATTCCACTTCCAGGCTGATCTGGCGCGCCACCACGCGGTCGGCGGCGCGGTCGTACTGGCCGAAGCGCAAGTCGAGGTCGCGCGCGGCGGCCAGCGCATCCCAGGCCTTGACCAGCAATTCGTCGGCGGTGGTGCCATCGTCGGGCAGCGCCGCGGCGCCGGCATTGATGGTGCACCAGATCTTGTGTTCCTTGACCTGGTAAGCGCCCTGCAGCATCGGCACCGCCGTTTCGTGGATGAATTCAGCCGCCGTTTGCGTGCCGTGGGCCGGCAGGAACACGGCAAAGCGGCCGACGCCCACATGGGCCAGCAGCATGCTTTCCGCGACCACGGAACGCAGCCTCGCCGCGATGTGGCGCATCAAGCCCACCGCGGCGGCATTGCCGTAAGCCGAGCTGATTTCATCGAAACGGTTGATGTTGATTAGCAGGACCGTGCCGCGCGCATCGGACGCGGCCAGGGCGGCGATTTCTTCCTCGAATTGCAGGCGGCTCGGCAGGCCGGACAATACATTGGTGCGCGCCAGGCGATGCATTTCCTGCGCATTGACCAGGCGCTCGATGCCATAACTGAGTTCGTTGCTCAATTCGCCGGCCCGTTCGCGGTAGAAGGCGTCGAAGTGCTGGTCGCGGCGCGAATAGAACGTGGCCACGCCCCACGGCTGGTTGTTGACGAACAGGGGCACCGCCATGCAGGAAGCGATGTCGTGGCCCTTGCGCGAGCCTGACTGCACGCGGCCGGTGGACAGCACATGGGCCGCCAATTCATGCGCCAGCCAATCCGGCGGCGCTTCGCCGGGGCTCCAGTGGCGTTCCTGTCCCTCGCGGCTGGCGGAGGCGTACAGTTGCAGGGTGCCGTCGTCGTCCTTGCGGCTGATGGCTGCGCAATCCAGGCCAGGCTGGTGGGCCGCCAGGCGGCACGCATCGAGGCACAATTGTTCCAGCGTGCGCGAGCGTGGAATCAAGGCGCTCAGCCGCGACAGCAGCACATAGAAATTGTCGTGCCGGATCAAGGCGCGCTCTTTTTCCACTTCGGTCGTGACATCGATGGCCGAGCCGCCGGTAAACGATTCGCCGTTGACGTGGATGGGGAATTTGTGCACCAGCCAATGGCGCCTGCCATCGTCCGTGGTTTCCATGGTCTTGGTGACGTCCGGGTTTTCCAGGACATTGGCGTTCTGGTGTTCCAGGCAGCTGCCCATCACGTAGTCGCCTTCCGCGTCCTTGATCCAGAGCGGGGCCGGCGCATGTTCGGCAAAGCCGGCCAGGAAACCGTTGGCGCGCGCCAGGCTGTGGCGCAGCGATTGCTGGGCGCGCACGCAATTGGCCACGTCCACCAACGCTGCGCGCTGCTCGGGGGAGCAATCGGGGGCCAGATAGCTGAACAACCGCCCGTCGTCGCCGAGCGCTTCGGCCGGCACGGGCCGGCCGCATACGAAGCTGGCCAGCCGCTGCAATTCTTCGAGCGAGCTGGCTTGCAAGTGTTCGACGGAGGCGCGCTTGTTCATCTTGATCACAGCAATTTGAACTTCAGTTGCACGGAAAAAGCGCCATGCAAGCGATCTTTATATGTAGGTACGATAGCAAAATTAACGCCGACGCGTTGATATTCCATGCTGACGACGGGAATTGCCGCAAGGAACCATCCGCCGTCGCGCATTTTCGGGTAACCGTCAAAAGCGCCAATCACCGCGCCCAGGCGCAGTGGGCCGATCGACCAGGGCTGGTAATAGAGGCCGGCATAGTTCGACATGCGGCGGTCGCTATTGTGGAAACGGCCAGCTGTGAACGAGGCCACCGTGGAAAAGCGGTACTCGGCGCCAAACCCGGGATTGGTATCGTCGAACCCCTTGTCGCGCTGGAAGTGGTAGGAATAGAAGCCGGGATTGATCCAGAGCTCGGACAAAGGCTGGTTTTCAATGGTCGTGAAGGCATCGGCCAGGGCCGGCAACGACAGGGCAGCAAAGGTAGCCCCGAGCAAAAGCTTTTTCATTTATTTCCAAAAATATAAGGACTGCCGTTCCATTATAGCCTTTACGTCAATTGGGGCGATTTCAATTGCCTGCCTTGGCATGAACAAAATGCAAAATTGTTGTAATTAAGTCATCTCCATCGACGGGCTTCGCCACGAAGCCATTCATGCCGGCTGCTTCGCACTCGGCCCGTTCGTCCAGGGTGACACCGGCGCTCATGGCAATCACCGGCAAGTCCAGCCGCAATTCGCGGCGGATCATCGCGGTCGCGGCAAAGCCGTCCATGACCGGCATCTGGACGTCCATCAGCACCAGGTCGGCCTGGCCGCGCTGCTGGCGCAGGAAGTCCACGGCTTGTTCGCCATTCTCGGTGATGTGCACGGTGGCACCCACCGCTTCGAGCATGCTGCGCGCTACCAGCTGGTTCAAGGCATTGTCTTCCGCCAGCAGGATCGACAAGCCCTCCAGCGCCCGGCTGCCCGTGCGGAAGGCGCCCTGGGTTGGCGGCGGGGCGGGGCGGGTGCCGCGCGGGGCATCGAGGGCATCCAGGGCGTGGAAGAGGGCCGAACGGGTCAATGGACGCAGCAACTCGGGACCATGGCCCGCGTTGGACGCCCCCTCCTGCAAGCCGCTGCGCACGCCGATGCGGTGGGCGACGGCGGCCCGTCGCGCGGCATCGCCAAGGCTGCTGTCATAGATCAGCAGATCGCAGGCACCGGCAGCCAGGGCCGCGTCGAGCTCGAAGGCGCTTTCCACCGTCTCGCAATGCCAGCCCCAGCGCCTGGCAAGCTGGCGCAAGTCATTGTGCAATTCCCGCTTGGGATCGGCATACAGCACGCGCCATTGTGCGCGCGACGCCGGCAAGGCATAGGGATCGGCCAGGCTGCCTTGGCGCAGCGGCATCAGGAAGGTGAAGGTGGTGCCGCTGCCAGGTGTGCTGCGCACCGCGATGCTGCCGCCCATCAGCTGGGCCATGCGCTGGGCAATCGCCAGGCCCAGCCCGGTGCCGCCATAACGGCGCGCCATCGATGCGTCCGCCTGGCTGAAGGGGGTGAACAAGCGCTGCAATTGTTCGGCGCTGATGCCGATGCCCGTATCGCTGACGTCCCAGCGCAGCATGCCAGGATGCTCCGGATCGCGGCCGGCGTGTACGCTGACCATGCCGTGCGCGGTGAATTTCAACGCATTGCTGACCAGGTTGAGCAGGATTTGCTGGATGCGCTGCACATCGCCATGCAAGGAATGCGGGACGTCGGCGTCCAGGCACAGCGACAGCGCCAGGCGGCGTTCGGCATTGGTCATGGCCATGACGGCGGCCAGGGCCGACATCACATCGTCCAGCAGGAAGTCGTCTTCAGCCAGTTCCAGCTTGTTGGCTTCAATCTTGGAAAAGTCGAGCACGTCATTGAGCAAGTCCAGCAGTGAACGCCCGGCGGCCGAGACCATGTCGAGGTATTGGCGCTGCTCGGCATTGAGCGGGGTGTGCGCCAGCATCTGGGTAATGCCAAGTACCGCATTCATGGGTGTCCGCAATTCGTGACTGATATTGGCCACGAAGGCACTCTTGGCCGCACTGGCCGATTCGGCCTGCGTCTTGGCTGCGTTCAGTTCCTTTTCCGCCGCCTTCTCGGCCGTCACGTCGCGCAGGATCATGGCGAAGCCAATGCAGCGCCGCAGCTCGTCGCGCACCGTGAACAGCTGTTTCACGGCCAGGAAGGTTGAACCATCCTTACGCCGCCGCAGCGATGTGGTTTCATGCTGCCCATGCTCGCGGGCGAGCCGCATGCTGACGCTGGCCTCGCTCTCGGCCAGCAGCACCTGCAGCGGTTGGCCGACAATTTCAGCGGTGGTATAGCCGAACAACGCCTCGGCGCCTTCATTCCAGGTGGTGATGATGCCATCCGCATCGAGCAGCACGATGGCATGGTTGCGGATGTGTGAGGTCAGGAGCTTGAAACGGGCCTCGGACTCTTCCAGGCTGGCGGTCTGGCGTTCGAGTTGACGCGCCGATTGGTCCTTGGCACGCAAGGCGGCGCTGCGTTGATGGACCAGGTTGCGGCTGGCGCCGAAAAATAGCAGGCTGATCAATGTCCCCAGGACCAGCACCAGGAAGGACTTGTCTTCGTCCACGGTGGCGTCGAACAGGGCGGTGGGGCGGATCTGCAGGGCCCAAGCCTGGCCATTGTCACCCACGGGAATGTATTGCAGGCTGGTGAAACGGGTGAAGCTCTGGCCGACGCCGCTGCGCGCGCTGGAGTACATCAATTGGCCGGCCATATCCTGGAACCGGACCTCCAGCCCCACTTCGCGCAAGCTGTCGCCGAAGATGCCCTGCATCAGATCGCCCATGCGGAAAGGACTGTAGATAAAGCCGCGCAGTTCGCGCTGCCCGGTCGCATTGTCCGCGTACACTGGGTTGAAGACCAGGAAGCCCACTTGTCTGGGGCCGCTGATTTCCTGCACCAAAGTGATGGGGCCGCTGGCCGTCATTTTCCCGCTCTGCATTGCCGCGACCATGGCACGGCGCCGCGTCGGCTCGGACATCATGTCGTAGCCGATCGCGAACTGGTTGCGCGGCGAAGTCGGCTCCAGGTAGACGATGGCGGCATACAGGTCGCGCTCGCCTTCCGGCCAGACCGGCACTTCCCGCTTCAGGGTGTCCAGTGCCCCGCCTGGCGCAAAGCGCGCGAAGCCCATGCCGAGCACGCCAGGGTATTGCGCCTCCAGGTTCAATCCCGCGACGAACTTTTGCCACTCGCCGCGCTCGACCTTCTGCGAAGCGTCGAACAGGGAAGCTCCCGCGCGCAACAGCGATTCGTAGGCTTGCATGCGCACCCGGATGGTTTCGCGCACCGCGTCGGCTGCACGCTGGAACCGCTCGCGGGTGCGCGTATCGGTGTCCCGGGCGATCCAGCTCCAGGCGCCGACGGTGAGCGCCATACAAGCGAGCAAGGTGAGGATCGGCGTCCAGCTGTAGCTTTCCTCCAGCCCGGGCTCGTCCTCCGTGGCGAGCACCCAGGCCAGGATGCTGCTGATTGCAAGGTAGGTGCAAAGCGAAAGCAGCGAATGGTGCAAGACGCCGGAGACGAATGGACCGCGGTCCAGTACCGTGGCCGGGATGGCGATACTGGCGATCACCAGCAACGCCATCCGGAGCATGACGCGCCAGCGTTTGACCGCTGCGAAGCCGAGGAAGAGCAGCAAGACATACGGCAGGAAAGCGGTACCCGCATGGCTTGGGGCGGCGAAAAATACCGCCAGCGTGGAAACGGCGAGAATGGCAAGGAATATGGCTTGCGCCGCGCTGCAACGTGGCCACGCCGGCCGGGACGGGATTGCCATCGCCAATGGCGCGATCAGCAGCAAGGCCAGGAAGTCCCCGCTCAGCCAGGTGGCTGCCACCTGCAGTGTGAGTTCGGCGGGAATGATCCCGAACACGCGCAACGCCGCGATACCCGCCGTTGCCGAAACGGTGGCAGCGGCCAGCATGGCGGCGGCAAAGGCATAGACCTCGCGCTGGCTTTGCAGTCGCAAGCGAGCGATGCCGAGGCGGCGCAACAACCAGTTGCCGGTCAGCGCTTCGGCGCTATTGCCGGCCGCGATCGCCAGCGACGCTGCCAGGATGGCGGGGTAGGGGGCGGCCTCGTTATGCTGGAACTCGACGAAGTTGGCGAAAAACGCGCCTGCCATGATCGCGGGCCACATGCGCGGGCCCCAACGCAATAGCAGTACCAGGGCAAAGCCGGATGGAGGCCAGATTGGGCTGGCATTGCTCTCTCCCAGGGCGAGCAGCAAGCCCAATCGCGCCAGCAAATAATAGGCTCCGGCCGCAAGCAGCAAGCTGATGGGCGTCTGGAGGCGAGGTGGCATGGCGTGGCGGCTTCGTCCGTGGTGCTGACTTTATAGCACGGTATGGTCGGGCGATGAAATATTCTCGTCATAATTGCCTCGTAGCATCGCAGTATGCAATTCACTCCCGAAAATCGAGTCCGCCTGCGCGCCACGGTGTTTGGCAAGACCGAAGCCGGCCGCGCGGAAGTCGTGCAGCGCAGCGCCGGACTGACGGCGCGCCAGCGCGCAGTGCTGATCCTGCTTGACGGCCAAAAGCCCTTGGGGGCGATCGAGACGTGGCTGGGCGAAGAAGAAATGCTGGAGGCGGTGGAAAACCTGCTGCGCAAAGGGCTGGCCGGTATCGCTGCAGCCCCGGCCCCAAGTCCAGCCGGCGTGCCGGTGCCGGCCGGCGTGGCGGCCAGCGTGGCGGACACGCGCCCCGCTGCAACGGCAGCGATTGCGTTGGCCCGTCCAGCGGCAGCGACAGCGGCCCTGGCGGCGGCGCGTGACCTGATGGCGAACGCCGCGCGCAAGCATCTCGGCTTGCTGGCGGCCGACCTGGTGCGGCGTATCGAACATGCCAGCGACGAGAGCCAACTGGCCGGCGTGGTCGGCCTGTGGCACGTCTCGCTGCGGGAATCGAAAACCGGCAAGCCCTGCGCCGAGGGCTTGCTGGCCGAAGCACGCGCCCTGTTGGCTTAGCCTGGGCGCTTGCGGTGGAACACCAGCGGGCTGTAAGGCACCGCCGATGGAGGAGGGGAGTTCAGGATGCCGGGTTTGATGGCGCCCACCACATGCATTTCGCAGGGTTTGCAATCGAAGCGCAGCGTATAGGTATGGTCGCCGCTGACGAGCGTCATCGGTTCCGCCTTCACCTGTCCCTGGACGCCTTGCACGCCCTTGGCCTGTTTCGGGCACAGGTTGAACGAGAAGCGCAGGCAGTGCTTGGTGATCATCAGCGGCACTTCGCCCGCTTCCTCGTGGGCCTCATAAGCCGCCGCGATCAGCTGCACGCCGTGCTTATGGTAGAACTCACGCGCCTTTTCGTTGTAGACGTTGGCCAGATAGCTCAATTGCGTATCGGGGTAGACTGCGCGCGGTTCGGCCGCCACCTTGCGCTGCGGGCGCTGCCATGCGGCCAGGCGCGCCGCCTCGTGCGCAGCCACGGCATCGCGGCGCAGGGCATTGATGGCCGATGACGGCACGAACCAAGGCTGCGACAGCTTCAATTCGACGTGGTCAGCCAGGAACATCGTGTTGCCCAGTTTGGCCAGGCTGGCGCGCAAGCCGCTCTCGGCCTGCTCGGCATTCTGGGCCGGTTGCAGCGCCAGCGCCGCTTCGGTGGCGCTGACGATACCGTCTTCGTCGATGATCGACAGGCGCAGGCCGCCGTCGCATTCCGCCAGCGTGAGCTGCAGGCCGACGTGGCGCTCGGACGACTTCTTGTGCAGCGCCGCCTCCCACTGGTGGTCGCGGTTGCGGTGGATGACCGTGCCGACCTTCAAGCCCGGCAGGGAGGCCATCTGTTCGTTCGGGAAGACGCGCCAGCGCTGGCCGTCTTCCGTGTCGCCCAGCTTCTCGGCGCGGTTGGCCTGGATGCCGACCGTGGTGCGCTTGTTCATGTAGTTCAAGCCGTCCCCATTGGCCATGGGGGCATTGGTGATGACGTCGATGTGGTCGCCGCCCATGCGCACCACCGTGCCCAGCTCCACGCCCACATACTTGGGCGAATCGAAAGCGCCGATATCGCCCTGGCGGCCATTGGCGAAATAATCGGTGTGGCCGCGGTGGAAGGTCTTGTCCACGTCCGGCGTAAACAGCACGCGGGTGCGGCCGCTGGCGGCGCGTGCGAATTCGGGACGGCGTTCCAGCAGTTCGTCCAGCAGCAGGCGGTAGTGGGCGGTGATGTTCTTGACATAGCCCATGTCCTTGTAGCGGCCCTCGATCTTGAAGGAGCGGATGCCGGCATCGACCAGTGCCTCCAGGTTGGCACTCTGGTCGTTGTCCTTCATCGACAGCAGGTGCTTTTCGAAGGCCACCACGCGGCCCTGGTTATCGGACAGGGTGTAGGGCAGGCGGCAAGCCTGCGAGCAGTCGCCGCGGTTGGCGCTGCGGCCGGTGTCGGCGTGCGAGATATAGCACTGGCCCGAGAAGGCCACGCATAGCGCGCCGTGCACGAAGTATTCGAGCGGAGTGTCGACTTCGGCGCGGATCTGGCGGATCTTGTCGAGGGTCAGCTCACGTGCCAGCACCAGCTGGGAGAAGCCGACGTCGCCCAGGAATTTGGCCTTCTCCACGGTGCGGATATCGCACTGGGTGGAGGCGTGCAGCTGGATCGGCGGCAAGTCCATCTCCAGCAAGCCCATGTCCTGGATGATCAAGGCATCGACGCCTGCATCGTAGAGCTGCCAGATCTGCTTGCGCGCCAGGTCCAGTTCCGAGTCGTGCATGATGGTGTTCATGGTCACGAAGATGCGGGAACGGTAGCGGTGCGCGAACTCCACCAGCGCGGAAATATCCTCTATAGGATTGCTGGCGTTATGGCGCGCGCCGAAGGCGGGGCCGCCGATGTAGACGGCGTCCGCGCCGTGCAGGATGGCTTCGCGGCCAATCTCCGCGGTTTTGGCTGGCGCCAGCAATTCGAGTTCGTGGTCAAGCAAAGACATTCTTAATAACCCACCATTTGCAAGGGGAGATATTATAGCGGCTCGCTAAAGGGGCGATCGCCCAATTTCTCTTTCATGTAGTCGACAAAAGACGCAATCCGGGCGGAAAGAGCGGTATTGCGGTAATAGACGGCGTTGATCGGTTGCCGAACCTCCAATGTTTCCTCCACGAGCAATTGGCGCAGGCGCCCCGCCCGGCGGTCGGCGTTGCTCAGGAAATCCGACAGGCAGACGATGCCGGCGCCGTGCAGCGCCAGGTGCAGCAGGGTTTCCCCGCTCGACGTGTAGACGTTGGGCGTGATATGCAGCGGCAGGCCCTCACCGTCCAGGAGCGGCCACTCATTCAGCGTTTCGGGCTGGTTGAACCCGAGCAGGGTATGGTTTGCCAGCTCGGCGACGCTGGCGGGCGCGCCATGGCGCTCGATATAGTCCGGGCTGGCCAGGATGCGCAGGCGCCCGGTGCCGATCGGCGTGGCGTGCAGCGTGGAGTCGCGCAGGCGCCCGATGCGGAAAGCGACGTCGGTGCGTTTTTCCATCAGGTCCGTGATGCCTTCGTTGCTGTTCAGTTCCAGCTCCACGCGCGGGTAGCGTTCGCGGTAGCCGTTCACCAGCGGCACGATCACGTGCAGCATGAAGGGTGTCGAGGCATCGATGCGCAGCCGGCCCGCCGGCCCCTGGCGGCGCAGCGACATCTTTTCCTCGGTTTCTTCAACCTTGGCAACAATGCTGCCGGCGCATTCCAGGAAGGCCTTGCCTTCCTCAGTCAGCTCCAGCCGGCGCGTGGTGCGGCGGACCAGGGTGGTTTCCAGCTTGGCTTCCAGGCGGGTCAGCGTGCGGCTGGCGGCGGACACGGTCAGGCCCAAGCGCTCTGCGCCGGCACTGATCGAACCCGTGGCCACAATGGCAATAAACGCCTGCATTTCATCGAGTGTCGTCTTCATATTTGAATTATATTCAAAACTCTTTCGCGGAAAGACGGCTTTTTTGGAAAGAGTGGCGACGGTAGAGTGGCGTCCAACCTGAACAGAAGGAGGACCCATGCCACTCGCACTACTTGCCTTGACGATCGCGGCTTTCGCGATCGGCACCACCGAATTCGTTATTGTCGGGCTGATCCCGACCATCGCCACCGACCTGGGCGTCACACTGCCGTCGGCCGGCCTGCTGGTCAGCCTGTACGCGCTGGCCGTCGCCATCGGCGCGCCGGTACTGACCGCCCTGACCGGCAAAGTGCCGCGCCGCCCGCTGCTGGTCGGCCTGATGCTGCTGTTCACGGCCGGGAATATCGGCGCCTGGCTGGCGCCGGGTTACGGCCCGCTCATCGCAGCACGCGTATTGACCGGCCTGACGCACGGCGTCTTCTTCTCGGTCGGTTCCGTGATTGCCACCAGCCTTGTCAGCAAGGAGAAGGCGGCCAGCGCCATCGCCACCATGTTCGGCGGGATGACCGTCGCCTTCGTCACCGGCATTCCGCTTGGCACCTGGATCGGCCAGAATTTCGGCTGGCGCGCGACGTTCCTGGTGGTCGCCGGCTTCGGTCTCATCGCTTTGCTGGGCGCTTTCCTGTTCGTCCCGCGCCATATCAAGAGCGCTCCGCCCGCACCGCTGTTGCGCCAGGCACGGGTGCTGCTGCAACCGCGGCTGTTGCTGGTCTATGCCATGACCGCCGCCGGCTATGGCGGTTCCCTGATCGCCTTTACCTTCCTGGCGCCGATCCTGCAGGATATTTCCGGCTTCAAGCCAGGTGCCGTCAGCGTGGTGTTGCTTGCTTATGGCATTTCGGTGGCCGTCGGTAACGTCTGGGGCGGCAGACTCGCGGACAAGGAGGGCGCCATCAGCGCGCTGAAGAAGGTTTTCCTGGGCTTGGCGGTGGTGCTGATCGCCTTGTCGTTCACCGCGCCGAATCCCGTGTTCGTCGTGCTGACCGTGCTGGCCTGGGGCGCGTTCGCATTCGGCAGCGTGCCGGCACTGCAATCCTATGTGGTGCAACAGGCGCACAAAGTCGCGCCGGATGCGGTGGAAGTGGCGGCCGGCTTCAACATCTCCGCGTTCAATATCGGCATTGCCATCGGCGCCTCTGCCGGCGGCCTGGTGGTCGCCCGTTTCGGCCTGATCCACACGCCATGGATTGCGGGCGTGGTCACGCTGGCCGCCGTCGGCATGACTGCCTGGAGCGGGCGTCTCGATCAGCGCCACGATGCCGTGGGCGCGAACAATTCCGAAAAGATCGCTGCATAAAGGACCACCAAGATGTCTATCCCTTCAATTGGCGCAGGCACCTTCCGCCTGCAAGGACAAGCTGCGTTCGATTCCGTGTCGAACGCGCTTGAAGCGGGCTACCGCGCAATCGATACCGCCCAGATCTATGGCAACGAGGCGGAAGTCGGCCAGGCCGTCGCCGAATCCGGACTCCCACGCAAGGACATCTTCCTGACCACCAAGGTCTGGAACGAGAACTTTGCCGCAGACCGCATGCTGGCCAGCCTTGAAGAGAGCCTGGCCCGGCTGCGGACCGACTATGTCGACCTGGCCCTGATCCATTGGCCGCTCAGCAGCGTACCGGTGGAGGAATACATGGTTTCGCTCGCCACGGCGCGCGAGCGCGGACTGGTGCGCCAGATCGGCATTTCGAACTTCAATGTCGCCTATGCCCGCCGCGCGATCGACGCCGTTGGGGCGGCGCAGATCGCCACCAACCAGATCGAATTGAGCCCCCATCTGCAGAACCGCAAGCTGGTCGCGTTCCTGCAGGGGCAGGGCATTCATGTCACTTCCTATATGACGCTCGGCTACGGCAAGGTACTCGGCGACCCGGTGATCGGCGCCATCGCTGCACGGCGCCACGCCACGCCGGCCCAGGTGGCGCTGGCCTGGGCCATGCAGCTTGGCTACGCCGTCATCCCGTCCTCGACCAGGCGGGAAAACCTGTCCAGCAACCTGCTGGCGACCGGCTTCACGCTGGCCGATGAAGACATGGCACAGATTGCGGCGCTCGAACGGAACGGGCGCCTTGTCAACCCCGACGGCCTGGCGCCGGCCTGGGACTTATAAGGAGAAGATCATGCAGGACCCATTATTCCAATCCCTGCGCCTCGGCGCCCTGGAACTGCCAAACCGGATCGTCATGCCACCGATGACGCGGTCGCGCAGCACGCAGCCAGGCGACGCGCCGAATGAATTGATGGCGGAGTACTACGCGCAACGCGCCGGGGCCGGCCTGATTGTCAGCGAAGGGACGTACATCTCGCCGATGGCCAAAGGCTATGCCGGCACACCCGGCATCCACACCGGGGCGCAGGTGGCAGGCTGGCGCAAAGTCACCGACGCAGTGCATGCGGCGGGAGGGCGCATCTTCGCCCAATTGTGGCACGTTGGACGCCTGAGCCATAGCAGCTTGCTGGGTGGCGCGGCTCCGGTTTCGTCTTCAGCGATCCAGGCGGAAGGCGTACGTGTCTTTATCGAAGGGGAGGGCGGCCAACCGGGCTTCGCCCAAGCTTCCATGCCGCGCGCACTCACCACGCAGGAAATCGCGGAGGTAGTCGAACAGTATGCCCAGGCCGCCCGCAACGCCATGGAAGCCGGCTTCGATGGCGTGGAACTGCACGGCGCCAACGGTTACCTGGTGAACCAGTTCCTCGACTCGTTCGCGAACAATCGCACCGACGAATACGGCGGCTCGTTGCCCAACCGCCTCCGCTTCCTGGATGAAGTGGCGCGCGCCCTGGTGGCCGCTACCGGCGACGGTGCGAAAGTCGGCATCCGCCTGGCGCCGCTGACGACCTTGAATGGCTGCGTCGATGCCAATCCTGAGGAAACCTATACGGCGGCGGCTGCGCGGCTGGCGGAGATCGGTGTCGGCTACATCCATATCGCGGAAGCGGACTGGGACGATGCGCCCTTGATGCCGGTGTCATTCAAGCGGGCCTTGCGGGCAGCATTCCCCGGCATCATGATCTATGCCGGAAAATACACTGCCGAACGGGCCCGCGCCGCATTGGCTGAAGGCTGGTCGGACCTGATTGCGATCGGACGCCCCTTTGTCGCCAATCCCGACCTGCCGGAACGCTTGCGCCGCGGCGCCCAACTGAACGAACATGAGCGCGAAACCCTGTTCGGCGGCGGCGCGCGGGGCTACACCGATTATCCGGCGCTGGCAGCTTAAGAATCACCTAAGACGGCGCCCCTAGGATCGGGTAATTCGACACAAGAAAGGAGATAGACAATGGATTGCCCCGTCTGTAAAAACGTCAGCCTGGTCATGAGCGAGCGCCAGGGTATCGAAATCGATTACTGCCCGAACTGCCGCGGCGTATGGCTGGACCGCGGAGAGCTCGACAAAATTATCGAGCGCTCCGCCGTCGGCGCGCCCGCTGCAGCCCCCGCACCCGCGCAGGCCCAGTACAACCAGCCGTATCGCGCACCGGATCCGCGTTACCAGCAGCCGGACCCGCGTCACCAGCAGCATCACTTCGGCCATGGCCATGGCGCCTACCCGCACCATAAAAAGAAGAAGGAGGGCTTCCTCAGCGACCTGTTCGATTTCGATTGAGGGCGGCGCCTATCCGGCAGGCGCAAAACAGCCGATAATAGCGGCCTATTCAATTTTGCGCACTGCCTGGAATATTTCATGGAAATTAAGGTCAACTTTCTCGATAAGCTTCGCCTGGAAGCAAAATTCGACGATTTTACGGTGATCGCCGACCAGCCGATCCGCTATAAAGGCGATGGCTCGGCGCCCGGTCCGTTCGATTACTTCCTGGCGTCGTCGGCCTTATGTGCGGCTTATTTTGTAAAGCTTTATTGCTCAACTCGCAATATTCCAACCGAAAATATCCGCCTGTCGCAGAATAATATTGTCGATCCTGAAAATCGCTACCAGCAGACTTTCAAGATCCAGGTCGAGTTGCCGCCGGATATCTCGGCCAAGGACCGCGAAGGCATTTTGCGTTCGATCGACCGCTGCACGGTCAAGAAGGTGGTTCAGCAGGGACCTGAGTTCATCATCGAAGAAGTCGAAAACCTGGATGCGGACGCCCAGGCCTTGCTGACCGTGAATCCGGATGCCGACTCGAGCACCTATATCCTCGGCAAGGATTTGCCGCTGGAGCAAACCATTGCCAATATGTCCGGGCTGCTCGCAAGCCTGGGCATCAAGATCGAAATCGCCTCCTGGCGCAATATCGTGCCCAATGTCTGGTCGCTGCATATCCGCGACGCCCATTCGCCGATGTGCTTCACCAACGGCAAGGGTTCGACCAAGGAGAGCGCGCTGGCATCGGCACTCGGCGAATACATCGAGCGCATCAGCAACAACCATTTTTATGCCGGCATGTATTGGGGCGAAGACTTCGCGAATGCGGAGTTTGTCCATTACCCGAACGAGCGCTGGTTCAAGCCAGGCCCGGATGACGCGCTGCCCCCTGAGATCCTCGACGAGTACTGCCTCCACATCTACAATCCCGACGGCGAGCTGCTTGGCTCGCACCTGATCGACACCAATTCCGGCAACGTGGAACGCGGCATCTGTTCGCTGCCGTATGTGCGCCAGTCGGACGGGGAGGTCGTGTATTTCCCTTCCAACCTGGTCGAAAACCTGTTCGTCAGCAATGGTATGAGCGCCGGTAACACGCTGGCCGAAGCAAAAGTCCAATGCCTGTCGGAGATTTTCGAGAGGGCGGTCAAGCGCGAAATCCTTGAAGGCGAGCTGGCATTGCCGGACGTGCCGGAGCAGGTGCTGGCCAAGTACCCGCGCATCGTGGCCGGCATCAAGGGGCTGGAGGAGCAGGGCTTCCCCGTCCTGGTAAAGGATGCGTCGCTGGGCGGCAAGTACCCGGTCATGTGCGTGACGCTGATGAATCCCCGCACGGGCGGCGTTTTTGCTTCGTTTGGTGCGCACCCGAGCTTCGAAGTGGCGCTGGAGCGCAGCCTGACGGAATTGATGCAAGGCCGCAGTTTCGAAGGCTTGAACGATTTGCCGCGACCGACATTCGTCAGCAACGCGGTGACCGAGCCAAACAATTTTGTCGAGCACTTCATCGATTCGAGCGGCATCGTATCGTGGCGCTTCTTCAGCGCCAAGTCCGATTACGAGTTTGTCGAATGGGACTTTTCCAGCCATGGCGACAAGTCCAACGCCGAAGAAGCGGCAACCTTGTTCGGCATCCTCGAAGACATGGGCAAGGAAGTGTACGTGGCCGTCTGCGACCAGCTTGGTGCGACTGCCTGCCGTATCCTGGTGCCCGGCTACTCGGAAATCTATCCGATCGAAGACCTGATCTGGGATAACACGAACAAGGCGCTCCTGTTCCGCGCCGATATCCTGAACCTGCATCGCCTGGACGACGACGCGCTGGAAGCGTTGCTCGAGCGTCTCGAGACCAATGAGCTCGATGAATACGGCGATATCGCCACCTTGATCGGCATCGATTTCGACGAGAACACGGTGTGGGGACAACTGACCGTGCTCGAACTGCGCCTGCTGATCAACCTGGCCCTGAATGAATATGAAGCGGCCAAGGAATTGGTCGAAGCCTTCCTGCAGTACAACGACAACACGCTCGAGCGTGGCTTGTTCTACCAGGCGTTGAGTGCCGTCCTGGAAGTCGTGCTCGACGACGAGATGGAGCTGGACGATTACGTCGCCAACTTCCGCCGCATGTTTGGCAACGAACGGATGGATGCGGTGATCGGCTCGGTCGATGGCAGCGTGCGCTTCTATGGCTTGACGCCTACCAGCATGAAGCTGGAGGGCCTTGACCGCCACCAGCGCCTGATGGATAGCTATCGGAAGCTGCATGTTGCGCGGGCGTCGCGTCGGTGAATTTTGGAATGTGCCCTGAGGAAATTCATAACGTGCGCGCCACCCCCGGCGGGTAGCATTTCCCCCTGTTAAGTTCCGAACGAACAGGGGGAAATATGAAGGCAACAGATACATTGTTGAAGTATCTTGTCGGCGGAATGCTGGGGCTGGTAATCGCCTTCAGCAATGCTTATGCTGCGCCGAAGGTTGCCGGCGGGCGGGTCGCGGGAGCGGTTTGCAACAATCCGAAGCCGATGACCTTGCCGATGCTATTGAACGGCCCCGCAAACGTTTGCCTCTACACTTCCGGCACCATCGATAGCGTTGCTTCCAGATTGGCGGACACGTTCACGATCAACGGCGTGTCGTACAAGAACGTGACGTCGAGCCAGATGCCGGCGCGCATCAACGGCAACTACTACCTGCGCTACGTAGCCAAGCAGAGCGGGGCGCAGTTGCAGGTCAATGGCACCGACAATAGCGCCGTCAACTATACGCTGACGCTCAATGTCGGCGGCGGCGGCAACGGTGTGACGAGCCCGGCGGCGGGCAGCTACAGTATCAAGGCCGGCAGCGCGGTGAGCATCACGGCGACGCCACTGCAGGGTTCGCTGTTTTCCGGCTGGGGCGGGGCGGCCAGCGGCAACGTCAATCCCGTGACGATCACGATGGACGGCAACAAGTCGCTGACTGCGTACTTCACGACCGACAGCAGTAATGCGCCGCTGAAGTCCCTGGCCAGCTTCCCGATTGGCGTGGCCGTCAATGCGGGCTTCGAGAACAACAGCATTATCAGCAGCAGCAGCAGCGCGCAGCAACAGGCTGTTGTATTCCCCAACTTTAACCAGATGACCGCCGGTAACATCATGAAAATGAGTTATCTGCATCCGCAGGAAAATACCTTCACGTTCGGCCAGGCCGACGAATTCATTTCCTTTGCGAACTCAAACGGCATGAACGTGCATGGACATACCCTGATCTGGCATGCCGATTACCAGGTGCCTGGCTTCATGACGAACTACAGCGGCGATTTTGCCGCCATGCTGAAGAACCATGTCGAAACCATTGTTTCGCACTTCCAGGGCAAGGTGGCGAGCTGGGACGTGGTCAATGAGGCGTTGGCCGACGATGGTCAACCGACGGTCGAGAACATCCTCCGCAGCACCGTGTTCAGCCAGAAGATGGGCCACAACTTCATCGACCAGGCCTTCATCAACGCCCGCGCCATCGATCCTCAAGTCGACCTGTACTACAACGACTACAACATCGAAGCTGGCGGAAGGAAGACGGCGAACCTGTTGTCACTGGTCGATGGCATGCGCTCGCGCGGCGTACCCATTACGGGCGTTGGCTTCCAGATGCACGTGACCATCGATTGGCCGAGCATCAGCGCCATCGAGTCTTCCCTGAAGGCGATTGCGGATCGCGGCTTGAAGGTGAAGATCACCGAACTGGACGTGAGCATGAAGAGCGCCTATACCAGTTTCACGCCGGAGGCAGCCAGCCGGCAGCAACAGCGCTATCACGACATCATCGCCGCTTACCTGCGCGCCGTGCCGGCGGCTCAGCGGACCGGCATCACAGTGTGGGGCGTGTGGGACGCCGACAGCTGGATCAACCAGCCCGGCTCGCCCGACTGGCCACTGCTGTTCGATGGCAACTTCCAGCCCAAGCCTGCGCTGCAGGGCTTCAAGGATGCGCTGTTAGGCAATTGACCTTCGGACGATCAGGTACCGGCGAGCGCTTCATGTTCCTCGGCCCGGTACCACACCCAGGTGTTGCGGCCGGCGCTCTTGGCTTGATAGAGCGCCAGGTCGGCCTGCTTGTACAGCGCTTCGTCGCTGGCCTGGGAGCCTCGGAAAGCGGCGGCGCCGATACTGGCACCGACCCGCATCTGGTGCGCGCCGAAGGCAGCCGGTTCAGCCACGCTGTCGACGATGCGCTGCGCCACCTGGTCGACGTCGCGCTCGTCGTCCGTATTACTGAGCAAGACGGCGAACTCGTCGCCGCCCAGCCGCGCCAGGCGATCGGTCTCGCGTACGCACAAGCGTAGCCGGCGCGCCACTTCCACCAGCAGCGCATCGCCGGCGTCGTGACCAAGCGTGTCGTTCACCTGTTTGAAGTGGTCGAGGTCCATCAACAGCAGGGTGAACGAGGTGCCGTCACGCGCGGCATGGGCGCGCATGCGGCGCAGTTCGTCGCTGAAAAGCCTTCGGTTGGGAAGGCCGGTCAGCGGATCGGCGTAGGCGAGTTGTTCCAGCATCGCCTGGCTGGCGCGCAGTTCGGTGGTGCGCTGTTCGACCATCAATTCCAATTCCGCCTGGCGGCGCCGGTACCAGCCAATGCGCCATCGCACCAGGGCGGCGAGCGCGCCAAGCGCCAGCAGCACGGCCAGGGCGCGCACCCATGCCAGCTGGTGCCAAGAGGGCAATGCGTGCACCGGCAGGTTGAGCGGCTCCGTCCACACGCCCGCCCGCGTTGCGGCACGCAATTGCAGAGTGTAGTTCCCCGGCGGCAGGTTGGTGTAGGCGAGGCGGCGCGAACCGGGCGCGGTCGGGATCCAGCCGCTGTCGAAGCCAACCAGCCGGTATGCGTACTGCGCGCGCTCGGAGGCTGAGTAATCGAGCGCGGCAAACTCCAGCGAGAAGCCGCGCTCTTTTCCCGCCGGCGTGATTTCCAGCGCAGCGCCGGTCGGCACATTGGGGTCAGGAATATAACGCCCAGGCGCCACCGGCCGGTCGCCCACGGCCAGGTCGGTGACCACGACTGGTGCACGGTAGTCAATGACGGCCAGTTTCTCGGGCCGCACCACGGTGAGCCCGTTCAGCCCCCCAAACAGCACTTCGCCTTGATCGGTGAGCGCGGCCGAATTGGTCCAGTACTGGGTAACGTGCACGCCGTCGGCCTCGCCCAGCGCCTGCACG
>CBFGQI010000036.1:0-40421 GCA_965650885.1 uncultured Oxalobacteraceae bacterium
TTCGCGCAGCGAAATGTCCGGTTGCCAGAGCTGACCCCGACTTTCATTTCAGTTGCTTGAGCAGGAAGGCGTAGGTCAGGGCCCACATCTGGGCTTGCTGGTCGTTGTTGGCGGCGCCGGCGTGGCCGCCTTCGGTGTTTTCCCAGTACAGCACGTCGTGGCCCTGGTCTTTCATCTTGGCCACCATCTTGCGCGCATGGCCGGGGTGCACGCGGTCGTCGCGGGTCGAGGTGGTGAACAGCACGCGCGGATAATGCTTGTCCTTGAACACGTTCTGGTAGGGCGAATACTGGCTGATATACGCCCACTGTTGCGGGTCGTCGGGGTCGCCGTACTCGCCCATCCAGGAGGCGCCGGCAAGCAGCTTGTGATAGCGCTGCATGTCGAGCAGCGGCACCTGGCACACCACGGCGTTGAACAGGTCGGGGCGCTGGGTCAGCGCGGCGCCCACCAGCAAGCCGCCATTGCTGCCGCCCATGATGCCGAGGTGGCGCGGGCTGCTGATCTTGCGCTTGATGACGTCCTGCGCCACGGCGATGAAGTCGTCGAAGGAGCGTTGGCGGTGCTCCTTCAGCGCGGCCTGGTGCCAGCGCGGACCGAATTCGCCGCCGCCGCGGAGATTGGCCAGCACATAGACGCCACCGTGCTTGAGCCATGCTTCGCCGGTGGTGCCGCTGTAGAAGGGTTTCATCGATACTTCGAAGCCGCCGTACCCATACAGCACCGTGGGGTTCTTGCCGTCCAGCCTGGCCTTCCTGTTCATCAGCACGAAGTAGGGCACGCGGGTGCCATCCTTCGACACCGCCGTGTACTGCTGCACCGTGTAAGGCTTGGCATCGAAGAAGGCGGGCAGGGACTTGAGCGCAGTGCGCGCATCGCTGCCCGACTGCGCCAGGTACATGGTGGTGGGATGCAGGAAGTCGGTCACGGTCAGGAAGTACTGGTCGGACTCGATGGGCTCCAGGGCTTGCACGGCCAGCGTGCCGAAGGCGGGGGCATCGACGTCGCGGCGCTGCCACTGCCCGTCAACGTGGCGCAGTTCGACCAGGCGGTTCTTGACGTTATCGAGCACGTTGAGCAGCAAGGCGGAGCGGGTGGCGGACACGCCGTCCAGCGAGCGGGTGGCGGTCGGCGTGAACAGCACTTCGAAGCGGCGTTCGCCGGCCATGAAACCTTTGAAGTCGGCCGCCAGCAGGGAACCCTGGCGGTAGGTCGTGCCGTTGACGGCCCAATCCGAGCGCAGGTCGATGATCAACTGGTCGCGCACGGTATAGGCATTGGCGTCGTCCGGCTTGTCCACCCGGCTCAGCTTGTCGCCTTCGCGCAGGAACAGTTCGCTCGCATAAAAACCGATCTGGCGCGTGATGAACTGGTAGCTGTGACCGGGCGTGAAGTCCTTGTAGGCGCCCACGCCCAGGTCGTCCGGCCGGGCTTCGTACAGCGTGGCCGCGGCGGACAAGGGCGCGCCGCGCTTCCATTCCTTGACGATGCGCGGATAGCCGGAGGTGCTCATGCTGCCGGCGCCAAAGTCGGTGGCAACGAAGATGGTGTCGGCATCGATCCAGCCGATGTCGCTTTTCGCTTCCGGCAGGTTGAAGCCGTCGGCGACGAAGCTGCGCGTGGCGATATCGAATTCGCGCACCACGTGCGCATCGCCGCCGCCGCGCGACAGCTGCACCAGGCATTGCTCGCCTTTCGGGTACAGGCAGGATACGCCATGCCATACCCAGCTCTCGTTTTCGTCGGCCGCCAGCTTGTCGATGTCGAGCACGGTTTCCCATTGCGGCTCGGCCCTGCGGTACTGCTCCAGCGTGGTGCGCCGCCAGATGCCGCGCGTGTGCCGGGCATCGCGCCAGAAGTTGTAGTAATGCTCGCCGTGCCGCGTCACGTAGGGGATGCGCTCGCTGGAATTGAGGATGGCTTTCAGGCGGTCATGGATGCGCGGGTAGTCCGGCTGCGCCTGCAATTCCGCCAGGGCGACGGCGTTGTGCGCGCGCACCCAGGACAGGGCCTGTTCCCCGCCCACGTCTTCCAGCCAGAGATAGGGATCGGCCTGTTGCGCGTCGGCGCCACCGGCCGCGGCCAGCCCGAGCACCATGCCGGAGGCCATCTTTCGGTAGGACGGCTTCAAAGCTGGCGCGCCTCGAAGGTATTGCACTGGGCGATTTCGCCCGATTCGATGCCGCGCGTGAACCAGCGTACGCGTTGCGCCGAGCTGCCGTGGGTGAAGGAATCGGGCACCACATCGCCGCCGGCCTGACGTTGCAGCGCATCGTCGCCGATCGCGCTGGCAGCGGCCAGCGCCGCTTCCACGTCGCCGTTTTCGATGATGGCGCGGGCGCGGTTGGCATGGTGGGCCCAGACGCCGGCGAAACAGTCGGCCTGCAATTCCAGCCGCACCGACAGCGCATTGGCCTGGCGTTCGGATGCGTTGCGCTGGGCGTTATGTACCTTGTCGCTCAAGCCCATCAGGTTCTGCACGTGGTGGCCGACTTCGTGCGCCACCACATAGGCTTGCGCGAACTCGCCCGGCGCGTGGAAGCGGCGTTCCATCAGGCGGAAGAAGTCGAGGTCGATATAGATATCCTGGTCGCCGGGGCAGTAGAACGGGCCGGTGGCCGAGCGGCCCATGCCGCAGGCGGTCGGGATGCTGCCGCTGAATACCTTCAGCTTGGGCATGGCGTACTGGCCGCCATTGCGGCGGAACAGGTCCGTCCACACGTCTTCGGTATCGGCCAGCACCACCTTCATCAACTTGTATTCGCGGTCGGTGCCCTCGGTGCGCGGGGACTGTTGCTGCTGTTCGCTGACCTGGACCGGGCCGCCGCCGCTGAGCAGGCCGAGGATGGTCATCGGGTTGACGCCGAAGATCCAGCCGCCGATCAGCGCCACCACGATGGTGCCGATCCCGATCGACCGGCCGCCGAAACCGAACCCGCCGCCCCCGCCGCCGTCGCCACGGTGGTCTTCAACGTTGTCACTTTCCCTGTTGCCTTCCCAGCGCATCTGTATAACTCCTTGCTTGTTTTCGCAAAGTGTAACGCATTGGTGCGCAGCCCGGGCGCACGTACAATGCAGCTCATGAAGATCCATATCGGGACATCCCGCCTGGCGCTGGGCGCCGCCGCAGTGGCGTTGGCCGCGCTGGCGCTGGGGGCGGGCGCATGGTGGTACCTCCGCTGGCAGGAGCGGGCCACCGCCGTGCCATGCGCGCAGCAGCCCGCCGCCGGCTTGAGCGCGGCCTGCCTGGCCCAGGCGTCGGCGGCGGCGGCGCGCGGCGAGCGCGCAGCCATGGTGGCGCTGGCCGACTATTACCGTCCCCGCCAGCCGGCGCTGGCCATCGGCTGGACACGCGCGGCGGCCCTGCAGGGCGAGCCGGCGGCTGCCGCGCGGGTGCTGGCCGCATGCGGCGAGGGCCAACCCTTTTCGGCGCAGGATGCCCAGGCGGTGCTGCCGCGCGCCCCCGCCATGGAGGTGCTGCATTTCCGCCTGGGCGGTTCATGCGCCCGGGCCGATCTGGGCGTGGCGCGCCGGCTGGCGCCGGCCGAGCTGCTGGGTGAACCGGACAGTGCAGGCCTGTGCAAGGTGGCGCTGCGCTATGGCTTGCTGCGCCTGTCGCGCGACGGCGCCCAGCTCGATGCGCAGGCAGCCCAGCAATTGCTCGCCGAGTGCGAACGCCGCCCCCAGGCGGCAGCCGCGGCGCGCAAACAAGCCTACGATGTGCGCCAGATGCTGGCGCGGGAGATCAAGTCGGTCCATATCAGCGTTGATTGACCCATATGGGGGCCGACCACAGCTGCCTGCCATCGTCCTGGGTGATGCGGGCGTAGTAGAAATGGGCGCCCGGCGCCGGCGTGAAGCTGTGCTGCATGGCGGACACCCCCGGCAGGGCCGCCACGGTGCCGCGCCGGCCCGGCACGCCGTGCATGATCTCCAGCGCGGCCACGCCGCGCCCGGCGGCACTGGCGAAGTGCACCGCCAGCGTCAGCGGGCCGCGGTGGTCGATCTGCGCGCCCATCAGGGTGCCGTTGGCGGTGAGCGCGATGGCGCTGTGCTTGTCCATGGTGGCGAACACGTGGCGGGCGCGGATGGCGTCGAACAGCGCTTCCGGCGTCAGCGCCGTGCCGGCGGGCAGCAGGATGCCGGTGCGGTTGCCGTAGGCGGCGCCCCAGTTGGCGCAATGGTTGTCCTGGTTGCTGCTGAAGGCGAGCCGGTAGCCGGCTTCCAGCAACTGGTCGCAGGCCGCTTCGTAAAAGCTGTGGCGCGCCTCGCCTTCATCGAGGCGGTTGGAGAAGGCGTGGCTGTTCATGACTTCGCACAGGGCCATGGCGGCGGCGCCATCCGCGCTGAAGCCCAGCGGCTGGCCGCCGACCGCAAATTGGGTGCGGCTGGGGTGGTTGAACTGGCCCAGCCAGCCCTGTTCCTTCATCAATGCATACAATGCCGCATAATCGCCCTTGGGCGTCACCACGTCGGCAAACGGCTCGCCGCCGGCGCTGCGTTCCCAGCCCAGCAGGGCGGGGCTGTTCAGGATGTTGAGGTGGCCGCCAGCGCGGATCACGCCCCATTCCAGGCCATACAGGGCGACGAAGCCGGGGTGTTCGGCATTGTATTGCTCGGCATTGGACTGGCCCAGCCGGTAGAGCTGGCGGGCCCCCAGCGGATCGGCGCCGGGATCCGTGCTGTCGCTGCCGTCAAACATATGGTTGTGCTCGGAAGTCAGCAGGAAGTCCAAGCCATGCCGCTGGGCGAAGCGGAACGCGTGTTCCGGCCCAAAGGCACCCGTGTGCGGCGCCTGCGCGCCATGGCATCGGGCGGGATCGCCGCCGCCATCGCTGTGGCTGGTCTGGCTGTGCAGGTTGCCGTAGGCGATGGTGAAGGGCAAGCCTTCCAGGCGCGCCGGCCCGCGCAGCGGCGGCGCGTGTGCGCCACTGGCGGCCGCGGCGCCCGGCGCGGGCAGTGGCGCCGCCGCGGCCAGCAAGGGGGCCGGCTGGCCGATGGCGATCGGGCGGCGCTGGCGGATTGCGCCGGCGCGCAGGCGCACATCGTAAATGCCGGCCGGCAGGGCCGGGGTGGCGCGCCAGGCGACGCGCACCTGGCCATTGCCGCCGCGCAGGACGTGGCGTCCGCGCCACTCGCGCAGCAGGCGGCCATCGGGGCGGTAGAGACCAATAGTCCACTTTATGCGGCGCGCGCCGGTTGCACCCGGCAGTGTAAAGTGCGCGATGAAAGCGCGCTCCTCGCCCGGTCGAGGCGGTGCGAAAGCGGCCTCCAGCATGGCATCGAATTCGCGGTGTTCCAGCACGGGTGGGGCCGCCTGGGCTGGTCCGGTGGGGCCGGCGCATGCCAGTGCGCACAAGGTTAGGCGATGCACACGGGATAGGAAACCCCGGCAGGCCCGGGATGCCGGTAAGATGTGGGATCCATTCTTCATGATGAGCCCTCCTGTCGCGCTTTGGATCAGGGGGCAAGGAATTGGTTCCGTCCAGGCCTGCTTTAATAGTATGCTGCTCAAATGCAAGACTTTTCGAAATGGATCAGGCGTAAGCTGCGTGGGCCAAGGACCGTGTTATGGGTCCTGGGCTTGACGCTGGCCTCCGCCGTCGGCGCCACCTTCTATGCCACCGCCGCCAGCACGGTTGAGGCCGATGCGCAACTGCGCTTCGACAATATGAACCGTGCCACGCAATACAGTATTTCGGCGCGCGTGAAGTCGTATTCGGATGTGGTGCGCGGCCTGGTGGCGCTGTTCCAGACCGCCGACCACGTCAGCCGCCTGCAATTCCGCCAATACGTGGCCACCCTCAACATCGGCAAGCATTTCCCCGCCATCGAGGCGATCAACTATGCACCCGACGTGCCGCACGAGCAGCGCGATGCCTTCGTGGCGGCGGTGCGCGCCGATACCAGCCTGACGCCGGGCGGCTATCCGAAATTCGACATCAAGCCGCCCGGCAAGCGGGCGCACTATTCGCCGCTGACCTATCTGGAACCGATGGGCATGCTGATGGAGAAGTTCGGCGTCGACATCACGGCCAACCCGAACATCGACCGCGCCATGCAGCTGTCGCGCGACACGGGCGAGATCAGCGCCTCCGGCCAGCCGGTGGTGGTGATGCAGCCGGTGCCCCATATCGGGCTGGGCATGCGCCTGCCCGTCTACCGGCGCGGCATGCCGGTGCACGACGTGGGCAGCCGCCGCGCCGCCTTCCTCGGCTCGGTCGGCATCGGCTTTTCGGTGGCCAAGCTGATCCAGGGCGCCATCGATGAAATGGCTGACCGCGACGTGCACATGATCCTGTACGCCGATTCCTCCAGCGACCCGGAAAAGCGCAGCCTGAACATCGAGCCGGACGACCGCCTGCTGTTCAACGATAACGGCTCGATCGACAAGCCGGCCGCGCTGCCGGGCAACCGCGAAGACTATTTCATGTCGGTGCTGCCGATCGATTTCAACGGCAGCCTGTGGAAGGCGCAATTCTATGCCCGCAAGGATGCGATGATCGTGGGCTTCGACCGCTGGTTCCCGATCACCGCCTTGCTGACCGGCTTTAGCGGCACGTTGCTGATTTACGGCTATTTCTTCACCATGTATTCGCAGCGCCGCAGTGCCATGGAGCAGCGCCGCTTGCTGGACAGCGTGCTCGATAACGTGGAAGCCCACGTTTACATGAAGGACCAGTCGCGCCGCTATGTTTACGTCAACGCCAAGATGGCGGAGGTGATCGGCCGCCCGGTCGAGGAAATCATCGGCCGCCTGGACCGGGACGTGATGGCGCCGCGCGACGCCGACCAGGCCTGGCAGGAAGACCACGCGGTGCTGACCGACGGCGAAAAGCGTTCGGGTGAAGCCAGCTACACAGACCGCCATGGCGTGGTGCACCACCTGTGGACGGTGAAGGCGCCGGTCCGGCTCGACAAGGATGTCACGGTGGTGATTGCGCTGTCGACCGACGTCACCGAGCTGCATATGCTGAAGGAGCAGGCGCGCGCCGCCAACCAGGCCAAGAGCGATTTCCTGTCGAATATGAGCCACGAAATCCGCACCCCGATGAATTCCGTGATCGGCATGGCGCACCTGGCGCTGAAGGGGGCCACCAATCCGAAGCAGAAGGATTACCTGCAAAAGATCTACCATTCTGGCCAGCACCTGCTGGGCATCATCAACGATATCCTGGACTTTTCCAAGATCGAGGCCGGCAAGCTGGACCTGGAAGTGCTGGACTTTGCGCTGGAATCCCTGCTGACCAATATTTCCAGCCAGCTGGGCGACGCGGCCAGCCGCAAGGGCCTGGAACTGGTGTTCGAGATCTGGCCCGGCTTGTCGCACCAGTTGCGCGGCGACCCGCTGCGGCTGGAACAGGTGCTGCTGAACTTCACCAGCAATGCCATCAAGTTTTCCGAAAACAGCAAGATCTACATACGCGCGCGGCCGGTCGAGGACCGCG
Organism: uncultured Oxalobacteraceae bacterium; assembly: GCA_965650885.1. GTDB lineage: Bacteria > Pseudomonadota > Gammaproteobacteria > Burkholderiales > Burkholderiaceae_D > Rugamonas. Next base: position 7,449 of record CBFGQI010000036.1, read on the forward strand.
ACAATTACACCGTGGTGCGCTTCGAAGTGCAGGACAATGGCATCGGCATGACGCCGGCCCAGGTCTCGAACCTGTTCCAATCCTTCCACCAGGGCGACACTTCCACCACCCGCAAGTATGGCGGCACCGGCCTGGGCCTGGTGATCAGCAAACAGCTGGCCGAGCTGATGGGCGGCACCGTGGGCGTGGAGAGCGAACCAGGCCAGGGCTCCACCTTCTGGTTCACGGCCAAGCTGCAAAAGGGCACCCACCTGCTGCAGGCCACCGACAGCAATGCGCTGCTGCCGGACATGCTGGCGCCGATCCACGGCGCTTCCATCTTGCTGGTGGAAGACAATATCTTCAGCCAGCAAGTGGGGCAGGAATTGCTGGAAGATGCCGGCGCCACCGTGGTGGTGGCCAACAACGGCAAGGAAGCCATCGACCTGCTGGTCAAGGAGCATTTCGACTGCGTGCTGATGGACGTGCAGATGCCGGTGATGGACGGTTATGAAGCCACGCGCCTGATCCGCGCCCATCCCAAGCTGGCCGGTACCCTGATCATCGCCATGACCGCCAATGCCGGGCGCGAAGACCAGGCGCGCTGCCTGGCCGCCGGCATGGACGAATTCGTGACCAAGCCGATCGCCCCCAGCCTGCTGTTCTCGGTGCTGTCGAAGTGGATGAGCCAGCGCGCCGTCGAAGGCCGCGTGGCGCAGGTGCGCAGCACCACCATGCCGGGCCAGCCGGCACCTGCCGCCGGCTCGGCCAACCCGGCTGGTCCGGCCGGCGCGGGCGTCGCCGCCGTGCCGGCGCCGGCGCCTGTGGCGGCCGCCGAGCCAGTTGCCGCGGCGCCGGCCGCCAATGGCGAGCCCGAATTGTTCGACGTGCGGGCCCTGGCCCAGACCTTCGGCAACAAGCCCGAGAAAATGCGCAAGTACGCCAATATGTTCATCGACTCGGCCCAGGATGGCATGCGCGAAGTGCAGGCGGCGCTGGAAGCGGGCGATATGGTGCGCCTGTCCGAACTGGGCCACCGCATCAAGTCCTCGGCGCGCGCGGTGGGGGCCATGAGCTTCGCCGACCTGTGCCTGGCGCTGGAAAAAATGGCGCCGTCCGACGGCATCGAGCGCGCCCGCGCCATCGTCGGCCAGATGCAGCCCTTGCTGGACCGGCTGCGCGAGCATATTGCGCAGGAAATGAATGCCAATATTCCCGGATAGCGCGCAATGCGGCGATAATAGCAATCCTTGCGATATCGCTGCGACTACATGGCCCCAAGCATCCAACCCGGACTCCTGATCCTGCATGGCAACCAGCTGGAACAGCTGCGCAGCGCCGTGTTCCAGTGGTTGCGCGGCCATCCGCTGGCGCCGCTGGAACAGGAAATCTTCCTGGTGCAGTCGAATGGCGTGGCCGAATGGCTGAAGATCGCGCTGGCCGAGGAAACCGGCCTGTGCGGCGCCACCCGCGTCGCGCTGCCGGCGCGGCTGCTGTGGGAAATCTACCGGGGCATGCTGGGCCACGCCCGCGTGCCGTCCGTTTCCGCCTTCGACAAGGGACCGCTGACCTGGCGCCTGATGCGCCTGCTGCCACAATTGCTGGCGCAGGAAGCGTTCGCGCCGCTGCGCCATTTCCTGCGGGACGGCGACCCCGAGCGGCGGCTGCAACTGGCCGAGCGCCTGGCCGACCTGTTCGACCAGTACCAGGTGTACCGCGCCGACTGGCTGGAAGACTGGGCCGCCGGGCGCGACCAGTTGCGCAGCGCGCGCGGCGAAGCGCAGCCGCTGGCGCCCGATCAGCGCTGGCAGGCGGCACTGTGGCGTGCCGTGGCCGACAGCGTACCGGAAGCGGAGCGCGGGCTGGGCCGCACCAGCGTGCATGCGGCCTTCGTGCAGGCGGTGCAGCGCGGCGACATGCCGCTGGGGCGCCTGCCGCGCCGCATCGTGCTGTTCGGCGTTTCGGCCTTGCCGTACCAGACCTTGCAGGCCATGGCCTCGCTGGCGCGCTTCACCCAGGTGGTGATCGCCGTGCCCAACCCCTGCCGCTTTTACTGGGGCGACATCATCGAAGGGCGCGACCTGCTGCGCGCGGCGCGCCACCGCCATGCGGCGCGCACGGACGTCGACCTGGCGGCGCTGCCGCTGGAAGCGCTGCACGCCCACAGCCATCCGCTGCTGGCGAGCTGGGGCCGCCAGGGGCGCGACTATATCCGTATGCTGGACGAATTCGACACCGCCGGCGAGCTGTCCGGGCGCGACGACCAGTTGCGCGTGGACTTATTCAGCGAAGGCGAGGGCGGCACCTTGCTGGCCCAGGTGCAGGCCGCGGTGCGCGACATGCTGCCGCTGGCCGAACATCCGGCCGCGCTGGGCCTGCCGCCGCCCGCCGGCAGCGACCGCTCGGTGGTATTCCACGTGGCACACAGCGTGCAGCGCGAGGTGGAAGTGCTGCATGACCAGTTGCTGGCCATGTTTGCCGCCGACCCGGGCCTGCGCCCGCGCGACGTGGTGGTGATGGTGCCGGACATCGACGTCTTCACCGCCTCGATCCGGGCCGTGTTCGGCCAGCACCGGCGCCACGACCCGCGCTTCATCCCGCATGAAATCGGCGACGTCAACGACCGCAGTGTCAATCCCGTGCTGGTGGCGCTGGAATGGCTGCTGCGCCTGCCGCAGCAGCGTTGCCGCCAGAGCGAGGTGCGCGACCTGCTGGACGTGCCGGCGCTGGCGCGCCGCTTCGGCCTGGACGAGGAAGACTTGCCGACCCTGGGGCAATGGATCGAAGGTGCCGGAATACGCTGGGGGCTCGATGCCGGCCACCGCGCCGGCCTGGGCCTGGCGCCGGCCGGCGAACAGAATGCCTGGATGTTCGGCGTGCGCCGCATGCTGCTCGGCTACGCGGCCGGCAATGGCGCCGCCTTCTCCGGCATCGAACCGTATGCCGAAGTGGGCGGCCTGGACGCGGCGCTGGCCGGCTCGCTGGCGCAATTGATCGAAGCCTTGCTGGCCTGGCGCGAGACGCTGGGCGGGGCGCGCCGCCCGGCCGAATGGGCGGAACAGGCGCGGCTGCTGCTGGCGGGCTTTTTCAGCGACCGCGACGAAGCCGACCGCCTGACGCTGGCGCGCCTGGACGACGCGCTGGACAAGTGGCTGGAGACCTGCGAGGACGCCGGCTTCGACGAGGCGGTGCCGCTGGCGACCTTGCGCGAAGCCTGGCTGGGCGGCCTGGACGAAACCTCGCTGGAGCACCAGTTCGTGTCCGGCGGCGTGACCTTCTGCACCCTGATGCCGATGCGCGCGGTACCGTTCCGCGTGGTGTGCCTGCTGGGCATGAACGACGGCGACTTCCCGCGCCGCGCCAGCCGCGCCGACTTCGACCTGCTGGCGCTGCCGGGCATGGCGCGTCCGGGCGACCGCTCGCGCCGCGACGATGACCGCTACCTGATGCTGGAAGCGCTGCTGGCGGCGCGCGACAAGCTGTACATCAGCTGGGTCGGCCGCAATGTGCGCGACAACAGCGAGCAGCCGCCATCGGTGCTGGTGGCGCAGTTGCGCGACTACCTGCAGGCCGGCTGGGGACTGGATCTGGACGCCCGCACCACCAGCCATGCGTTGCAGCCGTTCAGCCGCGCCTATTTCGAACGCGGCGGCCTGCTGACCTTTGCCGGCGAATGGCGCGCCGCCCACGATGCGGGCGGGGCCGACGGCGCCGGCGCCGCTCCCGTTGCGGTGGACGACTTGCCGCCGTATGAAGTGGAGCAAGGCTTCCGCCTGCGGCTGTCCATGCTGGCCGCCTTCCTGCGCCAGCCAGTACGGCATTTCTTCCGGCAGCGGCTGGGCGTGTATTTCGGGGAATCGGCCCTGCTGGGCGAAGACGAAGAGCCGTTCCAGCTCGATGGCTTAGAGCGCTACGACCTGGAGGACGCCATGCTGGCCGACAGCGGCGAAACCGAAGCGCTGGACCAGGTGCGCGACAGCCTGATGCAGCGCGGCCAGCGCTTGCGGCGCCAGGGCTTGCTGCCGATCGGCCTGATCGGCGAGCGCGTGCTCGATGAACTGGTGGAGGAGCTGGTGCCGGTGCGTACCGCCTGGCTGGCCTTGTGCGGCACTTATTGGGAAGCGGCGCCCAAGCTGGCGCTGCACCTGGAGCTGGCCGGCCTGGTGCTGGAAGACTGGATCGACCAGTTGCGCAGCGCCGGCGATGCGACCGCCTGGCTGATGCAGATGTCGTCGCGCGTGTGCGACAAAGCGGGCGCGCTGCGCGGCGAGAAGCTGATCCCGATGTGGCTGCGCCAGCTGGCGGCGGCGGCCCAGGGCCATCCGGTGACGGGCTTCCTGGTGGCGCGCGATGCGATCGTAATCATGGAGCCGCTCGAAGCGCAGGCTGCGCGCGCAACGCTGGAGCGCATCGTGGAACTGTGGCGCGCCGGCATGGACCGGCCGCTGCCGGCCGCCTGCAAGACCGGCCTGGCGCTGGTGATGGGAGGGGACCCGCGCAGTGTCTACGACGGCGGCTTCGAGCTGTCCGGCGAAGTCGAAGACCCCTGCCTGGCACGCCTGTGGCCCGAGTTCGCGGCGCTGTCGGCCGAAGCCGGCTTCAATGACGCTTGCCGCGCCCTGTACCAGCCGCTGGCGGACTGGCTGGTGCAATCGGTGACGGTGCAGCCGATCGCCGGCGAAGGGGAGGGCGAGGCATGAGCATCGCCCTGAACCCACTCGATTTCCCGCTGCATGGTTCGCGCCTGATCGAGGCCAGCGCCGGCACCGGCAAGACCTGGACCATCGCCGCCCTGTACGTGCGCCTGGTGCTGGGCCACGGCGGCGCGAATGCCTATGCGCGGCCGCTGATGCCGGCGGAAATCCTGGTGATGACCTTCACCCGCGCCGCCACGCGCGAATTGTCCAACCGCGTGCGCGAACGGCTGGTCGAGGCGGCCGCCTACTTCCGCGCCGAGACGCATGCCAAACCCGACGCTTACCTCGATGCGTTGCTGGAGGAGCTGCCCGACCAGGCAGCGCGCCAGCAGGCCGCCTACCGCCTGCAGCTGGCGGCCGAGACGATGGACGAGGCGGCGATTTTCACCATCGATGCCTGGTGCCAGCGCATGCTGCGCGAGCATGCCTTCGACAGCGGCAACCTGTTCGACGAAGAGTTGCTGAGCGACGAAGCGGCGCTGTACGAGGATGCGGTGCACGATTACTGGCGCCAGCAAGTGTATCCGCTGGGAGAGCAAGCCTTGCGCGTGCTGCTGTCGGCTTGCCGCGACGTGGCGGCGCTGGGGCGCAGCGTGCGCGAATTGGCGCGCCGGCCAGGCGCCGCCGATGCCCTCGATGGCGCCGCTGCCGCCCGCCGCGAAACGCTGGGCGCCATGATCGGCCGCGTGCAGGACGAACAGCAAGCCGCGCTGGCGGCGCTCAAGCAGGGCTGGGGCGAACGCGCCGACCGCATGGAAGCCTGGATCGCCGCCCAGCGCGAAGCCAACCCCAAGTGCTTCAACGGCACCAAGCTGCGTGGCGATTCCGTCGCAAAATGGTTTGCGGCGCTGCGCGAGTGGGCCGGCGACCCCGCACTGGCCGAGCCGGACATGAATGCCACGCCCTGGTTCCGCCTGACGCCGGCCGGCATGATCGATGCCTGCGCCAAGGGTTTCGCGCCCGACATACCGGCCGACTTCGAAGAAATCGCGCCGCTGCGCCGCGCGCTCGATGCGATCGAACCGCTGCGCCACCACGTGTTGCGCCACGCCGCCGCCACGGTGGCCGCGCGCATGGAGGAGCTGAAACGCCAGCAGCGCCTGTTCGGCTTTGCCGACATGCTGGAGCGCCTGCGCGGCGCGCTGGAAGGGGCCAATGGCGCCGCCCTGCGCCAGCGCATCGTCGGCCAGTTCCCGGTGGCGATGGTGGACGAATTCCAGGATACGGCGCCCAGCCAGTACCGCATCTTCAACCTGCTGTATCGCGTGGCCGACAACGACCCGGCGCTGGGGCTGTTCCTGATCGGCGACCCGAAGCAGTCGATCTATGGTTTCCGCGGCGCCGACATCCACAGCTACCTGGATGCGCGCCGCGCCACCGAGGGCCGGCACTACCAGCTCGGTACCAATTTCCGTTCGACGGCGCAGGTCGTGGCGGCCGTCAACCAGGTCTTCCTGCATGCGGAAGGCGTGGCGGGGCAGGGCGGTTTTGCGCGCGGCGCGTTCCGCTTCCGCAGCGAGCAAGGCAATCCGCTGCCGTTCGACGCGGTCGGCGCGCGCGGCCGGGATGAGCGCCTGGTCGGGCCGCAGGGCGATATCCAGGCGCTGACGGCCGGCTGCACGCTGGAACAGCTGGGCGCCGACGCCTACCGCGAGTACTTTGCCGAGCAATGCGCCGAACATATCGCCTGCCTGCTGAACGACCCGCCCTGCGGCTTCCAGGGGCCGCAAGGGTTCCGCCGCCTGCAGCCGGCCGACGTGGCGATCCTGGTGCGCGACCGGCGCGAGGCGGCCGCCGTGCGCAAGTCGCTGCAGCGACGGCTGGTGCCCAGCGTCTACCTGTCCGACAAGGATTCCGTGCTGGCCAGCGAGGAGGCGGCCGACGTGCTGCGCTGGCTGTCGGCGGTGGCCAACCCGCTGGACGGCCAACTGGCGCGCACTGCCTTCGCCACCCGCACCGCTAACCTGCCGCTGGCCGAGCTGGCCCGCTTCTCCGCCGACGAACTGGCCTGGGAGCGGCGCGTCGAACAATTGAAGGAGCTGCACCTGGTCTGGCAACGCCAGGGGGTGCTGGCCATGCTGCGCCGTTTCATCCACGACCTGGGCTTGCCGGCGCAACTGCTGGCGCGCCCGGGCGGCGAGCGCAGCCTGACCAACCTGCTGCACCTGGCCGAATTGCTGCAGCAAGCCAGCCGCCAGCTGGAAGGCGAGCAAGCCCTGATCCGCTGGCTGGCGGAACAGATCGACGATGAAACCGACAGCGGCGACGAGCGCGTGCTGCGCCTGGAATCGGATGCGGAACTGGTCAAGGTGGTCACGGTGCACAAGTCCAAGGGCCTGGAGTACCCGCTGGTCTACCTGCCGTTCGCCATCAGCGTGCGCAAGGTGGACAAGCGCAACCGCATCTATTTCGAATACACCGATGCCGATGGCGAGCGCCGGCTCGACATGCGTCTCAGCGACGAAGGCCAGGAAGCGGCCGAAGCGGCCCGCATCGGGGAAGACTTGCGCCTGCTGTACGTAGCACTGACGCGGGCCCGCCATTTCCTGTGGCTGGGCGTGGCCGCGCTGCCGGCGCGCAAGAAGGACGAGAATACGCTGCACGAATCGGCGCTGGGCTACCTCTTGACCGGCGGCGATCCGCTGTCGGCCGGCCAGTTGCTGGAAAGCTGGCAGCGCCTGCGCGGCGACTGCGCAGCGATCGCCGTCACGCAGCTGGAACCGAAGGTGCCGGTGACGCGCCTGGCGCGCGCGGTGGAACGGCCGCCGCTGGAAGCGCCGCTGGCGTACCACGGCGATTTCGAACGCGACTGGTCGGTCGGCAGCTTCAGTTCGCTGGCGCGCCGCAGCGGCAGCGAACCCTTGCCGGCGCCGGCGCACGCCGGCCAGGAAACCCTGCTCGAAGGCGCGGACGAGGCCAGCGTGCTGCGCATCGAAGACACGCCTTGGCACCGCTTCCCGCGCGGTTCGGTACCGGGCAACTTCCTGCACGAGCAGCTGGAAGCGCTGGCGCGCGAAGGCTTTGCCGCCATCCACCAGGACCATTACGCGGAGCGCGCCGCGCGCCAGATCAGGCGCGCCGGCTGGGGGCACCGTGAAGCCGATACGCTGGAATGGCTGCGCGCCATCGCCGCCACGCCGCTGCCGCCGCTGGGCAGCGCGCTGGACGCCGTCGGCCAGGCGCTGCCGGAGATGGAATTCTGGTTCCCCAGCGAACGGCTGGACACGGCGCAGCTGGACCGGCTGTGCCGCGAACGCCTGCTGGACGGCATCGCGCGCCCCGCGCTGCCGCAGCGGGAATTGCACGGCATGCTGAAAGGCTTCTGCGACCTGGTGTTCGAGCATGCGGGCCGCTACTGGGTGCTGGACTACAAATCGAACGCGCTGGGCGGCGGCGATGCGGCTTACCACAAAGCTGCGCTGGCGCATGGCATGGCGGCCCACCGCTACGATGTGCAGGGGGCCATCTACATGCTGGCCCTGCACCGCCTGCTGCGCACGCGGCTGGGCGATGCCTACGACCCGGCGCGCCAGCTGGGCGGCGCCATCTTCTACTTCCTGCGCGGCGTCGGCAACGGGCAGACGCGCGGCTGCTACCTGCTGCCGCCCGACGCGGCCCTGCTGGACGGACTGGACGAGCTTTGCCAATGAGTTTCTACCAACATATCGATATGCTGGCCGAAGGCGGCATGCTGCGCCGCCTGGGACCGGTGTTCGCGCGCTTCGTCACCTCGCTGGCACCGGCCGCGTCCGGCGCCGCGCCGGCAGCCGGCCTGCCGCTCGCGCTGGCCTGCCTGCTGCTGTCCGAGCTGGAAGGCCGCGGCCACAGCTGCCTGCAGCTGTCGGCCCTGGCCGGCGACCCATCGGCGATGCTGGGCTGGGGCGAGGACGACTGGCGCAGCCTGTGCGCGGAAGCGGGCGAGCTGCCACAAGACGCGGCAGCGTGGCAAGCCTGCCTGCAAGCCTGCCCGCAAGTGCTGGCCTGGCCAGGCGGCGCCGACAACGGCCAGCCGCTGGTCCTGGCCGGCGGCCGGCTATACCTGCGCCGCTACTGGTCCGACGAGAACACCGTGGCCGACGCCGTGCGCGCCCGCACCGCCGGCGGCGCGGCGCCGCCCGGCCGGCCCGAACCGCCGCCTGCGCTGGTGCGCCATTGGCTGGACCAGCTGTTCACCCACGCCACGCGCGAGGGCGGCGCCGACTGGCAGAAGGTCGCCTGCGCCATTGCCGCGCGCGGCGGCCTGGCCGTCATCACCGGCGGTCCCGGCACCGGCAAGACTTATACCGTGGCCCGCCTGCTGGCATTGCTGTTCGCGGTGGAAGGCGAGCATGCCGGGCAATTGCGGGTGGCGCTGGCCGCGCCCACCGGCAAGGCGGCCGCGCGCCTGAAGCAGGCCATCGACGACGCGCTGGAAAAGCTGGAATCGAGCCTGCAGGGCGCCTTGCCGCTGCGCAAACTGGCCGAGCGCATGGGGGGCGCGCGCACCCTGCATTCCCTGCTCGGCGCGCGGCCCGACACCCGCGCCTTCCGCCACAATGCCGGCAACCCGCTCGACGTGGACGTGCTGATCGTGGACGAAGCCTCGATGGTGCACCTGGAAATGATGGCGGCGCTGCTGGACGCCCTGCCAGGCGGCGCGCGCCTGATCCTGCTGGGCGACAAGGACCAGCTGGCGTCGGTGGAAGCGGGTTCGGTGCTGGGCGACCTGTGCCACGATGCCCAGGCCGGCGGCTACAGCGCCGCCACCGCGGCCTACGTGGCAGCCGCTTCAGGCCAGGCCATCCCGCCGGAATTCCTGGGCCAGGCCGGCGCGCTGGCGCAGCAGACCGTGATGCTGCGCCAGAGCCGCCGCTTCGGTGGCCCGATCGGCCAGCTGGCGCTGGCCGTCAACCAGGGCGATGCCGAAGCGGCGCGCGCCGTGCTGCGTGCCGACAGCCAGGGACAGTTGCACTGGAACGAGGCGGCGCAGCAGGAAGACATGCTGCGCCTGGCGCTGGAAGGTTACCGGCCCTACCTGGAACTGCTGCGGCAAGGGGCGGGCGGCGGCGACCACGATGCGTGGGCCGCCGGCGTACTGCACGCCTTCGAGCAATTCCGGCTGCTGTGCGCCGTGCGCGAAGGGGAGTGGGGCGTGTCGGGCCTGAACGAGAGCATCGCCCAGCGCCTGGAAGCCCAGGGCTTGCTCAAGCGGCGCGGCGACTGGTACGTCGGCCGGCCCGTGATGGTGACGCGCAACGATTACGCCACCGGGGTCTACAACGGCGACATCGGCCTGGTGCTGCCCGACCCGGAGCGCAGCGCCTCGCTGCGCGTATATTTCTCCGACGGCGGCCAGGTGCGCAGCGTGCTGGCGACCCGCCTGCGCAATGTGGAAACGGCGTTCGCCATGACGGTGCACAAATCGCAGGGTTCGGAATTCAGCCACACCGCGCTGGTGTTGCCGCGCGAAGCGTCGAGCGTGCTGGCGCGCGAACTGGTGTACACGGGGATCACCCGCGCCCGCCAGCGCTTTAGTTTGCTGACGCCCAACCCGGGCGTGCTGCCCGATGCGATCCGGCGCCGCACCGAAAGGACCAGCGGCTTGCGCAGCCTGCTGGCCTGAACCGGCGCCGCTTACATGCGGCGGCGGCGGCGTTCGGAGCGGGCGGCTTTCTTGCGGGTGCTGGACGCCTTCAAGACCTTGGGCTGGTCGCCGCCGGCCAGCAGGCGGCGGATATTCAAGGCATCCATGATGCGCGCCGAGCTGCCGGCGGCATTCAGCAGGACTAGGGTGGCGTTGCGGCCGGCTTCGCTGATGCGCATGATCAGGCAGCGGCCCGCTTCTTCCGTGTAGCCGGTCTTGGACAGGCCGATATCCCAACCCTTGGCACCGACCAGGCGGTTGGTGTTGTGGTAGGCGACCTTGCGGCCCTTCATCGAGATCACTTCCTCGGTATCCGTGGTCATGCGGCGGATTTCGGGATACTGGGCGGCGGCCGCAGCCATCTTCACCAGGTCGGCCGCGTTCGAGGTATTGTTCGGCGACAGGCCGGTCGGCTCGTCGATGCGGGTGCTGGTCATGCCGAGCTGCTTGATCTTGGCGTTGACGGCGGCCTTGAAGGCGGTCGGGCCGCCCGGGAAGGTGCGGGCCAGCGAGGCGGCGGCGCGGTTGTCGGACGACATCAGCGCCAGTTGCAGCACGTCGCCGCGCGCAATGGTGGCGCCGACCGGCACGCGCGAAGTGCTGTGCTTGAGGGTGTCGACATCTTCGCGGTCGATGCTGATCTGCTCTTCCAGGTCGAGTTTGGAGTCGAGCACGACCATCGCGGTCATCAATTTGGTCAGGGAGGCGATCGGAACAACGGCGGTGGCGTTCTTCTCGACCAGCACTTTGCCGGTCTCATCCTCGACGACCAGCACGGATTGCGAGCTCAAAGGAGCGGCAAACACGGCTGCGGAGATCGACATCAGCAAGGCTGCGGTGATTTTCTTAAGCATGATTCGGTGGACAAGATTATTCCAACGTGGACGATATCATTATCGGGTTAACTCGTCCAGCCGCCGTCAATCATGCGCTACTCAACAATGGCGGCTGGCCCGTCGGGCCACACCCCGCCTTGCCGGTTTACTTGGAAGCGTAGATCTTGTCGAACTCGCCACCATCGTCGAAGTGCTTCTTCTGCGCCGCGCGCCAGCCGCCGAACACTTCATCCACGGTGAACAGGCTGATCGGCTTGAAGCTGGCCGCATATTTCTTGAACACGGCATCCGAGCGCGGACGCAGGTAGTGCTTGGCAATGATTTCCTGGCCCGCATCGGAGTAGAGGAAATTCAGGTAAGCGGTGGCTTCCTTGCGGATGCCTTTCTTGTCCACCACCTTGTCCACCACCGCCACCGGCGATTCCGCCAGGATCGAGGAAGACGGATACACCACCTCGAAGTTGTCGCCGAATTCGGCGCGCACCATATTGACCTCGTTCTCGAAGGTCACCAGCACGTCGCCGATCTGGCGCTGGGTGAAGGTGGTGGTGGCGGCACGGCCGCCGGCGTCGAGGATGGGCACGTTCTTGAAGATCTTGCCCACCAGTTCGCGCGCCTGGGCTTCGTTGCCGCCTTTTTTCAGGACCGAGCCCCAGGCGGCCAGATAGGTGTAGCGTCCATTGCCGGCCGTTTTCGGGTTGGGGATGATCACCGCCACGCCCGGCTTGGCCAGGTCGCCCCAATCCTTGATGCCCTTCGGGTTGCCCTTGCGCACCAGGTACACCATGGTCGAATAGGCCGGCGCCGCATTGTGCGGGAATTTCCTGGCCCAGTCCTGCACCACCAGGCCGCGGTCGGCCAGCATGTCGATGTCGTTGGCCTGGTTCATGGTCACCACCGACGCTTCCAGGCCGTCGGCCACGGCGCGCGCCTGCTTGGACGAACCGCCGTGCGACTGCTTGATGGTGACATCGGTGCCGGTGCTCTTCTTGTAGGCCGCGGCGAAGGCCGGGTTGATATCCTTGTACAGCTCACGCGCCACGTCATAGGACACGTTCAGCAAGGTCACTTCCGCCGCGGACGCGGCCGGGGCCAGGGCGAAGGACGCCGCCGCCAGGGCGGTGCCGAGTGCAAATGCGAATTTGTTATAAGTCATGGCAATCTCTATTGTGAAAACAGATAAGCATGGTCTAGAATCTCGCGCCGAAAAGAAACTACTTATTCGTTATAAGCTTAGAGGCGCCGCCGCGCGGCCTCATACGGGGTTTTTGCCGCTGGTGTATATTCCGCCTGTGAACCGGTTAATAGTGAGCACGCATGAGTTTTGAAATTCGCCGCGCGGAAGCGAAAGACGCCACGGCTGCCTGTGAGGTACTGCGACGCTCGATCGCCGAATGTTGTGTGCTTGACCATAAAAATGATCCCGCCATCCTGGGTGCCTGGCTGGGCAACAAGACGCCGGAAACCGTCGCGTCCTGGTTTGCCTCGCCCACCAATTACTCGCTGGTCGCGGTCGAGGATGGTGCGGTGGTCGGTGTCGCCTTGCTGACGGCGGCCGGCAAGCTGGCCCTGTGCTACCTGCTGCCGGAAGTGCGCCAGCGCGGCGCCGGCAAGGCGCTGCTGGCCTGCGTCGAGCAGCAAGCCTGCAGCTGGGGCGTCAAAGCGTTGCAATTGCATAGCACTGCCACGGGCGAGGAATTCTTTGCGCGCCAGGGTTATCTGCGCGCCGGCAATGTGCGCTCGCCCTACGGCGTCGACACCGTCTTTTTCTGGAAGCAGCTGGACGGCACCGTGTGCGACGCCAGCAAGCGCAAGCGCTTTTGCGGCTGCACTTAGCCCTGCTTGAATCGAACCGGGCGTTGCGCCCACAACTGCTATAGTGTCATATCGACAATTTCGTTGCGGGGACTTGCCATGCGCCAGCCGCAAAACCAGCAGACCACCGATTTCATTTCCACCGGCATTGCCGGACTGGACGCCATCCTGGGCGGCGGCCTGACCCGCGACCGGCTCTATTTGCTGGAAGGGGACCCGGGCACAGGCAAGACCACCATGGCCTTGCAATTTCTGATCGAGGGCGCCAGGCGGGGCGAGCCGGTGCTGTATATCACCCTGGCGGAAAATGAAGTGGAGCTGCGCGCGGTGGCGCAATCGCATGGCTTTTCCCTGGAAGGCGTCACCGTGTACGAAATCATCCCGGCCGAGAGCGTGCTCGACCCCGACGAGCAGTACACGGTACTGCATCCGTCCGAGGTGGAGCTGGGCGAAACGAGCGAGCGCATCCTTTCGACCATCGAGCAGCTCAACCCGACCCGGGTCGTGCTCGATTCATTGTCGGAACTGCAATTGCTGGCCGCCACGGCATTACGCTACCGGCGCCACGTGCTGGCCTTGAAGCAGTATTTCGCCAAGCGCGCGTGCACCGCGCTATTCCTCGATGACAAGACCGCGGTCAGCGGCGACCAGCAGGTGCGCAGCATCGCGCATGGCGTCATTTCACTGCAACAGCAGGAGTCCGCATACGGCCCCGAACGCCGCATCCTGCGCGTGCTGAAATACCGCGGCATCGACTATCGGCGCGGACCGCATGACTATGCGATCGTCAGCGGCGGCATCATTGCCTATCCGCGCCTGGTGGCCGCCGAATCGCGCGAACTGGTGAAGCGCGGGCAAGTGACAAGCGGCTTGCCGGAGCTCGACGCCTTGCTGGGCGGCGGCATCGAGGAGGGCTCCAGTACCCTGATCGCCGGCCCGACCGGGACCGGCAAGTCCAGCCTGGCGGCGCAGTTCGTCAAGGCGGCGACCGAACGCGGCCGCAAGGCCGCCATGTTCGTCTTCGAGGAATCGCAGAATACCTTGCTGAACCGTGTGGACGGGCTCGGCATGGACTTGCGTGCGCCCCTGGCGGCGGGCCGGTTGACGATCAACCAGATCGATCCGGCCGAATTGTCGCCGGGCCAGTTCGCGCACAAGGTATGCAAGGCGGCCGATGAGGGTGCCGCGGTGATCGTGATCGACAGCCTCAACGGCTATTTGAACGCGATGCCGGAAGGGCGCTTCCTCACCACCCGTTTGCGTGAAGTGCTGACCTACCTGGGGCAGCGTGGCGTGGTGACGTTCCTGATCGGGGTGCAGCAAGGGGTGGTGGGCGCGATGGAAAACGGCGTCGAGGTCAGCTATCTGGCCGACAATGTGCTGCTGCTGCGCTATTTCGAGGCGGACGGCGAGGTGCACAAGGCGCTGTCGGTGTTCAAGAAGCGCGGCAGCAGGCACGAGACGACCCTGCGAGCGTTCGACATCACGGCGCAAGGGGTGCGGGTCGGGGCAGTACTCAAGGAATTCCGCGGCATCCTGACGGGGGCCGCGCAGTATGTGGGGCTTGGCAAGGATGGGGCAAGGAATGGATGACCGGGAACAGCGGATCGTCATCTTCGCGCCGGTGGGCAAGGATGCCCGCCTGATCCGGCAAGTGCTGGCCCAGGCCGGCCTGGCTTGCCATGTTTGCCCCGAGCTGAGCCAGGTGGTGCCGGCATTGGAGGAGGGCGTCGCCGCCTTGTTCATCGTCGAGGAAGCCTTCAGCAGCGACTTCCTGCGCGAGTTGAGCGGATTTCTGGCCGGCCAGCCCACCTGGTCCGACTTGCCGGTGGTGGTATTGAGCAAGCAAGGGCTGGATTCGCACGGCGTGCGCGAAGTCTTTGAGCGGCTGGGCAATGTGACGCTGCTTGAAAGGCCCGTGCGCAGCGCCACCCTGGCCAGCGCCGCCCTGTCGGCGCTGCGGGCACGCCGGCGCCAATACCAGATGCGCGAAATCGACCGACGCAAGGACGCCTTCCTGGCAGTGCTGGGCCATGAGTTGCGCAATCCCCTGGCGCCGATCCGCACCGCCATGGATGTGCTCAACAGGATTCCCGGCAGCAGCGACCAGGTGCGCAACATCACCGTGATCGTCGAGCGCCAGGTGCGGCATTTGACGCGCCTGGTGGATGATCTGCTGGACGTGGCACGCATTTCCAACGACAAGGTGGCGCTGAAATACGAACGGATCAGCGCCGGCGCGGTGCTCGAACATGCGGTGGAAATCTGCCGGCCGCAGCTTGAAGCTGGCCGCCACCCGCTCGAATTGCGCCAGCCTGCCGCCCCGGTGCTGCTGGCGGGCGACCGCGCACGCCTGGTGCAGAGCCTGGCCAATGTGCTGGGCAACGCGGCCAAGTTTTCGCCGCCGGGCTCGGGCATCGAACTGCGCGCCGAAGCGGAAGGAAACGATATCGTGTTTGCCGTGCGCGACCACGGACCGGGGCTCGAACCGGAAGCGCAGGCCCACATTTTCGAGCTGTTCGCACAAGGCCCGGCGGGGCGGGCCCACGCCCAGGGCGGGCTGGGCATCGGCCTCAGCCTGACCGAGCGCTTCACGCGCATGCATGGCGGTTCCGTGCAAGTGTCCAGCGAAGGCAGCGGCAAGGGCTGCGAATTCACCCTGCGCATGCCGATCGTGGCGCCGGAGCGGCGCCGACATGCGCGCGGTGCACAGCAGGCGGCAGCGCAACAGGCCCAGGAGGCGGTGCGCGTCATGGTGGTGGACGACAATGAAGATGGCGCCGACATGCTGCAGGCGATGCTGGAAATGGATGGCTACACCGTCGGCAAGGCCGGCGACGGCCAATCGGCCATCGCACTGGCGCAGCACATGCGCCCCCATGCCATCCTGATGGATATCGGCTTGCCCGATATGCCGGGCCATGAGGCGGCGCGACGCATCCGCGCCCAGTCCGGCGGCGAGGACATCGTGTTCATCGCGATGACGGGCTGGGGACATGAAGAAGCGCGCCGGCGCGCTGCCGAAGCCGGCATGCAGCATTACCTGGTCAAGCCGGTGGACTTGAATGTGCTGCGCAAATACCTGTCCAAAGTCGGCGGTCGCGCGCTGGCGCGGGCGTGAAGCCGTGGCGCTGCCCGGCTAGCGTCCGGCGCGGATTCGTGGTAGCGTTACCACATTATGCAAAAATCAACTTCGCGACTGGAGCTGGTCGACGGGCTGCGCGGCTTTGCACTGCTGGCGATCATGCTGCTCCATAACATCGAGCATTTCG
The DNA here is from genome assembly GCA_965650885.1 of uncultured Oxalobacteraceae bacterium. Lineage (GTDB taxonomy): Bacteria > Pseudomonadota > Gammaproteobacteria > Burkholderiales > Burkholderiaceae_D > Rugamonas. The sequence continues at coordinate 23,671 of CBFGQI010000036.1, forward strand.
ACCTGGGTTTTGTGCCGCCCGGCGCGCCGGCCTGGCTGGCGGCCCTGGACGGGCGGGTCTGGGATGGCGCCTTCTTCCTGTTCGGCGGCAAGGCGTATGCAATCTTCGCCATGCTGTTCGGGGTGACGTTCTGGCTGCAGTTCGAACGCCGCGCCGCGCTGGGGCAGGATTTCCGTGCGCGCTTCACCTGGCGCATGCTGCTGCTGTTTGGCTTCGGCATGGTGAACTCGCTGTTCTACGAGGGCGATATCCTCGCCATGTACGCGGTGCTGGCGCTGGCCTTGCTGCCGGTGGCGCGCCTGCGCGATGGCGCGGTCTTCGCGGTGGCCTGCATGTTGCTGCTGCAGCCGCATTTGCTGCTGGAGATCGCGGCCGCGCTGCCCGATCCGCTGCGCGCACTGCCCGACCCCGCATCGTGGGCCTACTTCGGCCGCGCCAACGTCTATCTGGCCGACGGTTCGCTGGCCCAGGTCATGGCGGGCAACCTCCAGAACGGCAAGCCCGGCGTGCTGTTGTGGAGCTGGGAGAATGGGCGCCTGTTCCAGATCCCGGCGCTGTTCATGCTGGGCATGCTGGCCGCACGCCGCCAATGGTTCGCGCCGACGCCGGCCAACCGCCGCTTCTGGCTGCGCGTGCTGCTGGCCGCCGCCGCCGCGTTCGCGTTGCTGTTCGCGGCCAGGGCGGGGGTCGCGGGGCAGGGCGGCGGCAAGGCGCTGTGGCGCCCGGTCGGCACGCTGCTCGCGTCCTGGTCCAACCTGGCCTTCATGCTGGTGCTGGTGGCCGCCATCGTGCAATTGTCCTGGCTGCGGATCGGCGCGGCACTGCTGGCTGCCTTGCGGCCGCTGGGCCGCATGAGCCTGACCAGCTACGTCGTGCAATCGCTGGTCGGCACCGCTATTTACTACGGCTGGGGGCTGGGCCTGTACCGCGTGACCGGCGCCACGGCTTGCCTGCTGGTGGGCATCGTGCTGGCGGTGCTGCAAAGCGCCTTCAGCGCCTGGTGGTTGCGCCGCCATGCGCAAGGCCCGCTGGAGGCGCTATGGCACCGCTTGACGTGGATTGGCGCTGACCGGGCCGCCGGCAGCAGCGCCAACGCCGCTGCCGGTGCGGCCGGCGCCGAAGGAGCCAAACCTTGAAAGCCTTGCTCGCGACCGCGCTGGCGCTGGCGTGCAGCGCCGCCCAGGCTGCGCAATTCAGCGTGCTGGTGTTCTCCAAGACCGCCGGCTGGCACCATGACTCCATCCCCGCCGGGGTGGCGGCGATCCAGGAACTGGGCAAGCTGCACGACTTCAACGTGTTCTGGACCGAAGATGCCAAGCGCGCTTTCAACGAGCAGGAGCTGGCCAAGCACCAGGCCGTGGTCTTCCTGCTGACCAGCGGCGACATCCTCGACGCGCAGCAGAAGGCGGCCTTCGAGCGTTATATCCGCGCCGGCGGCGGCTACGTCGGCGTGCACAGCGCATCCGACACCGAATACGGCTGGCCGTGGTACACGCGGCTGGTGGGCCATATGTTCGACCACCACCCCGCCATCCAGAGCGCGGTATTGAAGGTCGAACAGCGCAATTTCCCCGGCATGGAACGTTTTGCGCCGCGCAACCTGGTGACCGAAGAGTGGTACGCCTTCAAGCCAGCCAGCGGCAAACTGCATTACCTGCTGACGGTCGATGAAGCGACCTATAAGCCGGGGCCCAAAGCGATGGGCGCCTTCCACCCGGTGAGCTGGTACCAGTACTTCGACAATGGCCGCTCTTTCTACACCGCGCTGGGGCACCTGCCGGCCAGCTATGGCGACCCGCTGCTGCGCCACCACCTGTATGGCGGCATTTACTGGGCGGCGACGGGCAACGGCTTCCAGGCGGATTGACGCGCCTCGGCGCTATTGTTGCAAATGAAAATCATTCTAATGTAAAATCCTTGCCCGAACCTGCATAGCCAGCCCTTGCCAGCCAATGCATCAACCAGACAAGGATGAATAAAGTGCTGCGCAGAACTCCCATTGCGCTGGCGTTTGCGGTGGCATGGGGCTTGATGCCACCGGCTGCGCTGGCCCAGCAAGAAGCCACCATGCCCGAGGTGATCATCCACGGCGAACAGGAATCGGACAGCGGCTTCACCGCGAAGCGCGCCGCCAGCACCACCAAGTCGGACGCCACGCTGCTCGAAACGCCGCAATCGATTACCGTCATCACGCGCGGACTGCTCGATTCCATGCAGGCCAATACGATGGCCGAAGCCTTGCGCAGCGTGGCCGGGGTGGTGCCGGGCCACTTCGGCCGGCGCGGCTTCGACGACTTCATCATCCGCGGCCAGCGCGCTTCGGAGTCGATCTACGTCGATGGCCTGCGCACCGCGCAATCGGTGCAGCTGCAGGAGGAAACGTTTGCCGCCGAGCGCCTGGAAGTGCTCAAGGGGCCGGCATCGCTGTTGTTCGGCAATGTGCAGCCGGGCGGCATGGTCAACGTGGTGAGCAAACGGCCGCGGCGCGACCCCTTCCTCGAAGCCGGCGTCACCGTGGGCAACGAGGGCTACAAGCAGGCGACCGTCGATGTCGGCCGCCCGCTCAGCGACAGCGGCCGCGCCGCATTCCGCATCAATGCCCTGGCGATGAACAGCGGCGACCCGACCGATTTCGTGTTCTTCAAGACGCGCTGGATCGCGCCGTCGCTGTCCCTGGACCTCGGGACGGCGACCAGCCTGACGCTGCTGGCCAGCCGCCATGAGCGGCAATGGCTGCGGCAGCAGGGCCTGTCGCCGCGCGGGACCATCCTGCCCAACCCTAACGGCCCGATACCGCTCAACCGCTTCATCGGCGAAACCGCCAACGGCGCCTACGATGTCGAACGCTCCCGCATCGGCTACGCGTTCGAGCACCGCTTCGCCAGCGGCTGGACGCTGCACCAGAATTTCCGCTGGGAGGAGTATGACGGCCTTGGCCCGGGCGTGTTCAACGGCAGCCTGCAAGCCAACGGTAGGCTGCAGAACCGCACCGTCAGCAACCGCGACTTCGAAGGCCGCCTGATGGCGATCGATACCTATCTCAACGGTGCAGTGGAAGCCATGGGTGCGCTGCACAAGCTGTCGTTCGGCGTCGACCGCAACACGCCGCGCGAACGCTTCGCCATCACCCAGTGCACGCTGGCGGCGCTCGACCTGTACCAGCCGGTCTATGGCGCCCCCATCAAGTGCCCGGCCCAGGCGCAGTCCGATACCACCAGCCGGACCCCGCTGACCGGCGTCTACCTGCGCGACCGCGTCGCGCTCGGCGAGCGCCTCGGCCTGACCTTGGGCGTGCGGCGCGACCGCGCCACCACGTCCACCGCCAACAACAAGACCGGTGTCGTGATTTCCAAGACGGACCTGGCCACATCGGGAACGGCCGGCCTCACCTACGAGATCGCGCCGGGCATCGCGGGCTATGCAAGCTATGCGAACTCGTTCCTGCCGGTGACGGGCACCGACTTCTCCGGTGCCTCGTTCAATCCGGAGACCGGCCGCCAGGCGGAAGTGGGCGTGAAGTTCCAGCGCGACGGCGGCCGCGTCAGCGCGACCCTGGCGGCCTACGACCTGCGGCGCCGCAACGTGACGACGGCCGATCCTGTCAACAACGGCTTCAGCGTGCAAACCGGCGAGGAGCGCAGCCAAGGTGTCGAGGCCGAATTGGCGATGGATTTGAGAAACGGTTGGAACGTGCAGGGTGCCTACGCCTATACCGCCGCCGAAGTGAGCCGCGACAACCGCCCGGCCAATCTCGGCAAGCCCCTGAACAACGTGCCGCGGCATAGCGCCAGCGTCTGGGCCAACCACCTGGTGCGCGACGGTGCCCTGAAGGGTCTGGGATTCGGCATCGGCCTGCGCCATGAAAGCGATAAGCGCGGCTTCTCCTTCGATTACACGGTGGCGGGGTACACGGTGGCCGATGCTTCCGTGAGTTACGTCGGCAGCGGCTACCGCCTTGCGCTGAACGTCAAGAACCTGTTCGACAAGACCTATTTTGCCGGCGGCTTGAACAACAATGTGGTCACGCTCGGCGATCCCCGCCAGCTGCGCCTGAACGCCGTCTTCGACTTCTGAGGCGCGCAGCATTTCCTGGCCATCCGCGCTTCACGCTATACTTGCTCTTTTGGAAACCGGAGGAGCAGTTTGCGTATTTCCCGCCTGGCCGCTGCATGCGCCATGTCCTGGGCCCTGGCGTGCCCGGCCGCTTCGCCGGTTCTGGACCTGGGCAGCCACCAGTTCCGCAGCTGGGCGGTCGAGCAAGGCTTGCCGCATATGGCGGTGCATGGCATCCGCCGCGACGCCACCGGCGCGCTCTGGATCGGTACCGAGCAGGGCCTGGTGCGCAGCTATGGCAGCGAATTCGAAGTATTCCGCAGCAGCGACACGCCGGCCCTGGGCGCCAACTGGATCCGCGCCCTGGAGCTGTCCGGCCCGCGCCTGTTTATCGCCACCCAGAAGAACCTCGCCTGGTGGGATGGCCAGCGTTTCGCGGCCGTGCCGGGCAGCGGACAACTGGGCACCTTCCGCAGCATGGCGGCCGACCCGGCGGGCAAGCTGTGGATCCTGGCTGACCGCCTGAGTTCCTGGGACGGCAAGCAGCTCCACACCTACCATGACCTGCCCGGCGTGTTCACCGCCATGGGCCTGGCCGGCGCCACACCGACCCTGGCCGACAACGATGGCCGGCTGTGGGCCTTGCCGCAAGGGCGGCTGGAGGCACTGCCGCTGCGCCTGCCCAACGGCGACACCCAGGTCAAGCAAATGCTGTGGCAGGGCGGGCAGTGGTGGCTTGGCACGACCAAGGGCTTGCTGCGCTGGTCGCCGGCCCAGGGCGGACCGGCCCGGCACGTCGGGGAAGGGCGCGCGCCGGTCGACCAGCTCAGCCTGGACCAGGCGCAGCGCGTCTGGGTGCTGGCCGGCAGCGGCGTGCAAGTGTTCGAGGATGGACGCGAAGTGGCCGTGCTGCCGCCGGGCGCCCTGTCGGCGCAGGGCACGCCGCGCGCACTGCTGGCCGAAAGCCTGGATGCGTTCTGGATCGGCAGCATGAGCGTGGGCTTGCGCCACTACTGGAACGGCCCGACCCGCGCCTTGCAGCAGGAAGTGCGCGGCCGGCCGCTGCAGATCTGGGCCTATGCGCAGACCAGCCACGGGCTGCTGGTCGGCACCGACCAGGGCATCTGGCGCAGCGACGGCGAGCGCATGGAAGCGTTCTACAATGGACCGGAACTGGCCAACGAACTGGCTTATTCGATGCTGGAGGACCGCCAGGGCCGGCTATGGGTCGGCACCCGCCACGGCCTGCTGCGCATGGAGCAGGGGCGCATGCGCAGCATCGCCAGCTTCGACGGCATCCAGGTCAATTCCCTGTTCCCGCGCGCCGACGGCAGCCTGCTGGCGGCCACCACGCAGGGCATGTACGCGCTCGACGCGGCGGGGCGGCATGCCGAGCGCCTGTTCCGCCAACAGTTGCCCGGCACGGTCAGCCTGTTCCAGGAAGCGGGCGACGGCAGCTTGTGGATCGGCGCCGCCAACGGCTTGTGGCGCTGGCGCGGCGATACCTTGCAGCCGCAGGCCGAGGCGCAACTGGGCCAGGCCCTGGTCATGTCGCTGGCGCCATGGGGCAAGGATGGTTTGCTGGTCGGCACCTACCAGCATGGCTTGCACGCCATCGGTCCCGCCGGCCATCGCCGCTGGCTGCAAAAGGATGGCTTGCCGTCCGACAGTGTCATCACGCTCAACCAGCACGACGGCTGGTACTGGGCCACGCACTTCGATGGCGTGTTCCGCTTCCGGCTGTCGCAGGATGGCGGTGCGCCGCTGGTGCAGATGCTGCACGTGGACCCCGGCAATGCGGCCGGCCGCAACCGCATCCGCTGCTGCAACGGACTGGGACGCGACAAAGGCCACCTGGCGCCCCCTTACCATTGGTCGGCCAGCCTGGCCGGCGCGGTGCGCACGCGCCTCGACGTGCCGCCGCCGGCGCTGCCGCAAGTGGTGCTGCGCAAAGTGGTACAGGATGGCGCGGCGCGCGAACTGGAAGTGGCGTTCGAGGGCGTCGAATTCCGCCTCCCCGAGCAATTGCAATACCGCTACCGCCTGCCGCCATTCCAGCAGGAGTGGAAGGAAACCGGCAAGCGCCGCGCCGCCTATTTCACCAACCTGCCCTCGGGCGAGCTGCAATTCGAAGCCCAGGCCAGCTGGGATGGCCAGCATTGGGGACCGGCCGCCACGGTGCCAGTGCGTTTCGCGCCGCGCTGGAGCGAGCGCTGGCCGGTGCGTGCCGGCCTGCTGCTGCTGGCGGGACTGGGCGTGTATGGCAGCATGCAATGGCGCTTGCGGCGGGTGCGCACGCGCAGCCACCTGCTGCAGCGCGAAGTGGAGCGTCATACCGATGCACTGCGCGCGGCCAATTCCAAACTGGAGAACCTGAACCGCTCGCTGGCGCAGGCCAGCGTGACCGACCCCTTGACCGGCCTGCATAACCGCCGCTTCGTGCAGCAGGAATTGCCTGCCGTGCTGGCGCGCCTGCGGCGCGAACGCGCGGCCGGGGAGGTGGCCCCTGTGCTGGGCGTGCTGCTGGTCGACATGGACCATTTCAAGCAGATCAACGATGGCTTTGGCCACGCCACCGGCGACGCCGTGCTGCAGGGCGCGGCCGCAGGCTTGCGTTGCGTGGTGCGCGGCGAAGACCATGCGGCGCGCTGGGGCGGGGAAGAGTTCCTGCTGCTGGTGCACGCCAGGGACGTGCAGGAATTGTGGGCATTGGCGCGGCGCGTGCACGCCGCGCTGGCCGAGCATGCGGGCGGCACGCCGGCCGGCCCGGTCACGGCGTCGCTCGGCATCGCCGTGCTGCCGCTCGATCGCGGCACGCTCGACGAGCGCAGCTTCGACCATGCGCTGAAGCTGGCCGATTACGCGCTGTACGTGGTGAAAAGCGAAGGGCGCGACGGCAGCGCCCTGGCCGAGCCGGGGCCCGGCCTGGCGTGGCCCGAGGGCGTGGGCGCCGACCTGCTCAAGGCGTGGCACGCCCAGGGCCGTTTGCGCATCGTGCGCGGCTGATCAAGTGGTCCCGGCCTTGGCTGCCGCATTGGCACGCAGGGTGGTCACGTTGTCATAGCCGATGCCCCAGTTGTCGGTTTCCACCTCGTCGATGATGACGAAGGTGGTGGCCGGGTTCTTGTTCAGCACCCGCTGCAGCAGCTCGGTCGAGCCCTTGATCAGGGCCAGTTTCTGTTCGGCGGTGACGCCTTCCTTGGTGACGCGGATATTTACGTACGGCATAGTGACTCTCCTTGGGTTGACAGTGGTGGTTTGATGCAGCGCCAGGCGAGCAGGGCGCCCAGCAGCAATAGTACGGCGGCAATGGCCAGCGCGGTTGCGATGCCGCGCGTGGCGGCGCCCGGCCCCGGTGCGGCGATCAGGGCGCCGAACAGCGCCACGCCCATGGCACCGCCGACCTGGCGCGCCGCGTTCAGCACCGCCGAGGCGGTACCCGCCTGGCTGCGCTCGACGGCGGACAGGATCGAGGTGGTCATGGCCGGCACGGCCAGGCCCATGCCGCCCGGGATCAGCACCAGCCCCGGCAGCATTTCCAGGAACGTGGCGTGCTCCCCCATGCCCAGGATGGCCAGCAAGGCATATCCCGCGGCGCCCAGCAGGCCGCCGGCAACCATGGGCAGGCGCTGCCCCGCACGCGCCTGCAGGCGGCCGCTGGCGATATTCGAGAAGATGAAGGTGCCCGTCAGCGGCAGGAACACCAGGCCGGCGTGCAGCACGGAGAAGCCGCGTACTTTCTGCAGGTAGAAGCTGAGGACGAAGATCACGCCGTAATAGGCGAAGTTGACCAGCACCCCGAACAGCACCGCGCCGGAAAAGCCGGCATCGCGGAACAGGCCAAGCGGCAGCATGGGCGCCGCGCTGCGGCGCTGGCGGCGCAGGAACAGGGCGCCCGCCACCACGGCTATCAGCAAGGCGCCCTGCAGCAGGTGGCTGGCAAAGCCCAGGGAATGGAATTCGATCACGGCGCCAATGAAGGCGGTCAGCGCGATGATGGCCAGCACCTGGCCGGCCAGGTCGAAGGCGCGCGCCGGCTCCTTGCCGCGCAGGGGCGGGACCACGCGCAGGGTGAGCCAGAAGCCCAGTACGCAGATCGGGATATTGACCCAGAAAATGCTGCGCCAGCCGGCAAGGCTCATCAGCAAGCCGCCCAGCACGGGACCGGCCGCGATCGACACGCCGCCCGCCGCCGTCCACCAGGCGATGGCCTTGGCCAGCTGGGCGCGGTCGTGGGCGTATGCGGCGTTCAGGATGGCCAGGGAACTTGGCACCAGCAGCGCGGCGCCGACGCCTTGCACGGCGCGCGCCAGGTTCAGCGCGAGCGGCCCGGGCGCCAGCGCGCAAGCCAGCGAGGCCAGCGTGAACAGGGCAAACCCCGCCAGGAACACGCGGCGCGCGCCGAAGCGGTCGCCCAGCACGCCGGCCGAGAGCAGGAACACGGCGAAGCCCAGGGTATACGCGTCGACCACCCACTGCAAGGCGCTGACGCCTGCGCCCAGCTCCTGCCCGATGGCCGGCAAGGCGACGTTGACGATGGTCACGTCCAGTTGCACGATGATGAAGGCGAAACTGGCGGCCAGCAGGATGATGGGCGAGGGCGTGTTCATGGAGTGCACTATATAAGCCTTCACGCATCAATAAAAATGAATAATAATGAAGCGAACATTCTCAATTGGAGAACGATATGGAACTCTCCTCGCTGCGCATTTTCAAGACCGTTGCCGAAGAGGGCAGCGTGACCCAGGCCGCGGCCCGGCTGCACCGCGTGCAATCGAACGTCTCGGCCCGCCTGAACCAGCTGGAGGAATCGCTGGGCGTGACCCTGTTCCACCGCTCGGGGCGGCGCATGCTGATCACGGCGGAGGGCACGCGCCTGCTGGCGTATGCCGAGCGCCTGCTGCAACTGGCCGATGAAGCGCAAATGTCGGTGCGCGGCGGGCAGGAGCCGTCCGGGCCCTTGCGCATCGGCTCGATGGAAACCACGGCCGCGGCACGCCTGCCGCGCGTGCTGGGCGCCTTCCACCGCAAGTATCCGGAGGTCGACCTGCTGCTCGACACCGGCCCGACCGACTACCTGCTGCATGCGGTGCTGAACCATAAGGTCGACGTGGCCCTGGTCTCGGCCCCGGTCGACCGCCCCGAGCTGGAACAGGTGCCGGTGTTCGTCGAAGAGCTGGTGTTGCTGACGGACGCGCTGCACGGCCCGGTGAGCGGACCGGCCGACGTGGCGCGCCGCACGCTGCTGGGCTTCCGCAGCGGCTGCTCCTACCGCCGCCGGCTCGAATGGTGGTTTGCCGACGCCGGCGTGGCGCACAGCCGGGTGGCCGAATTCGGCACCTTCGAAGCCATCATCGGCTGCGTGGCGGCCGGCATGGGGGTGGCCATGATGCCGCGCGAAGTGCTGCGCCAGCGCGGCCTGGGACGCACCGTGCAATGCCACACGCTGCCGCCCGATGTTGCAAATGTGGAAACCATGCTAGTCTGGCGCCGCGACATTCCCCACCACGCCGCACGCGACGCCTTCGTGGCCAGCTTCGGCTAAAGCAGAAAGGACTTCGATGAGCAGGATCCACGCGCTGGCCGTTGCCAGCATCTTCGCCGGCAGCGGCGCCATGGCCCAGGCGGCGGCCCCGGAAACCGGCCAGGTCGAGCGCCTGGTGGCGCAGTGGGACAAGCCCGATGCCCCGGGCGGTGCGATCGCGGTCTACCAGGATGGCAAGCTGGTCTACAGCAAGGGCTTCGGCCTGGCCAATCTTGAGCACAGGGTGCGCAACACCCCGGCCACGCCGTTCCACGTCGCCTCGGTGTCCAAGCAGTTCACCGCCTTTGCCATCCAGCTGCTGGTCGATGACGGCAAGCTGGCGCTCGACGACGACGTGCGCAAATACGTGCCGGAGCTGCGCGAACTGGGCGCCCCCATCACGGTGCGCCAGCTGATGCATCATACCAGCGGCCTGCGCGACCAGTGGGCCCTGATGGCGCTGGCCGGCTGGCGCCTGGAGGACGTGATCACCGAGCAGGACCTGATGCGGGTGGTGGGGCGGCAGCAATCGCTCGACTTCACGCCCGGCACGCGGCACAGCTACAGCAACACCGGCTACATGCTGATGGCCCGGATTGTGGAGCGCGTCTCGGGCCGCCCGCTGGCGCAGTTCGCGCAAGAGCGCATCTTCGGCCCATTGGGCATGAAGCAGACGCATTTCCACGAGCGGTACGGCGCGCTGGTGCCGGGACGTGCCTCGTCCTACGAGCCGGACGAAGATGGCAAGGGCTACCACTATGTCGCGCTCTCCTATTCGAACGTCGGACCGTCCAGCTTGAGTACCACGGTGGAGGACCTGGCGCGCTGGGAAGCGAACTTCCTGAAGCCGGTGGTGGGCGCCCGAGGCGCGGTGGCGCGCATGGGCGAGCGCGCGGTGCTGGCCAACGGGCGCGAGGTTTCGTATGCCTCCGGCGTGGCGGTCGGGACCTATCGCGGCTTACCGACCATGTCGCATGATGGCGCCGATGCGGCGTTCCGCAGCACCTACCTGCGTTTCCCCGAGCAGAAATTTGCGGTGGCCTTGTTGTCGAACGATGGCCGCATGGCGCCGGCCGCGCGGGCGCAGGAGGTGGCGGAAATCTACCTTGGCGCAAAAATGGGACCGAAGGCTGCCCCCGCGCCGGTGGCGGCCAAGGCCGAGACGGCGGCCATGCCGGCGAACCTCGAGGCCTATGCCGGACGGTTTGGCTCGCCGCAGATCACCTTGCAGTTTTTCGTCGAAAAGGGGCAACTGCAGGTGCGCAACGATGAGGTGCAGCAGACTGCGTTGAGGATGCTGCGGGCCGGCAGTTTCGAATCGCCGGTACACAAGGCACGCATCGATTTCGACGCGCCCGGTGCCGATGGCGTGGTGGCCAACGGCACCCTGCATATGAATGGCGGTTCGCTGGTGCTGCAGCGCATGTCCAGCCAGCCGCTGGGGGAGTCTGGGGCGCAGCGTTATGTGGGCGAGTATTACAGCGACGAGCTGCACGTGCTGTATTCGGTATTCTTCCGCGACGGCAAGCTGATGCTGGAATATCCGCGCGGGCAGCTGGCGCTGGGGCAGGTCAGGGAAGGGACGGCGTTCACTGCCGGCTATCCGGTCGGGGAAATTGAGTTCCAGTGCGAGGCCGCGGCATGCCGTGGCTTCGCCTTGAGGAACCCGAGGGCGCGCGATCTCCAGTTCACCAAAGTGACCTTCGCCGAACGCTTGTTGCCGGCGCGCCCGGACAAGGCGAAGCTATTCGCGCAGGAGCCGGTCTATTTGCGCGGCAGCATGAACGGATGGAGCATGCGCGACCGCCTGGTGCCCGCCGACGGCGGCAAGCGGCTGGAGGCTGCCATCCTGATCGAGCCGGGCAGCCATGAATTCAAGATCGGCACGTCGGATTACGCGAAGATCGATCTTGGGCAGGGTATCAAAGAGGGCGCGGTGGTGCTGGGCCAGGCGCGCAAGCTGGCGGTGATGGAAGCCGGCGGCAACATCCGCATCGAAGTGCCAAGCCGCGCCACCTATCGCTTTGTGCTCGATGTTGCCGATCCGGCGGCGCCAGCCCTGACCATCGGCCCGGCGGCCCCACCGCAGTAAACCTTGGGGCAGGGTTGGCGCCATTGACGGGCGCATGGCAGGGTGTCGTGGCCGGACTTGCCGTCGTGGCGCGCCGCGCGCCCCGTCGCTGCCGGATACCTTCAAAAAAAAGCCCGCATCGGAGATGCGGGCCTTTCGGACGGAGCCGGGCGGCTTACAGGGCTGCCAGGGCTTCGTTGAAGGTGGCGCTTGGGCGCATCACGGCGGAGGTCTTGGCGGCGTCCGGCAGGTAGTAGCCGCCGATGTCCATGGCATGGCCTTGCACGGAGTTCAGCTCTTCCACGATCTTCGCCTCGTTCTCGGTCAGCGCCTTGGCCAGCGGTGCGAACTTGGCTTGCAGTTCCGCGTCGTCGGTCTGGGTGGCCAGGGCCTGGGCCCAGTACATCGACAGGTAGAAGTGGCTGCCGCGGTTGTCCAGCTCACCGGTGCGTGGCGATGGCGACTTGTTGTTGTCCAGCAGTTTGCCGGTGGCTTCGTCCAGGGTCTTGGCCAGGATCTTGGCCTTGGCGTTGCCGGACTTGATGCCCAGCTCTTCCAGCGACACGGCCAGGGCCAGGAACTCGCCCAGCGAATCCCAGCGCAGGTGGTTTTCTTCCACCAGCTGCTTGACGTGCTTCGGTGCCGAGCCGCCGGCGCCGGTTTCGTACATGCCGCCGCCCGCCATCAGGGGGACGATCGACAGCATCTTGGCCGAGGTGCCCAGTTCCAGGATCGGGAACAGGTCGGTCAGGTAGTCGCGCAGGATGTTGCCGGTCACCGAGATGGTGTCCAGGCCGCGCGAGACGCGCTCCAGGGTGTAGCGCATGGCGCGCACTTGCGACATGATCTGGATGTCCAGGCCGGTGGTGTCGTGGTCTTTCAGGTAGGTCTCGACCTTCTTGATCACTTCCGCTTCGTGCGGACGGTAGGTGTCGAGCCAGAACACGGCAGGCATGCCGGAATTGCGGGCGCGGGTGACGGCCAGCTTGACCCAGTCGCGGATCGGGGCGTCCTTCACCTGGCACATGCGCCAGATGTCGCCTTCTTCCACGTTCTGGGTCAGCAGCACTTCGCCGGTGGCCAGGTCGGTGATGTTGGCGACGCCGGCTTCCGGCACTTCGAAGGTCTTGTCGTGCGAACCGTATTCCTCGGCTTGCTGCGCCATCAGGCCGACGTTCGGCACGGTGCCCATGGTCTTCGGATCGAAGTTGCCATGCCACTTGCAGAAGTTGATCATCTCCTGGTAGATGCGGGCGAAGGTCGATTCAGGCATGACGGCCTTGACGTCCTTCGGACGGCCGTTGGCGTCCCACATCTTGCCGCCGATGCGGATCATGGCTGGCATGGAGGCGTCGACGATCACGTCGTTCGGCGAGTGGAAGTTGGTGATGCCCTTGGCCGAATCGACCATGGCCAGTTCCGGACGGGTGGCGTGGCAGGCGTGCAGGTCCTTCAGGATTTCCTCCTTCTGGGAAGCCGGCAGCTTTTCGATCTTTTCGTACAGGTTGGACATGCCGTTGTTCACGTTCACGCCCAGTTCGTCAAACAGCTTGGCGTGCTTGGCGAATGCGTCCTTGTAGAAGATGCGTACGCAGTGGCCGAACACGATCGGGTGCGACACCTTCATCATGGTGGCCTTCACGTGCAGCGAGAACATGACGCCGGTCTTGTAGGCGTCGTCGATCTGCTTCTCGTAGAAGTCCAGCAGTTCTTTCTTCGACATGAACATGGAGTCGATGATTTCGCCGGCCTGCAGCGAGACCTTCGGCTTCAGCACGATGGTCTTGCCGGAAGCGGTGATCAGCTCCATCTTCACGTCGCGCGCCTTGTCCAGGGTCATGGACTTTTCGCCGTGGTAGAAGTCGCCATGGTGCATGTGCGACACGTGGGTGCGCGATGCCTGGCTCCATTCGCCCATGGAGTGCGGGTTCTTGCGGGCGTATTCCTTGACGGCCTTCGGCGCGCGGCGGTCGGAGTTACCTTCGCGCAGGACCGGGTTCACGGCCGAGCCGATGCACTTGCCGTAACGGGCTTTCAGTGCCTTCTCTTCTTCGGTCTTGGCGTCTTCAGGGTAGTCAGGCAGCTTGTAGCCGCGCGCCTGCAGTTCGCGCACGCAGGCGATCAGCTGGGAGACCGATGCCGAAATATTCGGCAGCTTGATGATGTTGGTGTCGGGATTCTGGGTCAGGGCGCCCAGCTCGGCCAGGTTGTCCGGCACTTTCTGTTCGTCGGTCAGGCATTCCGGGAAGGCGGCCAGCACGCGGGCGGCGACCGAAATATCGCTGGTCACGACGTCGACGCCGGCCGGGGCCGCGAACTTCTGCACGATCGGCAGCAGGGAATAAGTCGCCAGCAGCGGCGCTTCGTCGGTAAGGGTGTAGATGATTTTGGACTTTTGAGACATGTGGTATTCCCTCAAATGCGGATGGTGTGCAGCGGATTAAGGCGCATATTGTACGCGCTGTTGAGGAAATATTGGTAATCGGGACTTACCCGTAGGGTTATGCGGCGGCGCATTTGCGCACCGTGTCCCAGGTGCGGGTGGTGATGTCCTTGCCGAAGGTCTTTTCGATCAGGCGCATGAAAACCGGGCCGTCGGCGCTCGGTTCGTAGGCGGAAAAGACTTCGCGGCCGCGCACGCCCACGATGGCGGCGCCGCTGATGGGCGGCGGCAGCACGGTCGCGGCAGCCGGCGCTGCGCGCAGGAAGCTCACCACGCGCTTGGGGCCGGTGGCGCCGCCGAAGCCGGGGTAGGGGTCGTTCTCCAGCAAGTCTTGCAAGTGCTGCTGGGAGCGGATAATGGTGTAGAAGGTGCGGCCCAGGGTGTGTTCCATGGCCGCCTCGGCCTTGCGTTCCAGCGCGCTTTCGCTGGCGGCGCGGGCGTCGAAGGCGACATTGCCGCTTGATAGAAGTGTCTTTACGTTGGAAAATCCGGCACTCTCGAAGGCCGCTTTCAATTGCGGCATCTTGCAATTCATCGGGCTGACGCCGCGGAGCAGGGCAATATAGCGAGGCATTGTGTTTCAGATAAGAGTTGAGCCGAAGGGATTATCGTTCGAAACGGATGGCGAAGCCAGCCTGCTGGTGGCGGCCGCGCGCGCCGGGGTGGTGTTGCCGAGTTCCTGCCGCAATGGCACCTGCCGCACCTGCCTGTGCCAGCTGCAAAGCGGCGCGGCGCGCCACCTGATCGAATGGCCGGGCCTGAGCCGGGAAGAGCAGCAGGATGGCTATATCCTGCCGTGCGTGGCGGTGGCCACCTCCGACCTGGTCCTCATAGCGCCGGCGGCACGGTTTACGCCAATTTCTTAAAGGGGTTTCTCAATTCCCCCAGCTATTGCTATAGTAACCCTATCGCAATAGCTGGATTTGCCATGGCAACAACACGTAGAGACTTCCTTCATATGGTGGCGGGGACCACGCTGGCGGGGCTGCCGCTGGTCGGCCACAGCCGCGCGGCCCAGGAGCCGGAACCGCCGCCCGATATTTTCGACGCCCAGATGCTGGACCTGGAATTCTGGGTCAAGCCGCGCACCATCAGCGTGATCCGGCCGCAGAGCGGGGAGAAGGCGCGGCTGACGTATTGGAAGGATGGGGAAATCATCGATGCGGCTTACCAGGAACTGTGCCATCTGCTGCGCGACGTGAACGGCAGGGAGACGGCGCCGATCGATCCGAAATTGTTTGAAACCCTGTGGGGGGCGCAGGCCTTCGTGCAGCGCTTCGGGATCGAGAGTCCGCTGGAGATCTTGTCGGGGTATCGCACGCCGGCGTCCAACAAGCGGCTGATCGAGCAGGGGATCCCGGCGGCGCGCCAGTCGCTGCATATGAGCGGGAAGGCGGCGGATATCCGGATTCCGAATTTGAATGCGGAAGTGCTGGGGAGTCTGGTGCGCAGTTTCCGGCAGGGGGGCGTGGGGTTCTATTACCGCGAGGGGCCGCGGGGCGGGTGGATCCATGCGGATACGGGGCTGCAGCGGTCCTGGAAAGGCTAAAACCGGTAAGGCGGGGTCAGGCGGGACGGCCATCCGGCGAGGGCCAGACCCCGGGCCCGCGGCGGCCGCGTATCGGGGTCTGACCCTCCGGGTCTGACCCCGGTTTACCGGTTTCAGTGGTAGTAATAAGCCGGCGTCGGCACCGCATCGGTGCGCGCCAGCCGCTCCGCCTCCAGGTCCACCGGATGATCCCACCAGATATTCCACCCGCGCCGCTGGTCTTCCACCAGCTCCGGATGCTCATCCAGCAACTGCCCGAAAAAGCGTTCAAACTCAGAAACATATTCGTTTACTTTCATACTGCCTCCCGACGTTTCGGTTACACTCCTGACCCATGTTTAATCACGATGACGAAGCGGCCAAGCCGCGTTTTCGCCCGGTGCCATGGACCGCACTGGAAACCCCGCAGGACGTGGAGCTGTGGATCGCCGAGCACGACCTGGCGCTGAAGGAACACGTCGGCAAGCAGGAGACCGGCTACGGCGTCTGCTTCAGCCTGGCCGAGGGTGGCGATATCGTCATGCAAACCAGCGAGGGTGCCGTCATCCTCGATGTTACGCCAGAAGCCGATTGGGTGGAGCCCCTGCTGTGCGCCGTGGCCGGCACCGAGCCGCCCAAGGGGCGGCTGTGGGTGCTGCCGGAGGATAAGCTGGTGCAGCTCATCCTTGGCCTGTCCACGCTGGTCGCCAGCACCACCCTCGTCGTGGGCCACAATTTCGGACGCCGCCGTTCTTATTAAAGGATCCCTGATGCGCAAACCATTGCTCGCCCTCCTGTTGACCGCCGCCGCCCTGCAAGCCCATGCCGCCGACCTGCTGCACACCGTGAAGGCGCGCGGCACGCTGAAAGTGGCCATGGAAGGGGTCTATCCCCCTTTCAACTACAAGGAAAAGAATGGCGAGCTGGCCGGCTACGATGTGGACGTGGCGAAGCTGGTGGCCGGCAAGCTGGGCGTGAAAGCGGAATTCGTGACCACGGAATGGGCCTCGATCCTGGCAGGCCTGGCCAGCAATAAATACGATGTGATCATCTCCCAGGTCGGCATCAATCCCAAGCGCGAGCAAGCCTTCGATTTCAGCACGCCCTATATCTACTCGTCGCCGATGCTGAT
>CBFGQI010000037.1:0-39833 GCA_965650885.1 uncultured Oxalobacteraceae bacterium
ACCGGCCTGGCTGAAAAGCACTACGCTTCCTTCAACCGCTTCAGCGATGGCGGCATCGCGATGTTCCTTGGCCACTTGCAGGGCGACGTGCTGCGGAGCGGGAAGACGCTCGAAATGCGCACCGATATCCGCCTGGCCGGCCTGCCGCAGGAAAACGTGATCGCGCCGCCGCCCAACCGGCTGATCCCGGGTGGAGACCGCGGCTACGCTTATTTCGGGCCGTCGCAAGCGGTGGCCGCGGGCGCGGCAAAAATCCTGGTCGACCCGCAGACTCCTGGTTGGGCGCGGGAAGTGCTGCTCGATACCGGCGCAAAGGTGTCGCAGTATTACGAGAAGGCCTACCAGCGCCCGCTCAAGGACGATTTGTTCATCATGGTTTCGGTGGCAGGCTTTGACGTGCCGGGCTTTTCGGTCAAAGGCGGCGCGGTCCTGGGCCAGCTTTCCTACCGCCTGTCGGGCGAGAAGATGCTGGGCGACCATCCGAAGAAGCGGGACGTGCTGGCCCGGCTCGTAGCGCACGAGATGGCGCACCTGTGGCAGTTTAATATCACACGCGGCGGCGTCGGCGAGGACGATCCATGGATCCACGAGGGCGGCGCGGAAGCCATGGCGCTCGATGGCTTGTTGCAAACCGGCGTCTGGCGCGAAGAGGCCGTCAGCGAATACCGCAAGACGCAGGCGGCGGCCTGCGAAAAGCTTGGCAACTCGGTCGATTCTTACGATGGCATCTACGCTTGCGGCCTCTCAAGGTTCGATAAACTGGGCGTCGGCATCGTCCCGCTGTGGCGCGCCATGATGCAGGCCACCGAAGTGAAAGGCGATGTCTACTCCCAGCAGATGCTCGACGCCATCGTGGCGAACCAGCCCCGTTAGTTCAGGGTGCGCAGGATGTCGTAGCAGGCGCCCATGGTGTGGTAGTCCACCTTGCCGGCCGGGCTCTTCTCGTCGGAGTACTTGCGGTTGTCGGCGGTGAGGATGCGGTACCAGGCGCCGTGCTGGTGATCGACGAAATAGGTCCAGCTGTACTGCCACAACTCCTCGTACACCTTTCGGTATTGTGCATCGCCAGTGCGCGCGGCCAGCATGGCGGCGGCGGCCAGTGTTTCAGCCTGCACCCAGAAGTATTTGTCGGCGTCGCACACGGTGCCGTCCGGCGCGAAGCCGTAATGGATGCCGCCGTGCTGGTGGTCCCAGGCGTTTGTCAGGGCCAGCGCGAACAGTTTCTGCGCGGCCGGCAGCAGCCAGTCGGTGCCGCGCTGCAGTTGCGCGCCGTGCTGCTCCAATAGCAGCAGCAGTTTGGCCCACTCGGTGAAGTGGCCCGGCTGGTAGCCCCATGGACGGAACAGGTTGGCCTTGTCGTGCAGGTTGAAGTCCCAGTCCACCGACCAGTCGCTGCGATAGTGTTCCCAGATCATGCCGTTGGCGCGGCCGGCCTGGCGCTGGGTGATGTTCCATGCCAGTTCTTCCGCGCGCTGCAGGAAGCGGGCTTCGCCGGTGGCCTGGAATGCCGCCAGCATCGCTTCGCAGGCGTGCATGTTGGCGTTCTGGCCGCGGTAAGGGTCGCGCACTGACCAGTCGTGGCTGGCCTGGTCCGCGTACAGGCCGTGTTGCGCTTCCCAGAAGCGCTGCTCCATCAAGTTGAAGGTTTCGGCGATGTAGCCGCGCGCTTCCTGCACGCCGGCCATCAAAGCATGCGAATAGGCCAGCAGCACGAAGGCCAGGCCGTAGCAATGGTTCTCGCCATCGAGCACTTCAGCGCGGCCGTCCTGCCATTTCAGCAGCCAGGTATAGCCGCCGGTGGCTGGCTGGCGGTGCGCCTGGCGCAGGAAGTCGACGCCGCGGCGTACCTGTTCGAGGTATTCCGGCTTGCCGAAATGGCGGTAAGCCATGGAAAAGGTGAACACGAAGCGGGTGCTGGAAACCAGGTGGCGCGTGCTCGCGTCGTACACCGTGCCGTCATCCTTGAAGAAATGGTAAAAACCGCCGCTCGGATCGACGCAGCGCGGGTAGTAGAAACCCATGGTGTGGGCAATGTGCCGCTCCAGCGTGGATGGGGCAAAGAAGTCGGGGAAGTCGCGGTTCATCATGTTTCCTTAGTCGTCAATACTGCTCTCGCGCACGACCAGCCGTACGTCGAGAATTTTTTCCAGCACCTGGCCGGGATCGGCCTGCGTCAGCAGCTCGACGCCGGCGGTGCCCAGCGCTTCCTTGTCGATGCTGATGCTGGACAGCGGCGGCACGGAAGCAGCTGCCGCACTGATATCGTCAAAGCCCACGACGGCAATGTCGTGCGGCACCTTCAGCCCCGCCTCCAGGCAGGCGCGCATGGCCACCAGGGCGGTGGCGTCGTTGTAGCAAAACAGCGCATCCGGGCGCTGCGTCATGGCCAGCAAACCCGCCACCGCGTGGCGCACCGCGACGTCGCTGTCGCCCACGCTGGGCAGGGTGATCTCCAGGTCCGGGTCGGCCAGGCGGCGCGCGTCGAACAAGGCCTTGCGGAAGCCGCGCATGCGTTCGTGGATGCTGTAATGCGCCAGGGGTCCCGACAGCATGGCGATGCGCTTGCGTCCCGATTCGATCAGGTGGCGCGTCGCCAGGTAGCCGCCCAGGCGATGGTCGGGGTTGACCGAGGTATAGCCGGGCAGGCGCATGTCGACCAGCACCATCGGTTTGCCGCTTGCTCGTAGCGCTACCAGAACCTCAGCCTCGAAGTAGCCGGCACACAGGATGGCGTCGGGCTGGTGCAGCCGGATCAGTTCCGCCACCGGCTCGGCCGGGTTGACCGTCAGCAGGGACAGGGCAATGCCCTGCTTGCGGCAGGCTTCCTCGGCGCCATGCAGCACCGGCAGGTAGAAGGGGCTGGAGCGCAAGGTGCTGTGCTGGGAATGAAGCAGGAAGGCGATGCGGCGGATGCGGCCGCCCTTCAGGTTGCCGAAGTCGTAGCCCATGGCGCGCGCGGTGGCCACGATCAGTGCCCGCGTTTCTTCGCCCAGCCCATCCTGGTTCTTCAGGGCGCGCGACACCGTGCCGATCGAGCGGCCGGTACGTTCGGCGATCATGCGGATGGTGACGGTCATCGCATCCGCTCGCGCGAGAAGGAATACGGCGCATCGGCAGGGGCCGTGCCGCGCTGCTGGTTCGGCTGCGCGGCCATTTCCACGTCGAAGGTGGCGCCGCGCAGCAATTCGTCGTGGCCCAGCCAGTTGCGCTGCCACGCTTTCCCGTTCAGGCGCGCGGCGCGGATATAGCGTTTGCCGGCGTCATTGCCCGGCGCATTGATGCGCAGCTGCTTGCCGTTTTCCAAGTGCACGGTGGCGCGCTGGAACAGCGGCGCGCCCACCACGTACTGGCCGACGGCCGGCGTGACGGGATAGAAGCCCAGCGCGGAGAACACGTACCAGGCCGATGTCTGGCCGTTATCCTCGTCGCCGCAATAGCCGTCGGGAGTGGGCTTGTACATGCGGTCCAGCGTTTCGCGGATCCAGTACTGCGATTTCCACGGCGCGCCGGCATAGTTGTACAGGTAGAGCATGTGCTGGATCGGCTGGTTGCCGTGGGCGTACTGGCCCATGTTCGCCACCTGCATTTCCCGGATCTCGTGGATCACCGAACCGTAATAGCTGTCGTCGAACACGGGCGGCAGGCGCATCACGGTGTCGAGCTTGTCGACGAAGGCGGCGCGGCCGCCCATCAGCTGCACCAAGCCGTCGATGTCGTGGAACACGGACCAGGTGTAGTGCCAGCTATTCCCTTCCGTGAAGGCGTCGCCCCATTTGAAGGGGTTGAACGGCGACTGGAAGCTGCCGTCGCGGTTGCGGCCGCGCATCAGGCCCGTTTCGGGGTCAAACAGCTTCCTGTAATTCATGGCGCGCCTGGCGTAGATGCCGATCTCGGATTCGGGCTTGCCGAGCGCCTTGCCCAGCTGGTAGATCGCGAAGTCGTCGTAGGCGTATTCCAGCGTGCGCGCGGCGTTCTCGTTGATCTTCACGTCGTAGGGCACGTAACCCAGCTCGTTGTAGTACTGGACGCCGCGGCGGCCGACGGCGCTTATCGGGCCCTCGTTGGCGGCACCGTGCTTGAGCGCTTCCCACAGGGTGGCGATGTCCGGGCTGCGTGTGCCCTTGATCCAGGCATCGGCCACGACCGACGCGGAATTGTTGCCGACCATGATGTCGGCATAGCCGGGGCTGGACCATTCGGGCAGCCAGCCGCCTTCGCGGTAGGCGTTGGCCAAGCCGGCCTGCATTTCGCGGTTGACCGAGGGGTAAACCAGGTTCAGGAAGGGATACAGGGCGCGGAAGGTATCCCAGAAGCCGGTGCCGCCATACAGGTAGCCCGGCAGCACCTTGCCGTTGTAGGGACTCCAGTGCTGCGGCTTGCCGGTGGCATCCAGCTCGTACAGCTTGTTCGGGAACTGCACCATGCGGTACAGGCTGGAATAGAAGGTGCGCACCTGGTCGATGCTGCCGCCCTCCACTTCCACGCGCGACAGCACGTGGTTCCAGGCAGCCTTGGCACGGGCGCGCGTGGTATCGAAATCGTCGTTCGCCAGTTCGCGCTGCAGGTTCAGTTCGGCCTGTTCCGGGCTGATGAAGGACGAGGCGACCTTCATATGCACTTTCTCGCCGCGCGCCGTCTTGAATCCGACGATGGCGCCGCTATGCTGGCTTTCCATTTCCAGCGCGCCTTCGACCAGTTCCTTGCCGCGCCACACGTCGGTGGAGGCAAAGGGCTTGTCGAACACCATCACGAAGTAATTGCGGAAATTGGCCGGCAGCGGGCCGCGCGCATAACGCGTGCTGTAGCCGACCACCTTGCGCTGTGCGGGGATGATCCTGACGTAGGAACCCTTGTCGAAGGCGTCGACCACCACGTAGCTCTTGTCCGACTCGGGGAAGGTGAAACGGAATTGCGCGGCACGCTCGGTCGGCGCCAGTTCGGCCGTGACGTTGGCATCGGCCAGGTAGACGCTGTAGTAATAGGGCTTCGCAGTTTCCGCCTTGTGCGAGAACCAGCTGGCGCGCTCGTCTTCGGTGAAGCGCTTGGCGCCGGTCACCGGCATCACCGCGAACTGGCCGTAATCGTTCATCCAGGGCGACGGCTGGTGCGTCTGTTTCAGGCCGCGCAGCTTGTCGGCATCGTAGGTATAGGTCCAGCCGTTGCCCATCTTGCCGGTTTGCGGCGTCCACATATTCATGCCCCATGGGACGGTGACGGCCGGGTAGGTATTCCCGTTCGACATTTCCGGCTTGCTGGCAGTGCCCATCAAGGGGTTCACCCATTCGACCGGATCGCTTACCTTGCCGACGAATTGGGCCGATGCTGCCGGCGCCGCCAGCGCGCAGGCCAGGCCGACGGCAACGGCGAAGGCGGCTGGGATGCGATGGGCTGCGTTCATTGCGCGTACTCCGTCTGGCTGTAAGGCCGGGCACTGCGCTCGCGGCCCCATTCCTTGTTGGGGGTGGCCTGCATGCGGAAAACGAGTTCGCCGCCGGCCATGATGTCTTCGTGGCGCAGGAAACTGCGCGCCAGCGGCTTGCCGTTCAGCGCGACGCTGCCGACATAACCATTGGCCGGCGACAGCTGTTCGGCGCGGATGGTGAAGCGTTTGCCGTTCGGCAGGTTCAGCACGGCCTTGTCCACGAAGGGGCGGCCGATCACGTATTCGTTGCTGCCCGGTGCCACCGGATAGAAGCCCAGTGCCGTGAAGGCGAGCCAGGCCGACATCTGCCCCAGGTCGTCGTTGCCGGCCAGGCCGTCCGGCTTGTTGTGGTACTGGCTGGCGACGATCTGCGCCAGGCGGGCCTGGGTCTTCCAGGGTGCGCCGGCGTAGTTGTACAGGTAGGCCACGTGGTGCGAGGGCTCGTTGCCATGGGCGTAGTGCCCGATCAGGCCGGAGATATCTTCCATGTGGGCGTAGACGTTGTCGTCCACCTTGGCGTCGAACACCTGGTCGATCTTGGCCGCCAGCCCGGCATCGCCGCCCAGCAAGCCGACCAGGCCGGCATTATCGTGCGGCATATACCAGGAATATTGCCAGGCGCTGCCTTCCGTGTAGTCGCTGCCGAAATTCGACTGCACCGGGTTGAACGGCTCGCGGAACTCGCCGCCGGACTTGCGGGCGCGGATGAAGCCCGTCTTGCGGTCGAACACGTTGCGGTAATTCTGGGCGCGGCGGTAGAAGCGCGCGGCGATCTCCTGCTTGCCCATCTTCTCCGCCATGCGCGCGATGGTCCAGTCGTCGAAGGCGTATTCCACCGTCTTGGACGCGGCCTCCGGCTCCAGGTCGATCGGCACGTAGCCCAGCTTCATATAGTGTTCCAGGCCGCCATACGGCCCGTACTCGGCGCTGGCCACCATGGCGGCCAGGGCTTTCTCGCCATCGAAGCCCTTGATGCCCTTCATGTAGGCGTCGGCAATCACCGGCACCGCGTGGTAGCCGATCATGCACCAGGTTTCCAGGCCGTGGAAAGCCCATACCGGCAGGATGCCGTGCGGGCTATGCTGGCGCGATGCGACCAGGGAGTTGACGAAGTCGGCATTGCGCTGTTCCGGCTGCAGCAGCGTGAGCAGCGGATGCAGGGCGCGGTAGGTGTCCCACAGCGAGAACGTCGAGTGGTAGCGGAAGTCCTTGGCCTGGTGCACCTGGTTGTCGGGGCCGCGGTATTTGCCGTCGCGGTCCATGAACAGGCTGGGCGCCAGCATGGCGTGGTACAGGCTCGTGTACACCATGGTGCGCATATCGGCCGGCGCGTCAATGGCGACCGCCGACAGCGCATCGTTCCAGGCCTTGCCGGCGCGCTGGCGCTCCGCGTCGAAGTCCCAGCCCGGCATTTCTTCCAGGTTGGCCAGGGCGCCGTCTTCACTGACGCCCGACAGCGCTACCTTGACCAGCAGGGTGCCGTCGGCCGGCGTGCCGAAATCGAGCGCGCCGACCAGGGCCTTGCCTTCCACATGCGGCTTGTCGGCCGGGGTCTTGCCGGGGCCGGCGAAGCCCTTGTATTCGACGCCTTCCTCGCGGTTGTGCAAGGCACGGCCGGCGAGCGGCTGCGAGAACTTCATCGCAAAATAGACCTGGCGGCCGGGCGCCCAGCCGCGCGTGATGCGCATGCCGGTGATGGTGCTGTTGTCGCGCACGCGCAGCGAGGACCACAGGTTCTTGCCGGCGTAATCGTAAATGCTCTGGCGCAGGTCGAGGATCAGCTTGGCCTGTGCGCCTTTGGCATAGCGGTAGCGGTGCAGGCCGACGCGCTCGCTGGCGGTCAGCTCGACGCCGATATCGTGGTCTTGCAGGCGCACCGCGTAGTAGCCCGGTTCCGCGCGCTCGTCCTCATGGCGGAAGCGCGAGCGGTAGCCGCTGAACGGGCGCTCGGGGTAGCCCGGCTCCAGCTTGGTGTCGCCGCTATAGGGCATCAGCAGGATGTCGCCCAGGTCGGAGTGGCCGCTGCCGGAAAAATGGGTGTGGGAGAAGCCGAGGATGGAATTGTCCTCGTAGCGGTAGCCGGCCGCCCAGGGATAGCTCTGGCGGAAGTGGCGCACCTGGGTATCCGGGCTCAGTTGCACCATGCCGAAGGGCCGGGTGGCCCCGGGGAAGGTGTGGCCGTCGCCGCCCGTGCCGATGAACACGTTGACGGCCGCGGCCGGGCTGCCCGGTGGCGCGGCCTGCGCGGTGGCGCCGGCGGTGGCGAGCAACGCGGCGCCGCATAGCGCCGCGAATGGACGGATACCCATGGTGTCTCCTTATTGAGTGCTGCCTTTATAACGTCACTGGTTTTTCCCCCGCAATCTAAAGTGACGGAAACACTGAAGTTTAGGATGTTTACTAAACAGTCAGTAAACGGTGTCAGTTCGGTAAACCGGGTAGAGGTTGTGACGCTCGTCCCAGGTGGCGTGGCGGCGGGCGAAGAAATCCAGGCGCGCCCGTGGATTTTTGGCGAAGGCGGGGTCGCTTTCCAGGCGCGCCTTGAAGGCGCCAGCCAGCGCCGGGTCGGCCGCCAGCATCTCGCGCGCCGCTTCCTCGGCCACGTACTCCTCCATGTATTCCTTACGCTCCAGGTAATTGTTGAAGAAGCCCCAGGCCGCCAGCGAATCGGCGCCGGCCGGCTCCAGCATGGTCATCACCAGGCGCGATTTCGGTTGGGCGATCGGCACGAACAGGGCGCCCTTGCCTACTTCGCGCTGCTCGGCCTTCCAGGCACCCTTCCAGCTGGCCATCTGGTGCCCTTCGAACGAGGTGGCGGTCAGCTTGGCTTCCTCGGCGCGGAAGGTTTCCAGCGCCACCTTGCCCAACGGCCGCTCCAGGCGCTTGTAGCCGATGCCGTGCACCTTCAGCTTTTGCTCGACCAGCGCGGCCTGGGCGGCCGGGACGATATAGCCGCCGGCCGGCGCTTTGGCGATCGCGTCCGGCACCACTTCATCGCGCAGCGGCACGCGCCAGTTCTGCGGCTTGCTCTCGTCATAGCGGGTCCATACGCCGCCCGACACCTCGGACGGCGTGCGCGTGTACTCGTAGCCGGGGAAGTCGATGGTCTCGGTGCGTTCGGTGGTCTTGTAGGTCAGCGGCATCTCGGCCAGGTTTGCCGCGCGCACGTCGGCTTCCGCCGCGGCCTTGGCCCAGGCCGCGCCATGCTGGGCGAACTGCTCCATCAGCGAGACGATGATGTTGCGCGTGACCTTCACGCGGTGCGGATAATCGCGCCAGGAATGGGTTTCCACCAGCATGGCAAAGCGGTTGCGCAACTGGAAGTAGCCGGTCGAGAAGCGCGGCGTCGGCATGCCGTCGACGAAGCCGGAATCCGGCTCGTCGGTCTTGTCGAACGAGATATAGAAGTGGCGCGGGTCCGAGCCCTGCTTGCGCAAGTCGGCGATGACATTGTCGCGCAGCGCTTGGCCGAGCGGCAGCAGGGCGCCATCGCCGCCATGCACCGGCTCGACCTGGATCGACACGTCCGGCTGGAACTTGGCGCCATCGGTCACGTGCAGGTCGATGTAGGCCAGCGGGTCCCATTCGTTGACCAGCTTGAGCATGGCCTGCATTTCCGGCGCATCGGCTTTCACATAGTCGCGATTGAGGTTGTAATTCTGGGCCGTGACGCGCCAGCCCATTTCCACCGGGCCGCGCTGGTTGGGGCGGTTGTTCTTGCCGAAGCGTTCATGGCCGTCGACGTTGAAGACCGGGACGAACAGCACCACCTGCTTGTCGAGGGCGCCCACGGCAGCCTTGCCGTCCAGCGCCTCGCGCAGCGCCCGGAAACCGGCGTCCTTGCCGTCGATCTCGCCGGCGTGGATGCCGCCCTGCACCAGCAGCACCGGCAGTTTGCGCTGTTTCGCCGCAGCGGGCGTCAGCGCTCCCGTGCGCGACACTGCCAGCGCCAGCATCGGCCGGCCTTCCGGGGTTTCGCCGAACGCGAAGCAGCGCACCGCTTTCGGGTACGCTTTCTGATAGGCGGCGCACAGGCGCTGCACTTCTTCGTAACGGCCGGTGGCCTGGTAGCCGGAGCGCTCGGCAACGGTGCTCAGGTCGGGCGCGGCATGGGCAAAGGGAAAGGCGGCAAGAAGGGACAGCAGCAGTGCAGGTCGCAGCATCGACGGACTCCGGCAAAAATAAGGATGCCGGGAATCCTATCGCAAAATCTTCAACTCCGTCACGCCCGGCCTCACCGGCACCAGTTCCGTTGCCGGCGCAGGTGCGCGGCCTGGCACCGGCGCACCTTCGCGCATGCGCGCCGACGCCGACGCCGCCGCGCCACCCACCGGCGCCGGGCACATGCCGGTGGCGTTGCGGTACAGGGCAGCCTGCAGCAGGTTCTCTTCCGGATCTCCCAGCGCATACACCACGTTGTCGCGCACTTTGCAGGTTGGCGCGAAACCGTCGCCGTAATCGCCCCAGCCCTTGGCATTCACGCCCTGGAACTGGATCATGAAATAGTAGGTGCCGCAATTGAGGGTCGGGATGAAGGCATACGGCTTGCCGCAAGTCGTGCTGCCGACCAGCTCGACTTCGATGTCGATGCCGCGCAAGCCGTTGACGATCGATTCGCTGGCCGAGCAGGTGCCCGGGCCGGCGATCACGGTGACCTTGTCCAGGCCCAGGTAGGGCAGCGGCGTGCCGCGCGGCGTGGCCTGGCCCGGCACCAGGCCGTAGGCCATGGTGGTGAACAGTTGCGGGCTCCGGCTGGCGTCCGGATTGTTGGTGAGGGTCTGCTCGAAGGTCCTTCCCAGGGCACGCGCCGGACCGGCAATCATATAGGCCACCTCGCTGGCGATACTGAGCTTGCCGCCGCCGTTGTAGCGCAAGTCCAGCACCAGGCCCTTCACGCCGGCATTGCGCAGGGTGGTGAAGCCGTCGATCAGGCGCTGCTCCGAGATATCGTTATGGCTGGAGAACAGCATGTAGCCGATCTTCTTGCCCGCCGACTCGAACACCTGCACCTTGCCGACCGGGTTGTAGGTGACGTTGGCCGATTCCAGCACGCGTTCGATGCGCACCAGGCCGCGCCCCAGGCGCAGGTGGTGGCGCTCGCCAGCCGTCTTCGGGAACAGTCCGGCATTCAGCTTGTCGACCAGGGCCGGCGTGCTGGAATGGACGAAATCGACATGGTCGACGCCCAGCAGCTCGTCGCCGCGCCGGATGCCGGCCACCGCGGCGGCACTGCCCGGCTCCACGTGGGCCACCAGCCATTGGCGCGGGATGCCGGTATTGCGCACCCAGGTCATGCCGTAGCCCAGCGAAACGCCTTGCTGCAATTCCTCGTACTGCTTTTGCTGGTAGGTGTAGTGGTAGCGGTCCTTCGGCTGGCCGGAGGCGGTCAGCGCCGGCGTTTTCAGCGCGTGGAAATAGTCGACAGCCGTGCGGTAGTCGGCCATCTTCACGTCCGGCACTTCCTTGTTCCAAAGATAAGTCTCATCCGCCCACAGGCGCAGGAAGCTCATCTCGTCCTGCAGCGTGCCCTGGCGGTCCAGGGGGCCGACGGGCTTTTCGCAGCGGCCCATATAGGACTCGGGGACGCCGGGCGGCAAGAGCTCGGCAGCGGTGGCCGGCAGCACAGCCAGCAAGCTGGCGGAAATGACAAGGGAACGGAAGATCATAGCCTCCCATTCTAACGCGGCCGCGAAATAAAAACGGCGCCGCGAGGGCGCCGTTTGTAACAGGCTATTTCAGCCCTTATGCAGCGTGGCTGGCAGCGGCCGGGGCGTTGAAGCTGGCCAGCAGCGACGCTTCCTTCTGCTTGGCAGCCTTCAGGTGGCGCTCCTTGACGTGGCCGTAGCCGCGGATGTCTTCCGGAATACGGGCGATCGCGACGGCGGTGGCAAGATTGTCGGCGTTCAGCTTCGCCAGCAAGCCTTGCACGGTGTTGCGGTATTCGCCGATCAGGGCGCGCTCCATCTTGCGCTCCGCGGTGTAGCCGAACACGTCGAGGGCGGTGCCGCGCAAGCCTTTGAACTTGGCCAGCACGCCGAAAGCTTTCAGCATCCAGGGACCGAATTCCTGCTTGACCAGGTGGCCCTCCTTGTCCTTCCTGGCCAGCAGCGGCGGCGCCAGGTGGAACTTCAGCTTGTAGTCGCCTTCGAACATATTGGCGATCTTGGCGCGGAAGGCCGGGTCGCTGTGCAGGCGGGCCACCTCGTACTCGTCCTTGTACGCCATCAGCTTGTAGAAGTAGCGTGCTACGGCTTCGGTCAGCTTCTTGCTGCCCAGGGGCGCCTCCGCCGCCTGCACCTGCGCCACGAAATCGCTGTACTGCTTGGCGTAGGCGGCATTCTGGTAGGCGGCCAGCAGTTCGACGCGCTTGGCAATGATTTCTTCCAGCGACTGGGTGCGCTTGAACTCGATCACGGTGGCCGGGGTCGCCAGCTTGGTCACCGCTGCCGTGTCGTGCGCGCAGTAGCGGCCCCAGTTGAAGGCGGCCTTGTTGAACGGCACCGAGACGCCATTCAGTTCGATCGCCTTCATCAGGGCGGCTTCCGACAGCGGCACCTTGCCCTTCTGGAAGGAATAGCCCAGCATGAACATATTGGTGGCGATCGAGTCGCCCAACAGCGCGGTCGCGATCTTGCCGGCATCGACGAAGTCCACATTGGCTTCGCCGCAGGCACGCTTGATTTCGCCCTGCGAGGAAGCGCCCGGGAATTGCCAGTCCGGGTTTTTCACGAAGGCGGCAGTGGTGGCGCCGGTCGAATTGATGGCGGCGTAAGTGCGGCCTTCGCCCATGCGCGACAGCGCATCCTTCGATGCGGTCACGATCTGGTCGCAGCCGATCACCAGGTCGGCGCTGCCGGTGCCGACACGGGTCGAGTGCAGGTCGGACTGCCTGTCCGCCAGGCGCACGTGCGACATCACCGGGCCGCCCTTCTGTGCCAGGCCGGACATGTCCAGCACGATGGCGCCCTTGCCTTCCACGTGGGCGGCCATGGCCAGGATCTGGCCCACGGTCACCACGCCGGTACCGCCGATGCCGGTGATCAGGATGCCGTACGGATTTTCGGTCGTCGGCAGGGCCGGCGCAGGCAGGGCCGGCATTTCGCCGCCGCCGGCGGCAGCCTTCTTCGGCTTTTTCAGGCCGCCGCCTTCCACCGTCACGAAGGACGGGCAGAAGCCGTTCACGCAGGAGAAGTCCTTGTTGCAGGAGGACTGGTTGATCTGGCGCTTGCGGCCCAGTTCCGTTTCCAGCGGTTCCACCGACAGGCAGTTCGACTGCACGGAGCAGTCGCCGCAGCCTTCGCACACGGCTTCGTTGATCACGGCGCGCTTGGCCGGGTCGGGATACTCGCCCTTCTTGCGGCGGCGACGCTTCTCGGATGCGCAAGTCTGGTCGTAAATCATGGCCGACACGCCGGGCATGTCGCGCAATTCCTTCTGGACTTCCATCAGTTCCGAGCGGTGGCGCACAGTGACGCCAGGCGCCCAGTTGTAGTCGTCCGGGTACTTCTCTGGATCGTCGGTCACCACGATGATCGGCTTTACGCCTTCCGCCGCGATCTGGCGCGAGATCATGCCAGGGTCCAGCGGTCCGTCCACGTTCTGGCCGCCGGTCATGGCCACCGCATCGTTGTACAGGATCTTGTAGGTGATGTTCACCTTGGCCGCCACGGCGGCGCGGATCGCCAGGATGCCGGAGTGGAAATAGGTGCCGTCGCCCAGGTTGGTGAAGACGTGCTTCTCGTTGGTGAACGGCGCCTGGCCGACCCAGGTCACGCCTTCCGCGCCCATATGGGTGAAGGTGGACGTTTCGCGGTCCATCCACAGCACCATGTAGTGGCAGCCGATACCCGCCATGGCGCGCGAACCTTCCGGCACCTTGGTCGAGGAATTGTGCGGGCAGCCCGAGCAGAAATAGGGGATGCGGTCGGTCTCGGGATTGGCCTTGGCCGGCAGGTTTTTCAGCGCGGCTTCCTTGGCTTCCAGGAAGGCGATGCGCTCCTTCACCCTTGCCGCCACCGGATGGCCGTCGCAGTAGTGCGCGATGCGCGAAGCGATGGCGCGGGCGATCTGGGCCGGGTTCAGCTCATAAGTGGCAGGCAGCAGCCAGTCGCCGTGGCCGGTCTTGCCCTTGTTGCTCCATTCGCCGGTGTCGTCGAACTTGCCGACCACGCGCGGGCGCTCGGCGTCCGGCAGGTTGTACAGCTCTTCCTTCAGCGCGTATTCCAGGATCTGGCGCTTCTCTTCCACCACGATGATTTCGTCCAGGCCCTTGGCGAATTCGTGCACGCCGTCCGCTTCCAGCGGCCAGGTCATGCCGATCTTGTACAGGCGGATGCCGATGTCGGCAGCGGCTTGCTCGTCGATGCCCAGGTCGGCCAGCGCCTGGCGGGTGTCCAGGTAGGATTTGCCGGCGGTGATGATGCCGATCTTGGCCTTGGGCGAATCCCAGATGATCTTGTTGAGCTTATTGGCGCGGCAGTAAGCCAGGGCGGCGTACCACTTGTAGCTGTTCATGCGCACTTCCATGTCCAGCACGGTATCCGGCCAGCGGATGTTCAAGCCGCCGGGCGGCAGTTCGAAGTCTTCCGGCATCCTGATCTGCACGCGGTCCGGGTCGAAGTCGACCACGGCGCCGGACTCGATGATGTCGGTCACGCACTTCATCGACACCCACAGGCCGGTGTAGCGGCTCATGGCCCAGGCGTGCAGGCCGTAGTCGATGTATTCCTGCACCGAGGACGGGTACAGCACCGGAATGCCGCAGGCGTTCAGGATGTGGTCGGACTGGTGCGCGGTGGAGGAGGACTTGGCCGCGTGGTCGTCGCCGGCCAGCACCAGCACGCCGCCGTGCCTGGCGCTCCCCGCATTATTCGCGTGCTTGAACACGTCGCCGCAGCGGTCGACGCCGGGGCCCTTGCCGTACCACATGGCGAACACGCCGTCGTACTTGGCGTCTTCGAACAGGTTGGTCTGCTGGGTGCCCCAGACGGCGGTCGCCGCCAGGTCTTCGTTCATGCCGGGGTGGAACTTGACGTGGTGGGCGTCCAGGTGCTTCCTGGCCTTCATCGCCGTCATGTCGACCGAGGTGACCGGCGAGCCGCGGTAACCGGTGATGTAGCCGGCGGTGTTCAGGCCGGCTTTCAGGTCGCGCTCACGCTGCAGCATCGGCAGGCGGATCAGCGCTTGCGTGCCGGTCATGAAGGCGCGGCCGCGCTCCAGGGTCCACTTGTCGTCGAGGGTGATGTCGTGCGCGGGCGATAGCTCGCCGCTCTTGACGGGTGCGTTCATCAGGTGTGTCTCCAAAAACTTCTTCAAATTGTGAGCGGCGCCCCGTTCTTGGTGCGGGGCTGCCGGAATTCTTCAAACCGGTAGGGCGGTGTCTGACCCGCAGGGTCAGACACCCGATACGCGGCGGCCGCCGGCCATAGTGTCTGACCCTGCGGGTCAGACACTGGTTTACCGGTTTTAAGCCGCAGTCTTGTTAGGATCGTCCAGCACGCCCCGGCGGATCTGATCCAGCTCGATCGACTCGAACAGCGCCCGGAAGTTGCCTTCGCCAAAGCCCTGGTCCCCCTTGCGCTGGATGATCTCGAAGAAGATCGGCCCGATCACGTTCTGGGTAAAGATCTGCAGCAGCAATTCGCGCTCATTCGAGTCCGCCGACGAATGCCCATCGATCAGGATGCGCAGGCGGCGCAGTTCCTCCACATTCTCGCCATGGTTCGGCAAGCGGCGGTTGACCAGCTCGTAGTAAGTCTCGATCGTGTCCTGGAACACGATGCCCTGGTCGCGCAGGCCCTGCACCGAGTTGTAGATCTGGTCCGTGCCCAGCGCAATGTGCTGGATGCCTTCGCCGTGGTACTCGTTCAGGTATTCCGCGATCTGCGACTTGTCGTCCGACGATTCATTGATCGGGATGCGGATCTTGCCGCAAGGCGAAGTCATGGCCTTCGACTTCAGGCCGGTCAGCTTGCCCTCGATATCGAAGTAGCGCACTTCGCGGAAGTTGAACAGCCGCTCATAGAAATCCGCCCACTCCTTCATGCGGCCACGGTGCACGTTGTGGGTCAGGTGGTCGATATAGGTCAGGCCATTGCCCACCGGGTTCGGGTTCGCGCCTTCGATGGCCACGAAGTCCGCGTCATAGATCGAGATATCGCCGATGGCGCCGGTCGGCTTGCCGTCCGGGGCATTCTTGCCGCGCCAGCGGTCCACCAGGTACAGCAGCGAATCGCCCACGCCCTTGATGGCCGGGATGTTCAATTCCATCGGGCCGGTCTTGTTGTCGAAACCCCACGCGCCCAGTTCCAGCGCGCGCTGGTAAGCGTAGGCGGCATCGTCGACGCGGAGCGCAATCGCGCACACGGACGGGCCATGCTGGCGGGCGAAACGCTGGGCGAAGGAATCCCGTTCGGCGTTGATGATGAAGTTGATGTCGCCCTGGCGGTACAGCGTCACGTCCTTGTGGCGGTGACGGGCGATGGCGGTGAAACCCATGTCTTCGAACAGCTTGCCCAGGGCTTTTGGATCAGGTGCCGCGAACTCGACGAATTCGAAGCCGTCGGTGCGCATGGGGTTGTCCCAGGGGGTGAATTTCATGGTGCGTCTCCCTATTTGAGTTGCGCACAGTATAGTCCCCTGGCTGCGACATTTAATTGCAAACATTTCCCAACATCGCTCTGTTTGAGCAATAATATTGCAAGAACATCGAATGAAAGAGGAATTTATGACCAAGATCGCGCTGGATAAAACGGATCGCAAGATATTGTCCATTTTGCAAACGGATGGCCGGCTGTCGAACCAGGATGTGGCAGAACAGGTCAACCTCTCCCCTTCCCCCTGCCTGCGCCGCATCAAGCGCCTGGAAGAGGAAGGCGTGATCCGCCAGTACGTGGCGCTGCTGGACCCGGACAAGATCGGCCTCGGCCTGCTGGCCTACGTCAACGTGCGGCTGGAGAAACACAGCGACGCCGCTGCCCACAGCAATGCCCGCGCCCTGGGCGTCAACCCGGCCGGCACCTCGCCGCGCGCCGACTTTGCGGTGGCGGTCGAACAATGGCCGGAAGTGGTGGCCTGCTACGCCATGACCGGCGAGATGGATTACCTGCTGCGCGTGCACGTGGAGGACATGGACCACTTCTCGCGCTTCATGATGGCCACCTTGCTGCGCCACCCTGCCGTGCTGGACGTGAAATCGTCCTTCGCACTGCAGCGCATCAAGGACACCACCGCCCTGCCCCTGGTGTAAGCCTAGTTCCTGCCGGACTGCAGCGTAAAGCCGATCAGGCGCGCGACCACGGCGGCCAGGTACATCAGGCCGACCAGCATTTCGACACTGGCAATGGCGCGCGCGTGCGGCGTCAGCGGGATGACGTCGCCGATGCCGGTGCTCGAGAGCAGGGCGAAGCTCAGGTAGTTCAGCTCCGTCCAGGTCCGCAAGGCATCGGCGTTGACCGCCGCGGCGAAGGTCCCCGGCTGCAGGGCCTGCACCAGCACGAACACGTGCGTGAATGCCCATGCCAGCAGGGTGAACGTCGCGGCCGCGGCGTACAGTTCGTCCGTCGTGGCTTCCCGGTCTTCCATCATGTAAGCCACCAGGCTGCCCGCGGCATAGAAATAGAACGCCGCTTCCAGCGCGGAAGACCAGGGCAGCAGGTAGGGCATGTCGAACAATATCTGCAGCACCAGCAGCACGACGACCGGGCCGGCGATACTGGCGCTGATCCAGGCATGGCCCGGTGTGCGGCGCACCATGCGTGTCGCCACCGCCAGCACCACGATGCCGAACACGTTGAAGATGATCTGGCCGCCGCGCATGGCTTCGAGGAAGGGGTAAAGCAGCATGCCGGCCAGCTGCGTCAACAGCAGCACGGCCGAAGGGTGGCGCTTGGTGCCATGCATCAGGAAAAATGGCTTCATTACGCAAGCCTACTACAGTAAGATCGAAACCGGCTGACGCCATCACAAAATGACAGGAGACCTTCCCATGCAAGGAGACATCGTCTCAACCGTGCTGCTGCCCGCAGCACTCGCGTTCATCATGTTTTCCCTTGGCCTGGGCCTGACCCCGGCCGATTTCGGCCGCATTGTCCGGCAGCCGCGCGCCTTGCTGGTGGGCGTGCTGTGCCACTTCGTGCTGCTGCCGCTGGCCTGCTTCGGCATGCTGCAGGTGGCCGGCATCGGCGGTGCCTTCGCCGTTGGCTTCATGATCCTGGCGGCCTGCCCCACCGGCACCACCTCCAACCTGCTCACTTACATCGCACGCGGCGACGTCGCCTTGGCGCTCAGCTTCACCGCGGTGGCCAGCGTGCTGACCATCTTCACGCTGCCGCTGATCGTCTCGTTCGCGCTCCAGTATTTTGCCGGCAGCGGCCAGACGGTGCAGGCGCCGGTGGGCGCCATGATGAAGCAGATGGTGCTGATGCTCGGCTTGCCGGTCGCGATCGGCATGACGCTGCGCCACCTCAAGCCGGCCCTGGCACTGCGTATCGAGGGGGGCTGCACCAAAGCCGCCTCGGTGCTGTTCATCCTGATCGTGCTGGCGGCCGTGGCCAAGAACTGGACGCTGCTGCGCGACAATTTCCATACGCTGGCGCCGTTTGCCCTGGCGCTGAACGTCGCCATGCTGGCTTGCGGCTTCGGCGTGGCCTGGCTGGCCCGCCTGTCGCGCCAGCAGTCGGTCACGCTGGGCATCGAGACCGCGATCCAGAACGGCACCCTGGCGATGGTGATCGGCAGCAGCGTGCTGCAACAGGATGCCTATGCCCTGCCGGGCGCGCTGTACGGGGTGCTGATGTATGCCAGCGGGCTGGCTTTCGCCTACGGCATGCGCAGTGTGCTCAATCGTGCGTATGCTGGCGCACCAGCGGCTGCTCCAGGCGCTGGTAATCCACCGTAGCGCGCACCTTGGCAATGGCATTCCAGATCGCCTCGAAACGCTGCGGGTCCTTGTCGTAGGCCTTGCGGCCGACCATCAGGTGGAAGTCGAAATGGGCGAAGGGCTGCTTGGCCAGCACCACGCGTCCCAGGAAGCGCGGATCCTCGCGGACCAGCTTTTCCGCGTCGCGCCCCATCAGCACGGCCACGTCGGCGCTGCCCGCTGCCAGCAGCTTCAAGCCATCCTCGGCCGACTTGGGCGTGTCGATCACGGTCTGACCGCGCGCCTGCAGCATCTCCACGATGTAGTAGCCGCGCTGCGCCACCGCCATCCTGCTGGGGTTAAGCAGGGTCTTGCCGTCCCACCTGGCGAAGCTGTCCGCGCGCAGGTAAAGGTCGACGTGGTCGTGGTACAGGGCGCGTTCCGGGTCTTGCGTCCCGTCGGGGCGGCGGGGCGGCACACTGAAGGGGCGGCGGCGCGGATTGTCGGACGGCCCGATCATGGCGTCCATGATGCCGTTGCGCGTCTCCTCCTCGCAACGCAGCCACGGGCGCGCAACATAATTGAACTGCTCCCCGGTCAGTTTCGCCACGCGTTTGAGCAGCTCGATATTCAGGCCGCTGCCATCGGGCATGGTCCACGGCGCCTGCGGGATGTCCTCGAAGCAGAAGTTCAGCGGGGCCGCGACGGCGTTCGCCGCAGTCAATGCGGTGCCGAACACCAACATATGCAAGGCTTGCAGCATGGCCGCCTCCCGGATCAGTCTTCCGATTTTACTCCAGGGAGCTTATCGAGCAACTTGCTCGCTGCACGCACATTGGCTTTCAATGCGTAATCGATGCTGGCCAGCTGTTCTTCCATGGCCTCCTGCAGCACGCTGACCGGATCGGCGGGGCCGAGCTTGAGATAAGCGTCGGCCTCGCCGTAATCGCGGTGGATCTCCATGCCGGCCTTTTTCGCGATGTGCATCATCGTGGCGTTGGACGACAGGCAGTGCATGTAGAGGGTGTCGACGTCGTTGTTGCGGCAGGCGATGCTGGCGCGCTCGAACAGCTTGGAGCCGATGCCCATCCCGCGGGCCGACTTGGACACCGAGACACCGAATTCCGCCACCTGGTCCTTTTCCGTGGCCTTATGCCTGTCCGCATCGCGCTCATTGAACGCCAGGTGGCCTACCGCGACCAGCTTGAAGACCCGGTTATAGACGCCGAACACCAGGTCGCGGTCGAAGTCGATGCCGGCCACGTAACGCGTGATCTGCTCGTCGTTGACCGGCGTGCCGAAGCGCAGCAAACGGTCATGGCGCTCCAGCGCCAGGAAATGCCTGAGCATGCGGCGGCGGTCGCGCTCGCGCAGCTCCTTGACCGGCACGGTCGGCCGGTCAAGGCCGCCGAACAGGCCGCGCAAGGGATTGCGGAAGAAATTAAGGCTGGTCATGACGCTCCTCCGTCGTCTGCGCCGTGCCGATCGCGGCCGCCACTGCCCGCACGCGCGCCGCGCGCACCAGTTCGGGAATCTGCTGTGGCTGGCCGGCCGCACGCTGGGCGATCTCGCCCGCGTTCACGCCGCGCGCCGCATCCAGCGCACGGGCCAACAGGGCGCGCTGCGGCGTTGGCACTACACCGGCGCCGCCCGCCGCGCATTCGGCCGCCGCCACCAGTTGCGCGAAACGCGCCGGTTTGCGGAAACCGTCGCAACGCTCGAACAGGCTGACCAGGGCGGCGGCGTCCAGCGCCGGCGCCTGTTCCACGCTGCTGCGGTCGCGCACCGTCATCACGGCCAGGTCGCGGCATTCGCCCGGCACCCTCAGGCGCTTGCAGGCCTGCTCGACCAGTGCCACTGTGAGTCCGGCCGTCAGCACGGCGAAGCGCACCGGCAATTCCGCCTCCTGCGCGGCGGCACGGTCAATTGCGGGCTGCACGGCGATGCCGTCGCCGATCTCCGGAACGATGTGCGCCAGCGCACCGCAATCGCGCAGCACTTCCAGCATGCGCGAGGGCTTCTGTTCCATCAGGCCGCGCGCGATTTCCTGCCACACGCGCTCCGGCACCAGCGCATCGGCTTCGCCCTCGTCCACCATGCGCCGCATCAGCCCATTGGTTTCCGGCGCCACACGGAAGTCGGGGAAGCGCGCGGCGAAGCGCGCCACGCGCAGGATGCGCACCGGGTCTTCGGCGAAGGCGCCGGAGACATGGCGGAAGATGCGGTCCTTGATGTCCTGCCGCCCATTGTAGGGGTCGACCAGCACGCCATCGTCGCCGCGCGCGATGGCATTGATGGTCAGGTCGCGCCGTACCAGGTCGTCCTCCAGCGTGACTTCGCTCGAGGCATGGAACACGAAACCCTTGTAGCCGGGCGCCGTCTTGCGCTCGGTGCGCGCCAGTGCGTATTCTTCCTGCGTCCGCGGGTGCA
Source organism: uncultured Oxalobacteraceae bacterium (assembly GCA_965650885.1). Taxonomy (GTDB): domain Bacteria; phylum Pseudomonadota; class Gammaproteobacteria; order Burkholderiales; family Burkholderiaceae_D; genus Rugamonas. The sequence goes on from CBFGQI010000037.1 coordinate 20,712, forward strand.
GGAATACCGGAAAATCCTTGCCCACGGGGCGGAAGCCGGCCTTCACCATGTCTTCCGGCGTGGCGCCGACCACCACGTGGTCGTGGTCCTTGACGGGCAAGCCAAGCAATTCATCGCGTACCGCGCCGCCGACCACGTAAGTCTTCATCGCAATCAATCTTCCGGCATCTCCGCGTCGTGCAGCGGCGCGGTCTCGGTTTCCGCCAACGCGCCGGCGATCCAGGCGTCGACGGCCGGGTGGTTGCGCATGCGCTCGCAGTAGGCGGACAGCGCCGGTGGCAGCACCACGCCATACGTCTTGAAGCGCGTCACCACCGGTGCGAAGAAGGCGTCGGCAATCGAGAATTCGCCGAACAGGAATTCATTGTGGCCGAAGCGGCTCAGGCACTCTTCCCATATTTCACTGATGCGCCCGATGTCGGCCTGGGTGGCCGGGGTACGGCCTTTGCCCGGATAGCTGCCCTTGATGTTCATCGACATGGTGCTGCGCAGGCTGCCGAAGGAGCTGTGCATTTCGGCGCACACCGAACGCGCCAGGGCGCGGGCGGCGACGTCGCGCGGCCACATCGGCTTGTCGGGGAATTGCTCGGCCAGGTATTCGCAGATTGCCAGGCTGTCCCAGATCGCCATGTCGCCGGCCAGCAGCACCGGCACGCGGCCGCTGGCACTATACCTGGCGATATTGCCGGAGGTATCGGGCTGGTCGAGCAGCACGCGCACCTCGGTGAACGGGATATTGAATGCTTTCATGGCCACCCACGGCCGCATCGACCACGACGAATAATTCTTGTTGCCGATCACCAGTGTGAGGCCGGGTTCGCGCGCAGCGGCCAGGGTTTCGGCGAGTTTCGGGTCGAGTTCTGTGGTCTGCATAAATCTCCTCTGGTTTCCATTAGCGGCCGCCGTAGGCGGCTTCCTGCTGTTCCTGTTCCGTATAGCCCTTGGGGCTGACGGTGGCGCCCAGGCGCGCTTTCAGCGATTGCGGATGCCCTTCGAACAGCGCCGCATAGTAGGTGGCGTTGACCATCACGTTTTTCACGTAGCCGCGCGTTTCGTGGAACGGGATCGATTCGATGAAGATGGTACTGTCCATCGGCTTGCTCAACTGCGTGCGCCAGGAGCGCAGGCGCCCCGGCCCGGCATTGTAGGCGGCGGTAGCCAGCACTTGCGAACCGTCCATGCTGCCCAGCACCATGTTCATGTAATTGGCACCCAACAGGATATTGGTCTTGACGTCGCTCAGCATGTCATGCACGAAGTCGCTCAAGCCGATCTTGCGCGCCACCCAGCGGCCGGTGGACGGCATCACCTGCATCAGGCCGGAGGCGCCGACCGACGATTGCGCGTCCATGACGAAGCGCGATTCCTGGCGGATCAAGCCATACACCCAGGCCCGGTCCAGCCCCAGGGTGCTGGTGGTGGGCTGCATGATGTCGTCATGCGGCACCGGGTAGCGGTGCGTGTAGTCGGCCTGCACCCGCGTCTTTTCGGAGGTGTACACCATGCGGTCCAGCACGTGGTTCTCGCGGGCGAATTCGGCGGCGGCGATCAGTTCGCGCTCGTTCAGGCGGCGCGTTTCCCAGTTCCATTCGCGCGTGCCTTCAAAGCGCAGGCGCATGCTGAAGAATTTCAGGGCGCGCTGCAGGCCGGGGTTGGCGGCGATGGCGGCCATTTCGGCGGCCGTCGGGGCGGCGCCGGGCGGCGGGATGGTGACCAGCTGGCCCAGCTCTTCGGCGGCCAGGATGCCGTAATAACCGGACTGGTCGGCGATGCTGCGGTAGGCGGCCAGCACTTCCGGCGTATTGTGGCCCGCTTCGGCGGCCTGCGCGCGCGCGTTCCAGTATATCCAGGTCGGATCCTTGCGCAGCTGCGGCGGCATGGAAGCAATGGTGTCCTTCACCAGTTCCCAGTTGCGCTCGCGCAGGGCGATGCGGGCCTTCCACTGCTTTTGCTCATTGCTCAGCGGCGCGCCTTCCGACCTGGCCCAGTAGCTGGAGGTTTCGGGTGCCAGCGAATAGGACGAGACCAGGGCCAGGTTGGCCCAGCCGATGGCGCGCTCCTGCGGCGTCAGTTTGGGCAAGGCTTTTTCCAGCGCCATCTTCGCCAGCTTCATGCTGGTGCGGGCGCCGCGGCCCACCGCCACCAGGAAGGTTTCATGGTCGGCGCGCGTAACGCCGGGGCCTTTGGCCAGGGCCAGGGTCGGCAAGTCCACCGCCTGCCCCATCTTCTTGTCCGAACCGTTCAACAGGATGACGGCGCGCTTGGCCGGACCGGTGGCATTGGTCTCGCCCGCCAGCCGCACCTGGGTCCACAAGTCTTCCTGCGTGAACTGGCCGGTCTGCGCCAGCGAGGCGATCAGGGCGCCGCAGCCTTCGCCGTAATACGGCGGATAGACCAGCAGGGCGCGCGCCTCGACCGCCACGTCCTGGCCCTTGGTCACGCGCGACAGCAGGTTATAGCACTTGACCTGGGTATCGTCCTGCAGCACGAATTGCGGAAACTGTTCGTCGAACGTGGTCCATTCACGCTTGCGGCCCAGTTCCAGCAGCCAATCGTTGCGCATGCGGTCGGCGATCGCGCTGCCCTCGTATTTCTTGAGGAAGGCGCGTACCTCGGCATTGGCCACGTCCTTGAAACGGGCCTTCAGGCGGTAATAATCAACGTAGGAGGGAATCGAGTAATCGGCCAGGCGGGCTGCGTAGAACTCCGCCTTGGCGGCATCGTCGCGCCGTACCGAATCGCGCAGCAACAGGAAGGCATCGTCTTCCTTGCGGCTGTCGCTTGCGTTATCCTGCGCGCAGGCCAGTGGCGAGGCGGCGCATGCTGCGACCATCAGTGCGCCGGCTATCCATTTCGAGGTGGAAATCAATGTACGACTCTCAAGGTAATTCACGATATGACCAGCCCAGGTAGGATACCACGCAAAGACGAAGGCCAGCCAGCCTTGGGCAAGGCCGACTTGCGCAAGCGGATGCTGGCGGCGCGCCGGGCCATCCCGGCGGAAACAAGGGCGCAATGGGACCGGGAAATTGGTGCCAAGGTGGTCCACTGGTGGCGTGAATCCGGTGTCGGCACGGTGGGTGTGTACTGGCCGTTGAAGGATGAACCGAACTTGCACGCCTGTTATGCGGCGCTGGCGGAGCTGGGGGTGAAGCTGTTGCTGCCGGTGGTGGTGGAAAAACATGCGCCGCTGGCGTTCGCGGAGTGGACTATTGGCGAGCCGATGGTGAAGGATGCGATGGGGGTGGCGGTGCCCGCCATGCTGCGGCTGGTGCGGGAATATCCGCCGGCTTTGCTGGTGCCTTGCCTGGGGTATAACCGGCAGGGGTACCGGCTTGGGTATGGCGGCGGCTTCTACGACCGCACGCTGGCACGCGAGCCGCGGCCGGCCACGGTCGGGGTGGCGTACCGCTGCCTGGCGGCCGATTTCGGCTGCGATGGGCATGATGTTGCGCTGGACCGCATCATTACCGAGGATTGAAACCGGTAACCCGGTGTCTGACCCGCAGGGTCAGACACCAGGCCTGCGGCGGCCGCGGACCGGTGCCTGACCCTGCGGGTCAGGCACCGCCGTTCCGGTTTTCTAGACCAGCCGGTTCCACAGCGCCGTCGTCGCAGCTGCCTGGTTCATCGAATAGAAATGCAGCCCCGGCGCGCCGCCGGCCAACAGCCGCTCGCACAGCGCCGACACCACATCCAGCCCGAAGGCCTTGATCGACGCCGAGTCGTCGCCGAAGGACGCCAGCTTGAGCCGCACCCAACGCGGGATCTCGGCACCGCACATATCCGAGAAGCGCATCAGCTGCGTATAGTTCGTGATCGGCATGATGCCCGCCACGATCGGCACGTCCACGCCCGCCTTCTGCGCCGCGTCGACGAAATGGAAATAAGCATCCGCGTTATAGAAATACTGCGTGATCGCCGCGTTGGCGCCCGCATTCACCTTGCGCACGAAGGCTTGCATATCGTCCTGCGGCGAACGCGCCTGCGGATGCACTTCCGGATAGGCCGCCACTTCGATATGGAACCAGTCGCCCGTTTCCGCGCGCACGAACTCCACCAGCTCATTGGCGTAACGGAACTCGCCCGCCATGCCGTAACCGGAAGGCAGGTCGCCGCGCAGCGCCACCAGGCGCTTGATGCCGTGCGATTTGTACTGCTGCAGGATGGCGCGGATCGAGTCGCGCGTGCCGCCGATGCAGGACAGGTGCGGCGCGGCGTCCTCCCCTGCGGCCATGATTTCCAGCACGGTGTCCAGCGTACCCTGCTGGGTCGAGCCGCCGGCGCCGAAAGTCACGGAAAAATACTTGGGGTGCAGCTCGGACAGTTTGGCGCGCGTGGCGCGCAGCTTTTCCGCCCCTTCCGCCGTCTTGGGCGGGAAAAATTCGATACTGAAATTATGGTTAGCCATCTTTGTCTTTCAACAGAAGGGTAGACAACGCCCAGGAAATCACGCTGTACAGCAGCGCGCCGCCAACGGCTGACCAGAAGCTGTCGACGTGGAAGCCGTCCACCACTTTCGCCACCAGCCAGAACATGAAGCCGTTGATGACGAAGATGAACAGGCCAAGCGACAGCACCGTGACGGGCAATGTCAGCAGCAGCAGCAGCGGGCGCACCAGGGTGTTGACCAGGCCAAGCAGGAGGGCAGCAACCAAAGCGGCGCCGACGCTTGTGACATCGACGGAATGCATCAGGTAAGGCACCGCGAACAGCGCGGCGGCATTGATTATCCAGGTGAGGACCAAACGCATGGGTTCTTTCTCGCTTCATTGCAACCGGTAAACCGGTGTCTGACCCGCAGGGTCAGACACCTGCTACGCGGCGGTTGCGGGTCAGGTACTGGTTTACCGGTTTTAGTAACGGTAGTGCTCAGGCTTGTACGGGCCTTCAACTTTCACATTGATGTACGCCGCCTGCTCTTCGGTCAGGGTGGTCAGCTGCGCATTCAGCTTCTTCAGCTGCAGGCGGGCCACCTTTTCGTCCAGGTGCTTCGGCAGGGTGTACACGCCGACCGGGTAAGCCTTGGTATTGGCGAACAGCTCGATCTGCGCAATGGTCTGGTTGGCGAACGACGACGACATCACATACGACGGGTGGCCGGTGCCGCAGCCCAGGTTCACCAGGCGGCCTTCGGCCAGCAGGATGATGCGCTTACCGTCCGGGAAGATCACATGGTCCACTTGCGGCTTGATGTTTTCCCACTGGTATTTCTTCAGCGAGGCGACGTCGATCTCGTTGTCGAAGTGGCCGATATTGCAGACGATGGCCTGGTCCTTCATCTTCAGCATGTGCTGTTCGGTCAGGATGTGGTAGTTGCCGGTGCAGGTGACGAAAATGTCGCCGTGCTCGCAGGCGTAATCCATGGTCACCACGCGGTAGCCTTCCATTGCCGCCTGCAGGGCGCAGATCGGGTCGATCTCGGTGACCCACACTTGCGCCGACAGGGCGCGCATCGCTTGCGCCGAACCCTTGCCCACGTCGCCGTAGCCGGCGATGACGGCGATCTTGCCGGCCACCATCACGTCGGTGGCGCGCTTGATGCCGTCCACCAGCGATTCGCGGCAGCCGTACAGGTTGTCGAACTTGGACTTGGTGACGGAGTCGTTGACGTTAATCGCCGGGAAGGCCAGCTTGCCTTCCTTGTGCATCTGGTACAGGCGGTGCACGCCGGTGGTGGTTTCTTCGGTCACGCCCAGGATGTGCGGCAGGCGCTTGGAGTACCAGGTCGCATCCTTGGCCAGGTGGGCCTTGATCGAGTTGAACAGGCAGATTTCCTCTTCCGAGCCTGGCTTGTCCAGTACCGAGATGTCTTTCTCGGCACGGGCGCCCAGGTGCAGCAGCAGGGTGGCATCGCCGCCGTCGTCCAGGATCATGTTGGAGTACACGCCTTCGCCCGGCCATTCGAAGATGCGGTGGGTGTAGTCCCAGTAGTCTGCCAGGGTTTCGCCCTTCACCGCGAATACCGGGGTGCCGGCGGCGGCGATCGCGGCGGCGGCGTGGTCCTGGGTCGAGTAGATGTTGCAGGAAGCCCAGCGCACTTGCGCGCCCAGCGCTTCCAGGGTGCGGATCAGCACCGCGGTCTGGATGGTCATGTGCAGCGAGCCGGTGATGCGCGCGCCTTTCAGCGGCTGCGCAGCGGCGAATTCTTCACGGATGGCCATCAGGCCAGGCATTTCCGTTTCGGCGATCTTGATCTCTTTTTCGCCCCAGGCGGCCAGGCCGATGTCGGCGATGATGTAGTCTTGGGAATCTTTGAGTACGGCGTTCATCACGCCCTCCTTTCATTGGTTGAAAAAAGTAACGTGAGCGCGGTGTTGAGGTTCCGAGCCTGGCCAGGCTTGCTGGTCGCAGCGCTCCTCGGAGAGGGGAGATTGTATCACTGTGCCGGCCACAACCGGTAAACCGGTGTCAGACCCATGGGGTCTGACACCTATGACGCGGCGGCCGCTGGCTGGGGGGTGCCGGTTTACAAGCCAGCCGCAGCGCGCAGCGCGGCCGCCTTGTCGGTACGCTCCCAGCTGAACTCCGGCTCTTCGCGGCCAAAGTGGCCGTACGCCGCAGTCTTGGCGTAGATCGGGCGCAGCAGGTCCAGCATCTGCACGATGCCTTTCGGGCGCAGGTCGAAGTGTTCCTGCACCAGGGCTGCGATCTTCTCGTCCGCAATCACGCCAGTACCTTCGGTGTACACGGTGATATTGATCGGGCGGGCCACGCCGATCGCGTACGACACCTGCACCTGGCACTGGCGCGCCAGGCCGGCGGCCACCACGTTCTTGGCCACGTAACGGGCAGCGTAAGCCGCCGAACGGTCCACCTTGGACGGATCCTTGCCGGAGAAGGCGCCGCCGCCGTGCGGCGCTGCGCCGCCATAGGTGTCGACGATGATCTTGCGGCCGGTCAAGCCGCAGTCGCCCTGCGGACCGCCGATGACGAAGCGGCCGGTCGGGTTGACCAGGAACTTGGTGTCCTTGATCCATTCGGTCGGCAGCACGGGGCGGATGATCTCTTCGATCACGGCTTCTTCGATCTGCTTGTGGCTCAGTTCCGGCGCGTGCTGGGTCGACAGCACCACGGTGTCCACCGACACCGGACGGCCATTCACATAGCGCAGGGTGACCTGGGACTTGGCGTCCGGACGCAGCCATGGCAGGCGGCCATCCTTGCGCAGCTGCGACTGGCGCTCGACCAGGCGGTGCGAATAATAGATCGGTGCCGGCATCAGTTCCGGGGTTTCGTCGCAAGCGTAGCCGAACATCAGGCCCTGGTCGCCGGCGCCCTGGTCGAGGTCGATACCGGCGCCTTCATCCACGCCCTGGGCGATGTCGGGCGACTGCTTGTCGTAGGCGACCAGCACGGCGCAACCCTTGTAATCGATACCGTATTCGGTGTTGTCGTAGCCGATGCGCTTGATGGTATCGCGGGCTACTTGAATATAATCCACGTTTGCGTGCGTGGTGATCTCACCTGCCAGCACCACCAGGCCGGTATTGCACAGGGTTTCCGCGGCAACGCGGGCGCGCGGGTCCTGGGTCAGGATGGCGTCGAGAATCGCGTCGGAAATCTGGTCGGCAACCTTGTCCGGGTGGCCTTCCGAGACGGATTCAGAGGTGAAAAGGAAATCGTTGGACATCGCAAGCTCCTGAGATTGGTTCAAAAAAATATTGTCGCAAAACCAATGCAGCTTGCGACGCTTTAGCGATATTTGTATCCCGCATCGCAAGTTGTCTGTTAACTCAGCGGCTACTGCAACGTGGTATTTTACGCTTCTTAAAAAATTTTTGTGCAGAGCAACGTATAAAATGCTCTTATAACCTTATAAATGCTGTTAAGTATATTCCGCTTTTTCTCCGTGTTTCCCCTGCCGGTCCTGCATGCCCTGGGCGTCGGGCTGGGCTGGCTGGTGTACCTGCTTTCCCCTTCCTACCGGCGCCGGATGCGCGCCAATATGGCCCAGGCCGGTTTTTCGGCCCATCTGGGCAGCGCCGTCGGCGAAGCCGGCAAGGCGATTGCCGAACTGCCCTTCATCTGGTGCGCCGACCCGCAGCGGGTGACGGCGCGCGCCACCGTGGAGAACTGGGACCTGGTGCAGCAATACTTGGACGCCGGCAAGGGCATCGTGTTCCTCACGCCGCACCTGGGCTGCTTTGAAATCACGGCGCAGGAAATCGCCCACCGCACCGAGCTGATGGTGATGTACCGCCCGCCGCGCAAGGAAGCGATGAAGCCGCTGATCGAGGGCGCGCGGGCGCGCAAGAACCTGCTGTTGGCGCCGGCCAATATGGGCGGTGTGCGCATGCTGGCCAAGTTCCTGAAGAAGGGCCAGCCGATCGGCCTGCTGCCCGACCAGGTGCCGCAAGAGGGCGAAGGCGTGTGGGCCGAGTTCTTCGGCCGCAACGCCTACACCATGACCCTGCCGGCCAAGATGGCCCAGCTGGGCGATGCCGTGATCCTGATCGTGTATGCCGAGCGCCTGCCCGGCGGCAAAGGCTACGTGGTGCGCTTCGTGCCGTTCGAGGGCACGCTGGAGGGCGACGGCACGGCCCAGGCGCGCGCCATCAACGCCGCCATGGAAAAGCTGATCGCGCGCTGCCCGGCCCAGTATTACTGGAGCTATAACCGCTACAAGGTGCCGGCCGGCGTGGCTGCCCCGGGCGCCGGCGCGCAGGAGGTTGCATGAGGTTCCTGCTGGGGATGATGTGGCTGCTGCATTGGTTGCCGCTGCCGGTGCTGGGCCGACTCGGCAAGGGCGTGGGCAGCCTGCTGTTCCTCGTAATGGGGCCGCGCCGCGAAATCGCGCTGACCAACCTGCGCCTGACCATGCCGGAATTGAGCGAAGCGCAGCGCCGCGCACTGGCGCGCCAGCACTTCCAGGCCTATTCGCGCAGCGTGCTGGAACGCTCGATCCTGTGGTGGGCGCCGGAAGCGCGCCTGCGCCGGCTGATCAAGGTGGAAACCAGCGCCGGCATGGCGCCTGGCCAGATCCCGGTGGCGGAAATGACGGACAAGCCGACCGTCCTGCTGTGCCCACACTTCGTCTGCCTGGACGTGGGCGGCGCCGCCATCGCCATGGAAGCGTCGGCATCGTCAATGTACGTCGCGCAAAAGAACAAGGTGTTCGACGAGGTGCTGCGCGCCGGCCGCGCGCGCTTCAAGCCGGTCAAACTGTTCACGCGCCAGGACGGCATCAAGCCCATCCTGCGCGCGCTGAAGGACAAGCTGCCCTACTTCATGCTGCCCGACATGGACTTTGGCGACAAGGATGCCGAGTTCGTGCCATTCTTCGGCGTGCCCGCCGCGACCCTGACCGCCACCGCCCGCATCGCCGCCGCCACCGGCGGCCAGGTGATGCCGGTGATCGCCACCTTCCTGCCCAATTACGCGGGCTATCGTGTGAAGTTCTATCCGGTGTGGGAGAATTACCCTGGACCCGATATGGTGGCGGCAACGCGCCGTATGAATGAATTTATTGAAGAACGCGTGCGCGAAGCGCCTGCCGAATACTTCTGGACCCACAAGCGCTTCAAGACCCGTCCGGAAGGCGAACCATCCTTCTATTCGAACAAACGATGAAACTCAAATTCACCAAGATGCACGGCGCCGGCAATGACTTCGTGGTCATCGACGCCATCAACCAGCAGATCGATTTCACCCCTGCCCAGTGGCAGGCGCTGGCCGACCGCCGCTTCGGCGTGGGGGCGGACCAGATGCTGGTGGTCGAAAAGTCCAGCGTGCCGGGCTGCGATTTCCGCTACCGCATCTTCAACAACGATGGCGGCGAAGTGGAACAGTGCGGCAATGGCGCCCGCGCCTTCGTCAAGTTCGTGGCGGAAAAGGGCTTGACCTCGGCGCGCAAGATCACGGTGGAAACCATGGCGGGCATCATTGCGCCGCGCCTGGAAGACGATGGCAGCATCACGGTCGACATGGGCGCCCCGGTGCTCGATCCGGCCCAAGTGCCGTTCGACGCGGAAGGTTTGCAGGGCCAGCCGGAAGGCCGCGAAACCCTGTGGCCGCTGGTGCTGGAACTGGGCGGTGAACGCGAGGCGGTGCAAGTGTCGGTAGTGTCGATGGGCAACCCGCATGCGGTGCAGGTGGTGGCAGACGTGGATGCGGCGCCGGTGGAACTGGTGGGGCCGCTGATCGAGCATCATCCGCGCTTCCCGAAACGCGTCAATGCGGGGTTCATGCAGCTGATGGACCGCCAGCACATCAAGCTGCGCGTGTTCGAACGCGGGGCGGGCGAGACGCTGGCTTGCGGGACGGGCGCCTGCGCGGCGGTGGTGGCGGGGATCCGGCGCGGCTTGCTCGATTCGCCGGTGCGCGTCGATGCGCGCGGCGGGCGGCTGTCGATCGCCTGGGCGGGCGAAGGGCAGCCGGTTTATCTGACCGGGCCGGCGGTCACGGTCTTTGAGGGCGAGATCGATATCTAAACTCGGTCAACCGGTAGAACGGTGTCAGACCCAAGGGTCCGACACCGACACGCGGCCGCCGCAGGCCGGTGTTCAGGCAGCGACCATCACATCCGCGCCGACCCAGCTCTTGAGCCGGTACAGGCGCTGCCGGTAATTCCCCTCCACATCGGCCCCCACCTGTTCGAACAGCCGCACGATGCGGTCCAGCTTCTGCCGCTCCGCCGCGGTACGCACCAGCACCAGCCGCCGCTTGCTGCGGCCATAGCTGGCACGGATATCCACCACCAGGCAATGGCCCTGGTCCGCCGCCTTCACATCCAGCAGCAAAGCTTCCGCCCGCGTCAACCTGAACAGCGCCGCCAGCTCGATCCGCGCCGCCAGCAAGGGCTGGCTGCTGAGCAATTCGCGCGTCAGCAGCGGCATCAGCGGATCGGCCCAGCCGGCCGGCGGCGGTGCCGGCGCAATCCGCTCCAGCGCCTGCTGCGCTTCGGCACTGCCTTGCGCCGCCGCCTTCTGCAGCCAGTACACCGCCCGCACATCGTTGTCTTCCGCGCCACGCCGCGCCCGCCAGGCATGGATGCCGCACTCCAGTTGCGCCCCGCTATGCCCCATGTCGGCCGCGCGTTCCAGGCAGGCATGGGCCTCGCTCGCGCTACGCTGGGAAAACTCGGGACGGATATAAATACGCGACATGGCGAACCAGGCATCGGCCAAACCCTGCTCGCCCGCTTGCGCCAGCCAGCGCAGCGCGCGCTTGAAGTTGACGGTGCCATTGCCCGATTCCACCCGGTCGCCCTCGCTGTTCATGCGAGCCAGGTGCAGTCCCAGCGCCAGCTGGGCATCGCGGTCGCCGCCTTGCGCCGCCAGGGTGCGCAGGCGCAGCAGCTCATCCGGGTCGGCGTCCGCGTCGGCCTCCAGGGCACGCCAGGCATCCAGGGTACTGGCCGGCGCGGCCATGCCGGGCGCCGGCGCCAGGGCTGGTGCCGGCGGCGCCGCAGCCGGCACCACAGTGGGCCGCACGGGATGGGGCGCCGACGCCGGCTCCATGCGGCGCAATTGCGCCAGCACGCGCGCTGCCCCGGGCACGCCTTCCTGCGCGGCGCGCACGAACCATTGCAAAGCCTGGGCCCGCGCGGGCTGCGCCACGTCAAAGGGGATATGGGCGCCGATCAGCCGCCAGGCTTCATCCACGCCCTGGCTTGCGGCGCGGCACAGCCAGTGCAAGGCCGTCGGCACGTTTTGTGGCAGGCTGGCCCCGCCAAAAAGGTAGAGCTTGCCCAATGCGAGTTGGGCTGCGGCGTCTCCTGACCGCGCTCCCCTGATGATCACCAGCTCTTCTCGATTCGCCATCGATCTATCCGGTTCCAAGGAATAAGCTGCCTGTCCAGTGTAGCCGGGCCGCTAGCAGGCGGCGCATGACTCCAGGACTTTTTGATATATGACAAATATGACAGGCCCAGCTTGCGGCTTCCTTACAGGACTTGCATGATCTGAGCAGGGTGGCAAGCGTTTCAAAAATACAACATCACGCACCGATTTCGACGGTTTTGACCCTTTTTAGTGCGGATAAATGACCAAGCGGCGGAATTGCGGTGCGCTCTGCACTTATCGTATCCCTATCCCCGCACCCGGTTTGACTCCTAAAAAGGAAGAACATATGAAGAAATCGTTATTGGCCCTGGCCTTGATGGGCGCCTTCAGCAGTGCTGCCTTTGCGCAATCCTCCGTCGTCATTTATGGCACGCTGGATGCCGGCATTACCAAGACCACCAAATCGGCGAACACCGCCGTGCAGGAAGCCAAACGCGACAACAACAAGCTGGGCTTCCGCGGCGTGGAAGACCTGGGCAGCGGCCTGAAAGCGCTGTTCCACCTGGAAATCCGCTTCGAGCCTGACACCGGCACCATCGAAGGCGTGTCCCGCCCCCTGTTCCAGGGCCAGAGCCGGGTCGGCCTGCAAGGTGGCTTCGGCACAGTGCGCATGGGCCGCGCACTGACGTCGCTGCAGGAAACCACGACCCAGTTCGAGCCCTGGTCGGGCATGCCGAACCAGGCCGGCTTCCAGACCGACATCATGGTGGGTGGCTACCGCGCCGCCGTGCCGGGCAGCGGTTCCGACCCGCTGGGCCAGGCCGGCAATTCCGGCAACCGCTTCGCCAACGCGCTCTGGTACAACACGCCGGTGATGAACGGCTTCCAGTTGAACGTGAATATTGGCAGCAAGGAAAACAATGGCCTTGGCGTGCCGATCATCGGCCGCGGCACCGCTGCGGCGCCGCAATATCCGGTGGGGGCGATGGCGCAGGCTTACCCGTACTCGGTCAGCGCTACTTATATGGCGCCGGGCACGACGCCAATGTGGGCGGTGTACGCGGGGTCGGAGCGGAACTCGACCGAAGTCAAGTGGCACTCGATCGGTGCTTACTTCCGCCCGATCCCGGCCCTGAAGCTGATGGCAAGCTACGGCAAGCAGGACCTGGGCCATATCATGGCGACCAACGATTCGATCTCGACCTGGATGCTGGGCGCGAACTACAACGTGGGCTCGGGCAAGTTCCTGATCGGTTATGGGCAGAAGGATCCGGATGGCCAGCTGAAGACCAAGCAGTTCTCGGTGGGCTATGAGCACAATATCTCGCCACGCACCTATCTGTATCTGGACTTGTCGCAGAAGAAGCTGCCGCTGACGGCGACGGCGACGTCGGATTCGAACCAGAATCATTATGCGTTGGGGATCCATCACAATTTCTAAACCTAAACCGGTAAACCGGGGTCAGGCCCGAAGGGCCTGACCCCCGCCAGCGCGGACGCCGCAGCTTGGTTCTGGGCCTTTGACTTTCGGCGAAGGTCAAAAACCCTGAGCCCATCACTGCGGCTTCGAGACCGTTGGGGGGTCAGGCCCTTGGGCCTGACCCCGCCTTACCGGGTTACAGATCGGTTAAAATGTCCCCGCCTGCAATATTTGACGTGACAACAATGACCGACACCCTGGATTCCACCCTCGTCGCCCAATACCTGGCCGACCATCCCCACTTCTTTGAAGAACATGCCAATCTGTTGGGTGACGTCAGGCTGTCCAGTCCCCTGACCGGCCGTGCGGTGTCGCTGCAGGAACGCCAGATGGAAGTCATGCGCGACAAGTACAAGGCGCTGGAATTGCGCTTGTCCGAACTGACCCGCCACGCGCAGGAAAACGCCACCATCGCCAACCGTTTCCACAGCTGGAACCAAACCATCCTGCAAGTGCGCAGCGATGCGGAAGTACCGCGCGCCGTGGTGCAAGGCCTGGTCGACAGCTTCCACGTGCCGGCCGCCACGCTGCGCCTGTTCAATGTGGCGCCCGCATTCGCCGACGAATGGTTCGCCAGCGGCGTGTCGGAAGATGCCCGTCTGTTCGCCAATAGCCTGCTGGCGCCCTACTGCGGCAGCAACAACGATTTCGAAGCGGTGCGCTGGCTGGACGACGCCGAGCACATCAAGTCCGCCGTCATCCTGCCGCTGCGCAAGCCAGGCAGCAAAGGCCCGGCCTTCGGCTTGCTGATCATGGGCTCGCCGGACCCTGAACGCTTCACCTCGCTGATGGCGACCGATTTCCTGGTCCATATCGGCGAAACCGCCAGCGTCGCGCTGGCGCCATTGCTGGCCTGACCCATGGGCAGCGCCGGCAAGCTGCAACAGGCCGACGCTTACCTGGCCCACCTGGCCACCCAGCGCAAGCTGTCGCGCCATACGGTGGCGGCCTATGGCCGCGACTTGCGCGAACTGGCCACCCTGTCCGACGGCAAAGCCTGGGACGACCTGACCCATTTTGACATCCGCCGCTACGCGGCCCAGCTGCACAGCCGCGGCCAGGATGCGCGCAGCATTGCGCGCAAACTGTCAGGCTGGCGCGGCTTTTATGCCTGGCTTGGCCAGCACAGCGCGCTGCCCGCCAATCCGGTGGAAGGCGTGCGCGCGCCCAAGCGCGCCAAAACCCTGCCCAAGGCGCTGTCGGTGGACGACGCGGTGCAGCTGGTGGCGCCGTCCACGCCGCGGGCCGGCTCTACGGAGCCGGCCCGGCTGTGCGACCGCGCCATGTTCGAGCTGCTGTATTCGAGCGGCTTGCGGGTCTCCGAGCTCGCCGCGCTGGACCACGAGTTCCGCAAGGCGGGTGACGGCCAGCCGGCCTCGCTGGGCTGGCTCGAACTGGCCAACGCCGAAGTGGTGGTGACCGGCAAGGGCAACAAGATGCGCCGGGTCCCGGTCGGCCATGCCGCGCTGGCCGCCCTGAACGCCTGGCTGGCGGTGCGCCCCGCGCCCAGCGATGGCAGCGGGGCCCTGTTCGTCAACGAGCGCGGCAGGCGCATCACGCCGCGCGTGGTGCAGCTGCGGCTGAAGGCCCACGGCATCCAGGCCGGCACCCCGGTGCCCGTGCATCCGCACATGCTGCGCCACTCGTTCGCCTCGCACGTGCTGCAATCGTCGGGCGATTTGCGTGCGGTGCAGGAAATGCTGGGCCACGCCAGCATCACGTCGACGCAGGTGTACACAGCCCTTGATTTCCAGCATCTTGCGCTGGTCTATGACAAGGCGCATCCAAGAGCTAAAATTAAATAGACCGGGGCTTGATCCAGCTCACGAGCCGCATTTGCCACAATAAAAAAATTTCCGGCATAATCGACCGATTCCAAATGCAGCGAGTATCACAATGGCAATGATCCCTACCACTATCCTGACCGGCTTCCTCGGCGCCGGCAAAACCACGCTGCTGAACCGCATCCTGCGGGAAGAGCACGGCATGAAGATTGCCGTGATCGAAAATGAGTTCGGCCAGGAAAATATCGACAACGAAATCCTGGTGCAGGAATCGCGCGAGCAAATCGTCGAAATGAATAACGGCTGCATTTGCTGCACCGTGCGCGGCGACCTGATCGTCGGCTTGAGCGACCTGGCCAAGCGCCGCGCCGCGGGTGAAATCCAGTTCGACCGCGTGGTGATCGAAACCACCGGCCTCGCCAATCCGGGCCCGGTAGCCCAGACCTTCTTCATCGACGAGGAAGTGGGCGCCAACTATTTGCTCGACGCCGTGGTCACGGTGGTCGATGCGCGCCACGCCATGCAGCAGCTGGACGAACACGAAGAAGCGCAGCGTCAGGTCGGTTTTGCCGACAAGATCCTGCTGTCCAAGACCGACCTGGTGGACGCCGCCGCCGTCGACGCGCTGACCGCGCGCCTGAAGCGCATCAACCCGCGCGCCCCGATCAGCCGCTCCGATTTCGGCAAGGCCCCGCTGAGCGAAGTGCTGGACTTGCGCGGCTTCAACCTCAATGAAAAGCTGGAAATCGACCCCGACTTCCTGGCCGAGGAAGAGCACGACCACGACCACGATCATGCGCATTGCGGCCACGACCACGAACACGACGAGCACTGCGGCCACGAACACCACCATCACGACCACCACCACGCCCATCACACCGACGATATCGCGGCCTTCGTGTTCAAAAGCGAACGCCCGTTCGACCCAGCCAAGCTGGACGAATTCCTGGGCGGTCTCGTTGATGTGTACGGTCCTCGCATGTTGCGTTACAAAGGCGTATTGTTGATGCAGGGCGCAGAAAGGAAGGTCGTATTCCAGGGCGTGCACCAGCTGATGGGCAGCGACCTGGGCGCAAAATGGGGCGAAAACGAGACACGCGCCAGCAAAATGGTGTTTATTGGCAAAAATCTGCCGAAAGACATCTTTATTACTGGCCTTGAACAATGTTTGGTATAAACTAAGGCGTTTTTTTTGACGCCACCCAAGCTGCAATTTGAAAACTCTGTCGTATCGAAGGTAAGCGAAGTCATGACAAAAGCAAATAAATCGACCCCCGCCGCGGAAGTCCTGCTCACCGAAGAAGAAATTCTGAAGATGAGCGACAAGGACTATATGAACCCGGCCCAGATGGCGTTTTTCAAGAACAAGCTGCAAAACCTTGAAAAAGAATTGCTGAAGAACGCTGGCGAAACCACTGAACACCTGCGCGAAACCGTGCTGGTGCCGGACCCCGCCGACCGCGCCACCATCGAAGAGGAGCACGCACTGGAACTGCGTACCCGTGACCGCGAACGCAAGCTGCTGAAGAAAGTCCAGCAATCGATCGCCGCCATCGACAATGGCGACTACGGCTATTGTGAGGAAACCGGCGAGCCGATCGGCATCCCGCGCCTGATCGCCCGCCCAACGGCGACCCTGTCGCTGGAGGCACAGCAGCGCCGCGAGCTGAAGCAGAAGCTGTACGGCGACTGAACGGCAACCAGGAAAGAAGAAGGCACGCTGCGGCGTGCTTTTTTCTTGCCTCATCTCCTACGGGACGCCCTTATTTTTTTCCCTTGGGCTACACTAGTGATCCTATGGGACTGTTCTCCATTTTCAAAAAAGGCAAGGTTGACGAAGCCATCGTCGAAGACGATGACACCGAGACCGCACGCCTGGCAGCGAACAGCGAACTGGAACGCCAACGTGCGCAATCCGATTTGCAGCGTGAAATTGCGCGCGCCACCGCCATGAAGATCGACGCCATCGAGGCGGCGATGGCGGCCGACATCTTCAACGAGCCCGAACCAGCCTGGGCCCGCCGGCCGCGCCCCTTGCAAGCGGTCGCCGCCAGCAATGACGGCGCGACCCTGCCCCTGCTGGACCAATACACCACCGAACTGCTGGGCGATGAGGACGTGCCGCTGGAGGCGGCCGCCGCCGAAAGCGCGCCGGTGGTGGAAGAAATCGCCATCCTGTATTCGAACGGCCAGTCCGAAGTGGCGGAGCAAATGCTGCTGGGCAGCCTGGCCGAAGCGTCACAGGACCGCACGGTGTGGTGGATGCTGTTCGACCTGTACCAGCTCATGGGCAAGCAGGAAGCCTTTGAGAATGTGTCGATCGACTACGCCAGCAAATACGAAACTTCGCCGCCTTCCTGGACACCGCCAGCCAGTGTGGCCCATAGCGCCCCGGCGGCGGCCGGTGCCTATTCCGGCGTGGCCCCGACGCTGGGGCTGGCCGGTACGCTGAATGCGTCCATCGCGCCCCAGCTGGAGCGCCTGGAGGGCATGAACCAGACACTGCCGCTGCGCCTGGACTTTTCGCGCGTCAACGGTGTCGATCCGGAGGGGTGCGCCCTGCTGTTGGCGGCGCTGAAAAAAGCCCAGGGCGGCGACCGCGAGCTGATGGTGGTGGGTGCCACCGAGCTGGCCGACCAGGTGCGCGCCATCCTGCAGATCGGCAACCGCGATGGCGGCGAGGCGCCGTGGCTGCTCTACCTCGAGCTGCTGCGCCTGCTGAACCGGGAGAAGGAATTCGAAGAATCGTCGATGGATTATTGCGTGACCTTCGAAGTGTCCCCGCCCCCCTTCGTGGCGCCGAAAAAGGTGGCCAATGCGCCGCGCCAAGCGACGGCGGCGGCGTCCGACCGCTTCATGCTGCCGGCGGTGATCGAGGGTGATATCGGGAGCTTGCTGGGCGCGATCGACGCCTATGCGGGACAGTATCCGGCCCTGGTGTTCGACTGCGGACGTCTGGCGCGCATGGAATTCGGGGCGGCCAGCGCCCTGCACGCTAAAATCCTGGAATTGTCGGCGGGCGAGCGGCGCATCGAATTCCGCGACTTGAACCATCTTGTCGCAGCGTTGATGCGCTTGCTGGGCTATGCTGATATTGCGCGGCTGTTCCCGCATAAGTACTAAAAACCGGTGAGGCGGGGGTCAGGCCCTTAGCGCCTGACCCCGGTTTACCGGTTTTACCGGTTCTCCAAAGTTTGAAAGCTTGCAAAGAGCCAATCGACCCCCATTTACCAGGTTAATCCCAATACAAAGGCATTAACACATGGAACAATTTCACGGCACCACCATCCTGTGCGTGCGGCGCGGCAACGATGTCGCGATCGGCGGCGATGGCCAGGTCACCCTCGGCAACATCGTGATGAAAGGCACCGCCCGCAAGGTGCGCAAGCTGTACCAGAACAAGGTGCTGTGCGGCTTTGCCGGTGGCACGGCCGACGCCTTCACCCTGCTCGACCGTTTCGAAGCCAAACTGGAGAAACACCAGGGCAACCTGCTGCGCGCCTCGGTTGAAATGGCCAAGGATTGGCGTACCGACCGCGTGCTGCGGCGCCTGGAAGCGATGCTGCTGGTGGCCGACAAGGAATCCACCCTGGTCATCACCGGCAACGGCGACGTGCTGGAACCGGAAGGCGGCATCGGCGCCATCGGCTCCGGTGGTAGTTACGCCCAGTCGGCCGCCAAGGCCCTGATCGAAAATACCGACCTGTCGCCGGTCGACGTCGTGAAAAAATCGCTGACCATCGCCGGCGAACTGTGCATCTACACCAACCTGAACCACATCATCGAGACCCTGGACCCAGCATGAACATGACCCCTCAAGAAATCGTCGGCGAACTGGACAAGCATGTGGTCGGCCAGGGCAAGGCCAAGAAGGCCGTCGCCATCGCGCTGCGCAACCGCTGGCGCCGCCAGCAGGTGGAAGAGCCGCTGCGCCATGAAATCACGCCGAAGAACATCCTGATGATCGGCCCGACCGGCGTCGGCAAGACCGAAATCGCGCGCCGCCTGGCCAAGCTGGCCGATGCCCCCTTCATCAAGGTGGAAGCGACCAAGTTCACCGAAGTCGGTTACGTGGGCCGCGACGTCGACACCATCATCCGCGACCTGATCGATATCGGCGTCAAGCAGACCC
>CBFGQI010000038.1:0-38982 GCA_965650885.1 uncultured Oxalobacteraceae bacterium
CTCGATGCGCCCGCCCGGCAGCTCCCATTCGTCGCGTTCATTTTTCAGCAGCACGATGCGGCCGTCAGGTGCGCAAAATACGCCCTTTACCGATACTGGATAGCTCATTGCTCAATATGGAGGTAGTTGATGCCCGGTGCCTCTTCGAGGATCGAGCGCACTGCCGAATAGAGCCCGGCTACGGCATTGCCGCGGTGGTCGCGGCCCGCCAGGCGCTCCATCAGGCCGCAATCGGCAAACACGTAAGCCTGCCAGCCATCTTCGGCATTGGAGCACGCGATATACAATTCGCAGTCCTCCGCCGCGACCGGCACGCACCACGCAAAGTCTTCCGGAATCACCTCGCCCAGCGCGTGGTAGCCATGCGTGGGCAGTTCGGCGGCCATCCATTCGGCCAGGTTGCGACCGAAGATGCCGGGATTGGTCAACTGGTCTTCGTCCGGGACGATCTGGAAGCGCGAAGACTGGAACATCAGGACCGGACTATGCATGCTGATGCTCCTTTCATTTTCAGCTGCGCGGAAGTTGCGCGAAGGCGGCGTTCAAGCGCCTGACGGTGGCCTCATTCATCGAGGCTGTATGCCGGTTCCAGCGGTCCATCGTGTGTTGCAGCTCGCTTTGCAGGCGCCGCGCCAGCTGGACTTCGCGCGCATTGGCGGCCCAGATGGCATATTCGGCGCGGGCATCGAAGCTGCCAAAGCGCTGGAGGGCATGTTCGAACTCGGCGCGCGCCTCGTCATTGCGGCCGGCGGCCGCCAGCGCCTGCGCCTTCAACAGGCCGCATTGCTCGGCGCGGTAGCCGGCATCCCTGCTGCCGATGAACTCCAGGTGCTCGATGGCCTTGCCATAGGCACCGATGGCCAGGTTGGCCCTTGCCGCGCCGAGACGGATCTCCAGGTCGGAGCCGAAAGCGCCCTGCAGGCAAGCCTCATAGGTGGTCGCGGCTTCGGCGGCCTCCCCTGCTTCCAACAAGGCGGCAGCAAGGCGCATCTGGTTCTGCGCAGTAGGCGTGAAGCTGAAGGCATCGCGCGCTTCGCGCAATTCGCGGCCCGGGTCGAGCATGCGCCCCGCAGCGGCAACGGCCTTGCGTGCGCCCACTTCCAGGCGCGAGCTGGGAAGGTAGACGGCAAAGAAGTACACCAGGCTGCCCAGCAGCGGGAAAGAGAACAGGATCAGCAGCCAATACAGTTCGCGCCCGCGGCGCACCGCGTGCACGGCAAAAAAGATGGCAACCAGGATGTGCAGACCCAGACCGACAAACGGCATTTCGAATTCTCCCCTGTAGCGATGCTTCGATTATAGACGACCATCGCGCAAGGGTTCGAGGTGGATGCTGAGCCCTGCCGCCGAGGTACGGATGGCGGTCGGCACGAACTGCACGCCGGCGTAGCGCAGCTCATCCGGACGCCAGGTATAGATGGGCGTGTCCTGCACCAGGCCGTCGGCCAGCAGGCGTACGGCGCCGCCGACCTGGCGCTGGGTGCGTTCATCCAGGCCATCCAGCGTGAAGTCGTCCAGCCGCGCCTCGGTCAGCACCACGGCATTGCGGCCCTGGTCGATCGCCAGCCTGCCTGACAGTGCAAGGCTGCCGCCATATTGCTGGCGCATCAGCGGCGAGGACACCGACAACGTGGCACTGAGAGCGATGCGGTCGTTCGGCAGCATGGTCAGGCGCGGTTGCTGCAAGCGCAGGTCGAACACTGCAAGTGCCCGATGCTCAAGCGGGAAGCGCTGGTCAATATTGCGCTGCAAGCGCGCCAGCGGGACTTCGTAATCGCGCGGCCCGGCAAAGCTCGCGCAGCCCGCCACCAGCGCCGCCGTCAACGCCGCTGCGGCGCCCGCGAGCGCCAGCGCCGCCCGCCTCCTGTGTTGGTTCATGTCCGACTCCTATGCCATAGTCCTAGGACTATAACGGGAATTGCGCATGGGACGTGTAACCATTGGTATCGCGGGCTGGGCCCTGCCACGCGCGGACGCGGACTTGTTCCCGCCGTCCGCGCGTGGCAGCAACCTGGCCCGCTATGCGGCGCGCTTCGCGGCCGTCGAGATCAACTCATCGTTTTATCGGCCGCACCGGCCGGACACCTATGCGCGCTGGGCGGACAGCGTGCCCGCCGGCTTCCGCTTCGCCGTCAAGCTGCCGAAGTCCATCACCCACGAGAAACGCTTGCAGGAGTTCGGCGCCGAGCTCGATCGCTTCGCCGCCGAAGCGAGCGCGCTCGGCAGCAAACTGGGATGGGTGCTGGTCCAGACCCCGCCCAGCCTACGCTTTGACGTAGAGGCTGCTCGCCGGCTGTTCGCCTCCCTGCGCGAGCGCTTCGGCAGCACGCTGCAGCAGGGGCAATCGCAGCGCCACCCGTCATTGGCCTGCGAAGCGCGCCATGGGACCTGGTTTGCCGGCGAGGCGACGGCATTGATGCGGGAGCTGGGCGTTATCCGCGTGGTGGCCGACCCGCCCGCCGGCGAGCCTGGTCCATTCGTCGCCACCCACGACAACGCGACCTATGTGCGCCTGCACGGCAGCCCGCACATCTACCGCTCCGTCTACGAGCCGGAACGGCTGGCACGAGTCGCGGCGTGGCTGCGCGCCCAGGGCGGCGAAGCCCTGGTCATCTTCGACAACACCATGTCCGGCAGCCAGGTGCGGCAAGCCGTCCAGCTGGAACAGATGCTTACTTCTTCTTCGACGGATCGTCGTCCGGGTTCACATATGTGATATCGAACGGCCCCTCCCCGTGCAATTGCACGACGGTGGCGCCTTTCATGATCGCGTAGTGGTTGGTCTTGGCGGGAATCGCGACGAAATCGCCCGCCCGGTGGGCCTTGGCGGCTTTCTCATCGAGCTTGTCGCCCATGCCCAGCAGCAGCGTGCCCTTGATCACCGTAACATTTTCGATCTGCGAATGCATATGCGGCGGCACCTTATAGCCCGCCGGGGCCGACAGACGCATCACGAACGGCCCGGCCTTGCCGGGGTCGCCCTGCAGGACTGCCAGCTTGGCTCCCTTGGGCAGGGTTGGCGGCGCATCGCCCCACTTCATTTCATCGCCGACGTGCATTGCGGAAACAGGAAACAGGCACCCAAGGGCTGCAGCGGCAACACCGGCAGCCAGGGCGCGGGACAGTGTTCTGGACATGGCAATCTCCTTTCAGGCGGGTACTCCACAGCTTAGTCCGGATTTGCAAAAAAACCACTTGCATCTAACCAATTCAGTGTTATAGTTCACTACAACACCAGTTCATTAAATCACCAACACTGGAGGAAACGATGTATGTGGAATGAAAACCGTCCGATCTACCTGCAATTGAAGGAGCGGGTCGTCGGCATGATGCTGGATGGCTTGCTCAAGCCCGGCGATGCCCTGCCCTCGGTGCGCCAGGTCGCGGCCGATTATCAATTGAACCCAATCACCGTCTCCCGGGCCTATCAGGAACTGGTCGACGAAACCTTGGTAGAAAAAAGAAGGGGACTTGGAATGTACGTTACCGAAGGCGCTGTTGATAAACTGCTGTCCACCGAACGCGAACGCTTTATCCGCGAAGAATGGCCCGCGATGGTCGAACGCATCCGCCGCCTGGGCCTGGACATTGAACAACTGTTGCGTGCCACGAATGTGCCGCCACAAGGAGCCCCGGCATGACAGCGATCATCACCGCTAAAAACCTGAGCAAGCGTTACGGCACCACCAAGGCGCTGGACGACGCCAGCTTCCAGATCAACGCCGGCCGCATCGTCGGCCTGATCGGGCCCAATGGCTCCGGCAAGACCACCACGCTGAAAGCCATCCTCGGCCTGTCGCACTTCGAAGGCGAATTGAACGTGCTGGGCCTGGACCCGCGCCAGCAGCGCGACGAGCTGATGAAGGATGTCTGCTTCATCGCCGACGTCGCCATCCTGCCGCGCTGGCTGAAGGTGAAGGACGCCATCAGCTTCGTGGAAGGCGTGCACCCGCGCTTCAACCGCGAACGCGCCGAAAAATACATCTCCAACACCAAGCTGTCGCCGAACATGAAGGTCAAGGCCATGTCCAAGGGCATGATCGTGCAGCTGCACCTGGCGCTGGTGATGGCGATCGACGCCAAGCTGCTGGTGCTCGACGAGCCGACCCTGGGCCTGGACATCCTGTACCGCAAGCAGTTCTACCACCAGCTGCTGGAAGACTACTTCGACGAGAACAAGACCATCCTGATCACCACCCACCAGATCGAGGAAGTCGAGAATATCCTGACCGACCTGATGTTCATCCGCGACGGCAAGATCACCCTGGCCGCCTCGATGGACGAAATCGGCGACCGTTACACCGAAGTGATGGTGCAGCCGGAATACATGACCGCCGCCAGCGCCCTGCAGCCGCTGCACCAGCGCACCGTGTTCGGCAAGGCCGTGATGCTGTTCGACGGCGTCTCGCGCAAGCAGCTCGAAACGTTTGGCGAAACCCGTACCCCCAGCGTGGCCGACCTGTTCGTCGCCAGCATGAAAGGACAATACGAATGAACACGATGAAATGGCTGATGCAGCGCGAATACTGGGAGAACAAGGGCATGCTGCTCTGGGCGCCGGCCATCGTCGGCGCCCTGCTGGTGGCCTTCACTGCCGTGATGCTCATCATCGGTAACAACGTCGAGATGCACTTCGACGGCGAAAAGCTGTCGCGCTTCCATGAAATGACGGTCGTCGAGCGCCATGACATGGCCAATGTGGTGGGCGCAGCCTTCCCGATGATTGGGGTGCCGCTGTACATCATGATGGGCTTCCTGGTGTTCTTCTACTGCCTGAGCGCCCTGTACGACGACCGCCGCGACCGCAGCATCCTGTTCTGGAAATCGCTGCCGGTGTCCGATTCGTTCACCGTGCTGTCCAAGGTGCTGGTGGCGACGGTGGCAGTGCCGCTGACCATTGCCGCGATCTCCTTCCTGACTTCGTTCGCGATCATGGTGATGGCTGCCATCTCGCTCAGCTTCCACGGCGTGAACGTGTTCGGCGACCTGCTGTCGGCGACCAACCTGTGGCTCAGCCCATTCCGCATGCTGTCGCTGATCCCGGTCTACCTGCTGTGGGCCTTGCCGACCGTGGGCTGGCTGCTGCTGGTATCGAGCTGGGCGCGCAGCAAGGTGTTCCTGTGGGCAGTCGGCACACCGCTGATGAGCGGCGCCCTGCTGGCCTGGGCCAACCATGCCTTCAAGATGGGCCTGAACATTGAGTGGTACTTCCAGAACGTGGTACTGCGCCTGCTGGGCAGCGTGCTGCCAGGCGCCTGGTTCATGTTCGACGAATCGGCACGCCAGGCGATGGAACATGCCGATGGGCCGAAAGGCAACCCAGCAGAAGCCATCTCCGCCTTCTTCAACGAAGCCTACACTTCGCTGGCCAGCCCGGTGCTGTGGATTGGCGTTGCGGCGGGCGTGGGCATGATTGCCGCTGCGATCTGGCTGCGCCGCTGGCGCGAAGAGAACTGATCGTATCCTATGCGGTAGCCCGGCCTTTTAAATGCCGGGCTACACACATCGGCTTAGCAGGCTTCACGCCCCACGGCTCGTTGGAGTAAGTCAGGATTGATTCAAGCCGAGGGAGCCGCGCCGAGCCGGAAATTATCCCGAGCCCATGCTGCAAATGATGTCGGCGTCCGGCCTGCTACCTTGTTCGCCAGCGCGATCTCTTCGTCGTGCGGGCCCGGGCCAAGATAGGTATAGTCGTTGTAGTAGGCCAGCGTCTCACCTATCGCATCGGCGCCCGGGAAAAAGCCTGCGAACACCTCCCGCGAAACGCGTGTGAACGAAATCTGCTGGCCCAACTGATTCAAGGTGCCGACGAGCTCGTTGAAGCTCAGGAAGTCACCGACCAGGGGCAGATAGGCGCCATCGCCCGTTTCATCCGGGTGCGCGAACGCGCCGGCCACGATGTTGCCCAGCTCGTTGATGTCACCCATGTGGATGCAACGCACCGCAGGATCGATGGGCAGCACCCAGCCAAAGCTGCCGTCCTGCTGCCGTTGCGGACCGTATGGTCCGGCGAAGTTTTGAAAGTAGGCAGGCGGTACGACGAAGGTGTGACGCGGAAATCCGGCATCCTTGACGATCGCATCGACCTTCGACTTCCCCGTGAATTGGGGGAGTTTGAACTCGCCGCCGCTGATCGCCTCGACGTTGGGAAGTGTCGACCAGATCAGATGATTGACGCCTGCAGCTTTCGCAGCCTGAATCGCCGCCGTTGCCTGCCGGATCTCATCGGTGCCTTCCTGCCAGAAATTGGTGACGAGAAAGACGCCGTGTGCGCCTTTGAGTGCTTCTGCAAGGGTCTCCGGGCGTTCCAGATCGGCTGCGACCACCTCGTCGGCGCCGCCGTGGTACTTACCCGGTTCGCGGGAGAGCGCGCGCACATCGAATTGGCCGCTGGCCTTCAGGGCACGCACCACGCCGCCGCCCTGGTTTCCCGTTGCGCCGAAGACGGCAATCAGTTTCTTTCCGCTCGATTTCATTTACACCTCTTTCCTTTTTGATCCATGGCGCCAGCACGGAGGCGAAAGCGCTGCGGTCGGTTTATCTTGGGCCAGATCTTGCGCCGGATCGACATTTGAAGCAATACTGCAAAAGTTGACATCATTTGCCAAGATTTGATCCATATGAGCGATCCCGTCGAAACATCCGAACTCGTCGCCTTCACCAAGACGGTCGACGCCAAATCCCTCTCGCGCGCCGCTGCCGAGCTAGGAGTACCGCGCGCGACGGTGAGCCGCCGCCTCGCTCGTCTCGAGGAACGGTTGGGCGCGCGCCTTCTGCGTCGTTCCACGCGTAGCCTCGTCCTCACCGATGTCGGTGAAGTGTTCTATCGGCAGGCCAGCATCGCGCTCGAAGCCGTACGTCTCGCCGAGCAGAGCGTGCGCATGAGCGACGACGTCGTGCGCGGCGATCTGCGCGTCTCGGTGCCGCCAATGATGAACGCAAGCTTCCATGCGATGCTCTGCGAGTTCGCGGCGCGCTACCCTGCGCTGCGTGTCCATGTCCACACGTCGAACCAGCATGTTGATGTCCTCAACGGCGGCTATGACGTTGCGCTGCGTGCCAGCAGCCAGCTCCAGCCCGGCCTCATCGCGCGCACGCTCTTCCGCGACCCGATGATGGCTGTAGCGGCGCCCGCCTATCTCGCTGAACGCGGCGCCCCGCGTACGGAAGGCGATCTGCGGACCCACCGCTGTCTGCTTGGCTTCGCGCGCGGCGAGCTGCCGCTATCCCACTGGCCCCTGATCTCCGGAGACAAACTCCATGTTGACGGCACCCTCTTCTCGAACGACATCGCCCTGTTGTGCGAAGCCGCGGTGAGCGGTCTTGGCATCGCACTCCTCCCGCATAACCTCGTATCGCCGCACCTGAAGAGCGGCGCGCTCGTGCAGGTACTCGCCGGCATCGTCGGCGCCGAAATGCAGATCGCGCTGGTTTACCCGGAGCGCGCATTCATGCCGCCCCAAGTGCGCGCCTTCATCGAGACGGTCGCCGCCTGGGTGCCGCGCGAGCTTGCGGCGGAACAGCGCGCCTCACTGCGCGCGCAGTCGGGCATTTGACATTCGATGGGACCATCGCCAGTCCACCACAACACGTTGCTCATGTCACCGCGTGACGCCCAGCGACAACTTCAGCATGCGCAGCAGCCAGGTCGGCAGCCGTACAGCGGCACGTCTCAGTACGCGACGCTGAAACGCTTGCGCGCATGGGCCGGATGCTCGAGCTCGTCCAACATGGCGACCGCGTAATCCTGCACCGAAATACGGCTCTGGCCTTGTGCGTCCGTTAGCAGCTGGTCGGCGCCGAGGCGGAATTTGCCAGTGCGTTGGCCCGGCTCAAGCAGCGCTGCGGGGCTGAGGAAAGTCCAGTCAAGGTCCTGCTCTTTGCGCAATTTCTCCAGCGTGTCGCGCGCGCCCAGCGCGGACGCTTTCCACTGCGCCGGAAACTCCGGGGTATCGACGGCCTGTACGCCTGGCGCCACTTCCAGGCTGCCGGCGCCACCTACCATCAGAAGGCGCCGTACGCCGGCCTGTTTGCTGGCGCCGATGATCGAATCGACGCCACGGCCGTAGTATGCACGCACATCGGCCTGTGCGTGGCCGCTGAAGGCGCTGATGACCGCGTCATGTCCTGCGAGCTGCGTGGCGAGCTTTTGCTGGTCGAGTACGTCGGCCCCAATCACGGACAGGCCTGTCTCTGGTGTCAGCCGTTGCGGGCGGCTCACCACTGCCGTCACCTCGTGGCCGCGCGCGAGTGCCTCCGCCAGCAAGCCGCCGCCTACGAAGCCGGTAGCGCCAATCAATGCGATTTTCATGAAAAACTCCTGGTTGGGTGAAGATGCATTCAGTATGAGGACTTTACGAGGTTCCGATAAGTGGGCAAAATTCGCAATAACCATGAAGCAAAACTTAACAATAGACCGTTTGAAGCGCATGGCCATCTTCGCCCGCGTGGTCGAAGCGGGCTCCATGAGCGCTGCGGCGCGCGAACTCGGGATGACGACATCGGCAGTCAGCCAGCAAATTCGCCACCACGAGGCGGAAACTGGCCTGGCCCTGCTGCACCGCTCTACCCGGCGCCTGAGTACCACTGAAGCAGGCCAGGCCTACTATGAAGACTGCGCAGCCATGCTGCTCGCGGCGCAGGCCGCCGAGCAGCGCTTGTCTGACTTGCGCGACGAGCCGCGCGGCGAATTGCGGATCGCCTTCCCGGTAGGTTTCAGCGCCCACCTCGCGGCGGCGCTGGCGCCGCTATTGCGCGCCCATCCGCATCTGTCCTTGCGCCTGTTCGCGGAAGACCGCCGCATCGACCTGATCGCCGAGCGGATAGACCTTGCCATCCGCGTCGGGATGCTCACCGATTCCAACCTGGTCGCGCGCCGCCTGGCCGAATGGCGTCACGTCCTGGTCGCGGCGGCGTCCTTTTCGCGCGAGCATGGCTTGCCGCGAACGCCAGAAGACCTGGCCAGGTACCCGGTGCTCAACTTGAGCGTTATCAACCAGACCGAGTTCATCGAACTGCATCGGCCCGGCGAGCCTGCGCACCGCGTGCGCGTCAACGGTCCCGTCGCCGGCAATAGCTTCATCGCGCTGCAGCAGGTCATGCTGCAAGGGGGCGGAATCTTGCGCATGCCAGGCCCCGATGCCACACCATTGATCGAAGCTGGGTTAGCGGTGCCCGTGCTGCCGGGTTGGTCGATGCCGCCGATGGGCGTCTACGCGGTAACCGTGCAACGCCATTCGCAACCAGCCAAGGTGCGGCTGGCGATTTCGGCAATCCGGGAATACCTGGACCGGATGCCGGCC
Source organism: uncultured Oxalobacteraceae bacterium (assembly GCA_965650885.1). Lineage (GTDB taxonomy): Bacteria > Pseudomonadota > Gammaproteobacteria > Burkholderiales > Burkholderiaceae_D > Rugamonas. The sequence continues at coordinate 9,303 of CBFGQI010000038.1, forward strand.
GCCCATGCAGCCAGCTGAGATCGAAATCCCAGCCTGGAAACCAGACTTCGCGCGGAAAGCGCTACCTGCGCCCTGTGCCGACGCGCTAAAATATCAGTTCATAATCACTCCTGCATGCAATGGACTCACCACTCTTGGAAGGATCGTTTGAATTGGCGAAGGGCCAATCGGCGGCCGCGCAAATCTACGACTACCTGCGGTCAAAAATCGTCTCCCTGGCATTCGCACCGGGCACGCTGCTGCCACGGCCTGAACTGGCCCGCTTCTTCAATGCGTCGGTAACCCCGGTACGCGACGCGCTGTTGCGCCTGGAGGAGGATGGGCTGGTCGATATTTTCCCGCAGCACGCAACGCGGGTACGGGAAATCGACCTCGATTCCGCCCGCAATGCACACTTCCTGCGCCTGGCGCTGGAACTCGAAGTCGCCAGGACACTCGCGCGGCAAGCTGATGGCACATTGCCGGGACGCCTGCGCGCGATCGTGGCTATGCAAGCCAGTTTCTGGGAGCATCAGGACGTCGAAGGCTTCGTCGCGGCCGACCAGGAATTTCATCGCGCGATGTTCACTGCGGCCAACGCCGAGCGGCTCTGGCACACCATGCGCGCGCGCAGCGGCAATATGGACCGCTTGCGCCGCTTGCACCTGCCCCTGAATAACAAAGCCGACTCGGTTCTGCGGCAACACAACGAGCTGGTGGACGCCATTGAACAGCACAATCCAGCGCTGGCCGAAGAACGGGTCCGACAGCACCTGGGCGGCACGCTGTCGCAATTAATCGATTTGCGGAAGACCTATCCGCAATACCTGAAGGAATGAATCGCCTAATGTCTTTTGGCCCCTTTCCCATCCCATTCAAGCTGGACCGGACGCGCGCCGCGTCCTCCCAGGCATTCGACCATCTCAGGGAACTGATCACCACAATGACCCTGCCACCGGGCATGCAGTTGGACCGCGCCGCCCTCGCAGAGTATTTCAAGCTCTCCACCACGCCGGTGCGCGACGCCCTGACCCGCCTGGGCGAGGAGAAACTGGTCGACATTTATCCGCAGCACGCGACCATCGTCCGCGCCATCGATATCGAGTCCATCAATGAAGCGCATTTTCTGCGCCTTTCGCTGGAACTGGAGCTGGCGCATTCGCTCGCGCAGCAGCGCGATCCGGCGCTGGTCAGTACCCTGGAAGGCCTGGTGTCGCAGCAAGCGTTTGCGCTGTCGCGCCAGGATTATGACGCTTTCATGCGGCTGGACCTGGAGTTCCATCACCAGCTGTTCGTTGCAGGACAGGTAGAAGAACTGTGGAATTTCCTGCGCAGCATGAGCGGTAATCTCGACCGTGTCCGGCGCCTGCACGTGCCGCTGGCCGGCAAGGGGAAACTGGTGCTGGCCGACCACTCCAGCATCGTCGGCGCCATCGCCAGCGGAGATGGCGCGATGGCGCAGGCGTGCGTCAGGGAGCATTTGTCCGGCAGCCTGGCGCAATTGGAGACGCTCAGAGAGCGTTATCCCGGCTATTTCATCGCTGCGTAAGAATCGTTGCCTCCGCGGGCGACAGGCCGGCTGCGGCTGCGCGCACCGAGATCTTGCCGGGCTGCCCCGGCTTGCCGCGGACGATCACCAGGACACGGCCATTGAAGGCTTGCTTCTCATGGGCTTGGAACGGCTCCATATCGGTCTGGTCGCCGTTATCCGTCGCCACGATCTCGCCCGGACCGTCGATCGAAAAGTGCACCCGGTTGGCGGCGCGCGGCGCCGGCCGCCCATCCTTGTCCGTCACGCTGACAGAAACGAAGGACAGGTCTTTGCCATCGGCATGGATGCGTGCCCGGTCCGGAATGGCGGCCAGGCGCGCGGCGGCTCCGGCCGTTTGCACCGTACTGCGCGCCCACTCCCTCTTGTCCTTGTAGACCACAACCGCCAGTTCGCCCGGTTCGTACTTCACATAATCCCAGCGGAAGCGGTATTCGTACGGCGAGCGCGCGGTGGCCTTCGCGATGCGGCCCTGCGATTTGCCGTTGACGAACAATTCCGCTTCATCGCCGGACGAAAACACGTGCACCGGGGTCACCTGGCCGACGCGCTCCGGCCAGGTCCAGTGCGGCAGGATATGGGCAAACGGCAAGTCCGGGCGCCAGCGCGACTGGTACAGGTAGAAGCGGTCCTTCCTGAAACCGGCCAGGTCGACGATGCCGAAATAGGAGCTGCGCGCTTCCTTGAAAGGCGTGGGCTCGCCCAGGTAGTCCCAGCCGGTCCAGACGAATTCGCCGGCCACATAAGGATTCTGGTCGTCGGTCGCAAATTGGCGGTCCGCGGCAACGCCGGGATCGGTTGCGAACAATTCGTAGGCGCTGACGTGGTGGCGCTCGAAATCGCCGCCGATACCCGGCCGTATCTGATGGCCGAAGTAGCCGCCGGGAACCGGGAACAGATATTCGCCCCGGCTGCTCAAGGCCGACACGGTTTCGCTGCCATAAATCAGATTGCCGGGGAAGCTGGCCCGGTAAGTCGGGTATTGCGGGGGAATCGAGCGCATGCCGGCCCCACGGTAATTGACGCCCAGGACATCGAACACGCCCGTCAATGGGTCTTCAGCACGCGCCAGATGGTTGCCCGCAGTCGCGGGCCGGCTCGGATCTTCCTGGTGGCTGATATCGACCAGCATCCTGGCGATTTGCGCGCCGCGTTCGGTGGTCTGCTCCAATACCTCATTACCGACGCTCCACATGATCACCGAAGGGTGGTTGCGGTCGCGGCGCAGCATGGACCGCAAGTCTTGCTCATGCCATTCCTTGAACAGCAAGTGGCTGTCAAAGTTGGTCTTCTTGACCTCCCATGCGTCGAAGATCTCATCGATCACCAGAATGCCCATGCGGTCGCAGAGTTCCAGCACTTCCGGCGCAGGCGGATTGTGGCTCAGGCGCAGCGCATTAAAACCCATCTCCAGCATCACTTCGAGTTGGCGTTCCGCCGCGCGGTAATTGAAGGCCGCCCCTAACGCGCCGAGGTCGTGATGCAGGTTGACGCCCTTGAGGCGCACTGGCATGCCGTTCACAAACAAGCCGTGGTCGGGGTCGAAACGCAGGGAGCGGATGCCGAAGCGGGTTTCATACCGGTCCAGTGCCTGGCCGTTGCGGGACACCGTGGTCACCGCGACATAACGCTGCGGGCGCTGTTCCGGCACCGGCCCCCACAGCCGCGGCCCCTTCACAATTGCCTCGCCCGGCACGGTTGCGCTGCCATTGGCCGGTACGTTAACCGTTTGGGCGGCGATGCTTGCCACTGCAGCCCCTTCCCGACTGCCCTCCGCATTCAGTGCATAGATCTCGGTCGCCACCTGCGCCAGAACTGGCGTATTCCCCCGATGATCGACGGTTACTTCCAGCTCGATCGTGGCCCGATCCTTCGATACCTGCGGGGTGCGTAAACGGGTACCCCATTGCGCGACATGCAGCGGCCCGGTTTTCGTCAGCCAGACATGACGGTAGATGCCACTGCCGGAGTACCAGCGCGATGAATCAATGGGGTTATCCAGCCGTATCGCCAACTGGTTCCTGCCGCCAGGGACGACATACGGCGTCAGGTCCAGCCGCCAGGAACTGTAGCCGTATGGCCAACCTCCAACCAGTTTGCCATTTAACCAGACGGTGGCGTAGGACATCGCGCCTTCGACATCGAGGAAGATCGATTTACCCTGGTCACGCGCGGGAATCTCCAGCGCCCTGCGGTACCAGACGGGACCCCAGCTTTTCAGGCGGCCAATATTGCTATAGGGACCGTCCGTGAGGAAGGGACCCTCGATCGCCCAGTCATGAGGCAAGTCCAGCTTGCGCCAGCCGCCATCTTCGAAATCGGCCCGAACAAAGGACACGTCGCCGCCGGGGTGCCCTGCAGGGCGCTGGTAGCGCCGGTTCGCATCCTTGATGAAGGCATTCCCACTGGGCAGAATCCACGGCTTCATGCCGCCACCGCCCACTTTGACATCCGGGCCGCGCGGCGTCCATTCTTCCGGCTGCCCTTCGGTCCAGGCGCCGCCGCTGCGCACCTCATAGACCAGTGAGTTGCCTGCATCTGCCGGATCGCCTTGGTGGAAGCGCCAGCCGCTGTCGATGCAGATGCGTTCACGCGGCGCCAATTGCTCGAGGCTGGCGTCGGGCCGCAATACCTGTGAATTTGCAGGCGCCAGCAATTGCAAACATGCAAAGGCGGAGCCAAACACGGCGCGAAGTAAGTGTGAGTTCATGGTTAGCTTGGAAAAATCAATCGCCGCGCGGTTTCTCGGCAACCGTGACGGGGCTGGCTGGCACAGCAAACTGTGCCAGCCTGGGCGGAACGGCCGGGTCGACCGCACCCAGGTCGCCCGCCAGGTATTGCGCAGCCGGCAGTCCCGTTTCGCGCAATCCCTGTGCCACCAGGCGGGCAATGGTATAGGCCCCGTAGGCGTTGTGGTGGGTGTTGTCGACCTGCTTGCCGGGCGGCGCGGCGAACAGCGCTTCCGATCCTTGCGGACCCATGCCACGGTACAGCTGCAGGCTCATCGCGTGCAAATCGATCAAGGGTGCATTCAATTCCCGCGCGCTCTGGCGCACGGCTTCGGCATAGTCGTTAAGGGTGCTGCTCATATTGCCCAGGACGTCGAAGCGGCGGCGCTCCACGGAACTGATGAGCACCGCTACCCCACCCCCCGCGCGGACCATGTCGACATGTGTTTTAAGCTCATGCTTGAATGTCGTAAAGGGGGCGCTCATGCCGTCAAAGAGCTGCTTCTGGTCATTGTGACCGAACTGGATCATGACCAGGTCGCCGGGATTGAGCAGCGAGACCACCTTGTCAATCCGCCGCCGCGACAGCGATGCACGCAGGGTCTCGCCCGATTCCGCATGATTCGCCACCGCGATCCCCGCCTTGAAGAAGCGCGGCAGCATCTGGCCCCAACTGCCATACGGCTCGTTGGCCTGGTCTGCAACGGTCGAGTCGCCAAGCAGGAAGAGCGTGGGGACCGTCACCGCAACCATCTCGATACTGCGGACCGCGTCGCTTTCCGCGTGGACTTCCAATGTCAGCCTGTCATCCCACGCATCGGCCTCGTAATGCGATTCGCGCGGAAGCAAATCGACCTTACCTTCGGCCATGCCATTGCGCGCCGCGATGCGTGCACTGCGCACATTGACGGTAAAGCGGCGCGCCGCGGGATCGGCGCCCGCCTGGTGGGCGGCGTCGCCTGGCTCCAGCATGAGGCGCCGCAACTCCGCCTTGACGGTGGCACGGGCAGCCGCCCTGGCGCTGCGAAAACGGATGACCACATCGTAGTTGCCTTCGTTTAACGCCGCAGAGAAACGCCATGGCTTACCGCTCCAGGCCGAAGCGCCAGGCTCGAAACCATAGCCGCGCGCCGCGTCGTAAGCCATGTCCGCTTTCACGGCTACGCTGCCGGGCACGCTGGATGCGGTGTCGAAGCTGAAGGTCCGGGACGGTCCTGCGGCCCAGGCGGAATATGCGAGCAAGCCTAGTGCAGCCAGCGCGAACCGGGTAGCGGCGATTTTAACGTTCATCATTGCGCTCCTAAGTTGGGAAACAAGGGCTTGCCATAGTATTGCGGGGCGCCGTCGAAGGCGATTTCTATGCGGTCCAGCACTACGCCAGGGTCGAGTGCGACCACTTTCAGTTGGTGGCGTCCGGGCGCAAGCGAGCGCAATTCTCGCTCCCGTATGGCCGTATTGGACAAGACGTTCAGCTTCCATTCCTCGCTGCGGCCGAAGGTTTCGAAGTCCAGTAGCTGCCACGCTCCGCCATCCAGGCTGTATGCCAGGCGCACGCCGTTGGCCGAGGTCAGTGCATGCGCCGGTACGGTCACGAATTTCAGGCGTGCCGCACTTGGGGTATGGCTCACGAACTCGTATTCCAGCGGCGGGCGGCTGCCAGCGCCCCCCAGTTCCACCGATGCTTGCGTAAGGTCCGAACGCAGGCTGGCGCCGTAACTTCCCAGGCCGGGCAGCAGGCTCCAGCCTGTGGGAGCTTTTGCGCTGGCCGCCGGCAAGGCGACGATACGCTCATGCTCGGTCGGCATTTGCCCATCGGCACCGGGGGCCAGCCAGAGCGCGGCTTGGACCATGGCGGCACCGCACGCCACGCTCAAGGTCCCCGCTTGGCCCGTGCCGTCATAACGCACTTGTATGCGCTGTTCGTAGCCATTGCTGCCATCGAGTTCGCCGCTGGCCGGGCTTACCGTGAAGCCGCCAGGCATTGCCGCCGCTTTCCAGCGAAGCGGGCTTGCGGCATAGTTCACCAGCGTGATGGTCTTGGTTTCCGCCCTGCCGGTCGTGAACGGCAAGCGGTCGGCGAAGGCTGAAAACTGTCCCGGATAGCTTATCGCACAATCACTGCGGAAGGGCCGGTCATAGCTCGCAAAGAGCGGAGGATCGAATACCGGCAAGCGGCGCGGCGCCGCATCCATCATGCCTTGCCACTTGCCCAGGTTATAGCGACGCGTATCTTCGACGATCGCACGCTGCGCCTCCTGGGCCTGGCGGACGTAGAGCTGCGCCGCCGGCCGGCCCGTGCGGGCCAGCTGCTGCGCCAGGTCATGCTTCAGGATGCGGGCGTTCAGATTGGCGCTGGCCCGAACCGGATAGAGCACGAGCTGGAAGTAGGCATCCCGTTGCACCGCCGGCAGCGCCGCGTCGACCGCCTCCGCGCGCCGCACCAGGTCGGCATACGCCTCCAAACGCCGCTCGGCCTCTTCGCCACCGGAGCGCATGAAATCCGTCTGGCGCGTTGCCGTACTCGGCTCGGTCTGGCTGAAGCCCATGAATTCCGGCCGCCGCGCCCACGCCAGGTCATAATAGTCCAGAAGAATGGCCGCGATGTCCGCCGCATGTCGGGCGCCAAATTGCCGCGACAGCCATTGCGCCAGGTGCTGGCGCGGGGTCAATGCCAGTTGCTGCCGGTCGAAGGCGACATCGAGGAAGTACTGGGTCAGGTATTCGAGCGGTTTGATATCGCCGACATTGGCGATCCAGACTTTGGTGGAGCCAGTCGCCACCGCCCGCTCCAGCTGGTCCCGGACCAGCGCCGGATGGGTAGTACCCAGCCAGAGGTAATCGTGCGGGCGGCCCCAGTACGACAGATGGTAGTACAAGCCGGCGCCGCCGCTGCGCTGCGCCTCCTGCGGGGTGCTCAGTTGGTGCATATAGCCATAGTTGTCGTCCGGCCAGATCAGCGTAATGTCGTCGGCCACCGGCAGGCCCGCTTTGTAGATGTCGAGCACTTCCTTGTACAGGGTGATCGCTTGCGGCACTTGCGCGGCGGGCTTGCCTTGGGCCGCGCCCAGCAGTTCGCGCTGGACTTCGATCGCCGCCGCTGTGCCTTCTACCTGCTGGCGCAGAGTGTGTGCTCCCTCCATGGCGCTGTCGTGCACGCCGCGTAACCCCACCGAATACATGTTCTCGAATTGCCTGACCTCCTTCACCCGTCGATCCCAATAGCGCACCAGCGCCCCGCGGTTGGTGAAGAAGTTGAACGGTCCCTGCTTCGGGTCCCATTCGCGCACATTGTTGCGCATCAAAGGCTCGGCATGTGAGGTGCCCATCACGATCGCATAATCGCGTGCCACTTCGGCGTTACCCTTGATCTGATAGAAAGGCTTGGTCGACTCGTGCATCGCGGGCCAGATGATGTTGGCCTTCAGGCGCCATAGCAATTCGAAAATCCGTTCATAGGTCGCCGGTCCGATGTCTTTCGCCGGATCGCGCCCTGCGGCCCAGGGCTGCAGGCCCCAGTCTTCATCGTTCAGGAATATGCCGCGGTACTGGACCGCAGGGCTTTGCGACACGAATGGCCCCGATGCCACTTCAATACGCCGGCGTTTCACGGGCGGCACGTCGGCCCACCATTCCCAGGCCGACACGCCCATTTCCCTGGTCAGGTCGACGACGCCGTATACCGTGCCGCGCAGGTCCGATCCGGCAATCAACAAGATTTCGCGCTCCGCGTGCTTGCGCGGACGGAACACGATGCGCTCGTAGCGTTCCCACGCGCCTTTCAGCGCAGACAAGTCAAGGCCCTCCTCCCTGGCTATGGCCTGGACCAACGGACCATCATGGCGGCCGATGACCACGCAACGCTGCCCGCATTCATCCAGCTGGCGCGACACCGCTGCCGACGCGCCGCTCACCGCGCCCACATCGCGCCGCAGCAGCATGGCGGCCAATTGCGCGGTCGTGTCGTCCTCATGGATAATGCCGGCAGCCCCTGCCGGGCCTGCCAGCTCGAATCCGGCATGGCTGGCCGGCGCCCACAAGAATAGAGCAAACAACAAGGTTTGGCGAAGGCAAAGCGGTAACATGGCGGCACTCGGGTCGATGGCTGTTTTCAGGATGGGCGCTGCAGGCTTGGCCGTTTCGGATGATAGGTCCAGCCCGGGACGAGATAGCGCATGGCCGCCGCGTCGTCGCGCGCGGTGCCGGCGACTTTCTTGTACAGCTCATGGGCGGCAGCGATGCGGGCAAAGTCAGGCTCGATGCCCAGTCCCGGCCGCTGGGGGACCGCCACTTCGCCGCCAACGATTTTCAGCGGTTCGCAGGTGAGGCGTTCCTGCCCTTCCTGCCAGATCCAATGGGTGTCGAGGGCCGTGATTTCGCCAGGCGCGGCCGCTCCCGCATGGGTGAACATCGCCAACGAAACGTCGAAGTGGTTGTTGGAATGCGAGCCCCAGGTCATGCCCCAGTCGGCGCATAACTGGGCCAGCCTGACGGAACCTTGCATGGTCCAGTAATGCGGGTCGGCGAGCGGAATATCCACTGCGCCCAGCAGGTGCGAGTGCGCCATTTGCCGCCAGTCCGTCGCCACCATATTGGTCGCGGTGCGAATGCCGGTAGCGCGTTTGAACTCCGCCATGATTTCGCGGCCCGAGTAACCATGCTCCGGGCCACAAGGATCTTCGGCGTAGGCCAGCAAATGGCCGGCCCCCTTGCACACGGCAACGGCTTCCTCCAGCGACCATGCGCCGTTGGGGTCCAGCGTCACGCGCGCCTGCGGGAAGCGTGCCTTGATCGCCGCGACCGCTTCCATCTCCTCCGCGCCACGCATGACACCGCCCTTGAGCTTGAAATCACGGAATCCGTATTCGTCGGCCGTAGCTGCCGCCAGGTCGGCGATCGCGTTCGGCGTCATTGCTGCCTGGTGGCGGCGTTGATGCCAACCCTTGCCGCTGGAAGCCAGGTAGGGCAAGTCCGTGCGCCGGCGGTCGCCGACATAAAACAGATAGGCCAGCATTGGTACGCGGTCGCGCTGCTGGCCATTGCCCAGCAGCTCACATACTGGAACGCCGAGGTGCTGGCCCAGCAGGTCCAGCAGCGCCGCTTCGATGGCAGTCATCGCATTCTCCAACCGCAAATTGATTTCGTGCGGCTGTTTCAGCACCTCACTCTCAGCGGCCGACAATACCTGCCGCGGCGCCCCGCCCTGCGGCGCCAGCCTTTGGCGAATCGTGTTGAGCGTACGGTGATAGCGGCCAATCGCACTGCCCACCACCAGAGGAATCGCCTGTTCCAGCGCCTGCAAGATCAGCCGTCCCCCAGGCACTTCGCCCATTCCGATGTGGCCGGCGCTATCTTCGAGCAGCACCAGGTTGCGCGTGAAATAAGGCGCATGTGCGCCGCACAGGTTCAACAACATGCTATCGCACCCTGCAACAGGGATCACACGCATCGCCACAACCATTGGCGTCCCGCTCTCCAGCTCCACCTGCATCGTATCTGCCCAGCCTTTTCATAAATTGTGGCTGCCGCTTGGCAACCTAGCTAATATTTTAGTGCATCAGATGGCACTTGTCATCACATTGCGCAAGCATAAACGCCAAGCTAAAATATTAGTGCAACAATTAACAAAGGAGACCACATTTTGGCAAACCGAAGAGACGCGCTGAAATCGCTGGGGATCATGCCCCTTGCACTGGGCGCACCGGCAAGCACGCAAGCTGGCACGCCAGCCCATGACGCATCCTGGAGCGTGGGGCTGGAAGGCCAGCGCAAAGCAGATCGCGGTGACGGGACTTTCCTCAACCCCATCCTGGCCGGCGACCATCCCGACCCGTCGATCCTGAAAGACGGGGACGAGTATTACATGACCTATTCGACTTTCGACGCCTATCCGGGTCTGCTGATCTGGCACAGCCGGGACCTGGTCAACTGGAAACCGCTCGCCCCCGCGCTGAGAAAGAACATTGGATCGGTGTGGGCACCGGAACTCTGCAAGCATGCAGGCCGCTATTACATCTATATTCCGACAAGGAAGTCTTCCGCTGCCGGTTCCCGCAACACATCCTGGGTAATCTGGGCGGACAAGATCGACGGCCCATGGTCCGAGCCGGTGGACCTTGACCTGCCCCACCATATCGATCCAGGCCATGCCGTTGGCGAAGACGGGACGCGCTGGCTGTTCCTTTCCGATGGCGACCGCGTCAGGCTGGCCGACGATGGCTTGAGCACCATCGGCCAGCCTGAACACATCTATGATCCCTGGCATTACCCCGATGACTGGGACTGCGAAGCCTTTTCGCCGGAGGGCCCCAAGATCACCCGGCATGGCGGCTATTTCTACATGATCCTTGCCATCGGCGGCACTGCCGGCCCGCCGACCGGCCATATGGTGATCGCGGCGCGTTCGCGTTCGATTCACGGCCCGTGGCAACATCACCCGCGCAATCCGCTGGTTCGCACCGGGTCGCAGCAAGAGCGCTGGTGGTCCAGGGGCCATGCCACGCTGGTCGAAGGCCCCGGCGGCGACTGGTGGTCGGTGTACCACGGCTACGAGAACGGCTTCTGGACACTCGGCCGCCAAACCCTGCTGGCACCGGTATCCTGGACCAGCGACCACTGGCTGGAGTTTGGTGGCGGCGACCTCTCGCGCGCCCTGCCGAAGCCGAAAGGCGGCCGCTCCGGGCCCCATGGCCTGGCGCTATCGGACAGCTTCACGTCCGACAAATACGGCATTCAGTGGAGTTTCTTCAATCCGGCGCCCGATGAAGCCTCCCGCCTGCGGCGCGGCGACGGGGTCCTGCACCTGGCGGCGCGCGGCACCGCCCCCTCTTCCTCGCCGCCCTTGTTATGCATGGCTGGCGACCAGGATTACGAGTTTGAGTGCGAAATCGAGGTGGACCCGGGCGCACGCGCCGGCCTGGTCCTGTTCTATGACAGCTCCCTCTATTGCGGCGTGAGCTTCGATACGGAGAGCTTCATCGCCCATAAGTATGGGATCGAACATAGCCGCTATCGCAATCCGCTTGGAAATCGCATGTTCATCCGGGTGCGCAATATGCGCCATATCGTGCGCGTTCATACCTCGCTAGACGGAAAGCACTGGAAGCGCTTCGAAAGGACATTCGAGGTGTCCGGCTACCACCACAATGTGCGGGGAGGATTCCTTGCACTGCGGCCCGGCATCTTCGTCTCCGGCAAGGGAGAAGCCCGGCTCCGCAACTTCAAGTACCGCGTGCCACAAGGCTAACGCGCCGCGCCGCCAGGCCGGTGCGCATCCACGGCGCGGATTTCGTGGACGCGCCCGCGTTTGGCGCCTGGCCTACCGGAATACGGCGACGAAGCCACCGCGTGGCTTCAAGGTGATGGCCGCTTTGCCAGCCAACAGCTCGGCCTGCGAAAATTCCCGCTCGTCACGGCCATCGGCAATCACCGTGCCCTTGGCCTTACCCTTGCCAATGAAGCTCAGGTCCAGCTCGATGGTGCGCTCAATCTCATCAGCATTGAGGCCGGCGACATACCAGCGCTTGCCCGCTTTACGCGCGACGGCAATATGACTGCCCGGATAGCCGGCAAGGAAGCGGCTGTCATCCCAACTCCTTGGCAGTTCACGCAGGAATTCCTTCACATAGGCTGGAACGGCCGCCATGCCTTCCGGGATTTCCGCGAAGTGCTGAATGCCCGACAGGAACACTACAGACTCGGCCAATTCGAAACCGTTGCGGGTGCCACGCTTGCTGTTTGGGCGCTTGCCGAACACCATCGGCGTGAAGTCCATCGGGTCAAACAGGTTGCGGGCAAATGGCGCCGTGGCCACATGGCGCGCCACCTTATCGTGGTCGCCCTCGAAGATGACGAATTCGAAGCCGCGGATAGCTTCCATCGTCATCAGGTTCGGGTAGGTGCGCTGCCAGCCCCGCGGCAGGGTCGACCCATGAAAATTGACCAGGATGCCCGCATCGGCCGCATCCTTCAGGATGTCGACATAATATTGGATCATCGACCGGCCATCGCCGCCGAAGAAATCGATTTTCACGCCCCTCACTCCCATCTCGCGCAAGCGCGCGAATTCCTTCACGCGCCGATCATGCGTCAGCATGGCGTCGCGCGGAGTCATTGGCGTATCGTTCCACGCGCCTGCCGAGTTGTACCAGAGGATCAGGCCTACGCCCTTGCTGGCGCCGTGCTGCGCCAGCTCCTTGATCCGGTCATAGCCGATCTTTTGGTCCCAGCCGGCATCGATCAGAGTGTAATTCCAGCCCATGTCGGCCGCATAGTCGATAAACTGCTTTTGCACATCGAAAACAGTGAAGTCATCTTTCAGGACCGCCCAACTCCAGGACGAATGCCCTGGCTGCACCAGTTTCCGGTCGAACTTGATGGCAGGTGCGGCCAGGTCGGTACCCAAGGTGGAATCCATCACGGTCTGCAGGCTTCCCACGGCCAGCACGCGCCAGGGCGTAATCATCGTGCCGGTGGTTTCGGCCAGCAGATTCCCGCTGCCGAGCACTTCCCGCTTGTCCGGCAGCCCGATGCGGTAGACACCGTTCGGCGATTGCGAATCCAGGCGCGACGCGTGAAAGCTGCCATCCATGTTCGCCTCGGTCAGCGCAATCCAGGTGTCGCCAGACTTGAACAGCGCAGGAAATACCCACCCGGCGTTGAGCGGCGCCGGCGTGCCGACCGGGATATCGCGCTGGTAATGCTCCTCGTACGAAGGATTGGTCCCCTTCCAGCCGGTCTTGGCGACGGACATGGGCTGCAGGAAGGCGCGCGCCTGCGGTCCGAAAGCGAAACCGGTGGACTCGCTGATGAAGGTCTTGGTGGTGATCGATGGATCGGCCACCACGTAGCGGAAAGCCACGCCGTCATTCGAGACGCGAAATGCCACATCCATTTTTTGCCCGGCGGCGTTCATTAGCGAGTACACCTCTTCATTGGCGCGGTAGTGGATCTGCCTGCGTTTGCCAACTGCCATCGTGTAGTGCTCGGAAATGGCTTTTCGCGGCGAGTGCTTCACCAGTTTCAGTCCGTGCGTGAAATCGGCCCCGGCAAGTTGCAGTCCCAGCGGTGACGGACCCATCACTAATTGGCCATTGCGTGTGATGGAGTAGTTCACCGTGTGGTCCGCTGCGACAGCCACGGTGACGTCGAGTTCCTTGTTGGGGCTTGGCAGGGCGTGCGCCGCACCGCTGACCAGGATTGCGCTCGCCCAAATGGCCAGCAATGCGCCGATATTCGTTTTCTTCATATATTCGTTGTTAAAAGTAATGGTAAATGTGGCCCCGGACCAGGTCGCCGCCACGCGCTCATCTTGCCCGGCATATTCAGTTTAAGTAAAATATTAGTGCACTACAGCCGAATTACTAAAAATTAGGGGATATAGCATGAAAAGCAATTGGAAGGGCGGGCGGGACGTGTTCGCGACGAGCCTGTTGGCGAGCCTGGTCGCCGGTGCCTACGCGCAAACACCGGCGGCACTTGATCAGGCAGCGCCGGTCGTAACCATCAAAGGATTCCGTAGTTCGCTGGCATTGTCAGCCAATGAAAAACGCGACAACGTTGGCTTGACCGATACCGTATTCTCGGAGGACATGGGCAAATTCCCCGATCCCAACATCGCTGATGCGCTGGCCCGCGTGCCGGGCGTGCAAGTGACACGGGCCACCATCGATGGCGAAGGCATGAATGTTTCGATCCGCGGCATGGGCCCGGCCTTCACCCGCGTCCTGCTCAATGGCGCGCCGATGGCCTCGGCTTCAGGCGGTAACTGGGGCGGCGGCGTCAGCGCCAACCGCGAAGTGGACATGGACTTCCTCCCTGCCGAGCTGTTCCGCAGTGCCAGCGTCTACAAGAGCCAGCAAGCCAGCCTGGTCGAAGGGGGCCTGGCCGGCACCGTCAATATGCGCAGCGTGCGTCCTTTCGACAAGAGCGGCTTCCGTTCAGCTTTCACGGTCAGCGGCAACTACCGCGACCAGGACAAGAAATGGGGCGGCACAAGCTCGGCCCTGGTCAGCAATACATGGAACACCCGCTGGGGGAAAATGGGGCTGCTGGGCGGTTTCGCCTGGGGCGACAGCAAGTATTACACCGACGCTTTCCAGTCGGTGGAAATGCGTAACTTCCAGCTCAGGTCTTCGCAAGCAACTAGTTCGGACAAGCCGAACAGTACAGGCGGCGGCTCGCAATCGACGCCGGACACTGTACCAGCTGGCCTGCCGCTCGACTTGCTGCCAGCCTATGCCCGTCCCCTCCTCGTTCCGGGCGCGGCCATTGACCGCACCATGCTGCTGGCATTGAATCCCGGCGCCAGCATCCAGCAAATCGACAATGGACTGATGGGGCGGCTGGGCCGGCACATCGTGTTCAGCGGCGAGCGCAAACGCAAAGGTGAAGTGCTCAGCTTCCAATGGGCGCCGAACGACCAGTGGGACGTCTATCTCGACACCATGTTCGCCCAGAAGGGCAACCATATGGTCCAGGAAGGCATGAACGTCGGCACGCGCGCCAGCACACCGATTCCGATCGGCCTCGAATTCGACCGCAGCGACTGCACCTATGGCTGCACCGTCACCAAGGGTATCCTGGCCAACACTTTCTGGGCCCTGGAATACCGCCCCATGGTGGAGAACACGCACTTCCGCAGCATCAATCCAGGCTTTGAATGGCGCCCATCGGACCAGTGGACGGTCGATGGCCACGTGAACTATACCAAAAGCGTCTTCTACCGCGAGATGCCGACCGTGTTGCTGGCAACCAAGAGCGCGCCCTCGGTCATCACCTACAACAATACGGTCCCCGGCGCGTCGCCGACGTACAGCGGCAACCTCGACCCCAATGACCCTTCCAATTTCGGCTGGTATCAGGGCGGCCAGGGTTTGTCCGGCCTGCGCATGGACAAATTTGAACGCGCCAACACCACCAAAGGGACGCGTCTCAACCTCAAGTGGGGAGACGATGACTTCAGCCTCAAATTCGGTGGCGCCTACGACGACATTGAGCGCCGCTACCGCGGCTACAACGTGGCCGATTCCTGGATGAACGTCACTTGCGGCAACAACCTCAACGTGCGCTTCTTCGCCCCCAACACGCGGCTGCGCGGTGGCTGCGATGGGCGCCAAGTGCCCGGCGCCGGCGACGCGAATAGCGCGTATCCGGGCTATGGCACCGGCGCAACGGCCGGCATGACAACACCGCTGACCTATCAGGGCTCGGTGGTGAGCAACGCGAACGTGACCAAGTACGCACAGCCGTCCAGCCATGGTTTTATCACCCTGGACTGGAACAAGTTTGCCGCCGATACGGATTACCTGTACTTCAGCGATAACCTCTACCAGGGACCATCGGGCGGCGGGTACATCCGCGAGAAAGTGACAGGACTCTACCTGGAAGCGAACGGCCGCATGTCCATCTTCGACCGCACCCTGCGCTACAACGTCGGAACGCGCTATGTCAAAACGCAGCAAACCATTGGCGACCTGACCTCGACGGCAGATCCGCGCAATGCGGCGCTGAAGGATGGCGGCTACTATCCGAATGTCCTGGACTGGAAATACGAGACAGTCGATTACCACAATATGCTGCCGTCGGCGACCATCGCCTACAATCTCACCCCATCCTTCATTGCGCGCGCCTCGGGTTCGCGCACCATCACCCGAGCCAACCCTGCCGACCTGCGCCAGACCAGCTTGTACATCGGGGACCAGGGTGCGCGCCAAGGCAGCGTGACCAACCCCAACCTTAAGCCCTACGAATCGAACAATCTGGACCTCGGTTTGGAGTACTACTTCACGCGCGAGGCTTACATCGCCCTGAGCGGCTTTGCCAAGGACATTGTCAGCCGTCCCGGCATCCGCATCAACAATTACACCCTGGCGCAGCTGGACCAACTCTACGGCATGGTGAACTTGTCCGATGCGCAATTGATCTCGGTTGCCACGAGCGGCGGGCGCGACAAGCATACCGTCGAAATCGTGGAGCCCTACAATGTGTCCAGCAAGCTGAAGGTGCGCGGTGTCGAGTTCACCTGGCAGCAACCGCTCGACATGTTGCCGGTGAAGGGTTTCGGCTTCACGGGTAACTTCACCTACGCCCGCCAGACGGACCATGCACCCAATGCGGCGCCAGTGGCGGGCGTGCCTCCGCGCACCAACAACCTCACGCTCTACTATGAGCGCGATGGCGTGAACCTGCGCTTGGCGCGCCAGTACACCGCCGCCATGATCACCAATACCAGCACGGGCCTTACGGCGCCAGGTGGGGTGTATGCGTACTCGACGCCGCGTACGCAGCTCGACTTGTCGGCCGGACTGAACCTGAAGCGTGTGTTCGGTTTACCTACCGACGCCGACCTGACCCTCAGTGTGTGGAACTTGAACAATGCGGTCAGCAAGAGCTACACGCAATTCCCCAATGCGGTATTCGACGAGTTCCGTCCAGGACGCAGCTACACTCTTTCGATGCGCATGGCGTTCTGACGAAACTGTTGCATTTCCCGCAGTGCCGTGCCAGGCGCTGCGGGAAATGCGTTGACCAATTGTCGAGGAATCAACTAGTATGGCCTGACCAAATTTACTTTCGGTCAGGCCAATTATATTTTCGGCCAGGCCAATATTTCCTACGTTCACACTCGCTTGCTCGCATACCAATGGAGACGACAAATGGGACGCTTGATAGTTGATCTGATCAGTACACTGGGCCTGTCCGCAGCCTTGCTGGGTTGTGGCGGGGGCACCGCAAGCAGCGCCTCCGCCCCTGAGCCGAAACGGATGCCAATGGGCGGCGCGACGATCAGCGCAGAGCCTTCCAATCCGGTCATCCATATGCTGGGCGACTCGACCATGACGATGTATACCGAAGAGCGCCGGCCCCAGATGGGCTGGGGCGAAGCGGTGCCAAAATTCTTCGACGCTTCGGTCACAGTCAACAATTGGGCGCTTGGCGGCCGCAGTTCCAAGAGTTTCTATTACGAGCCCACCCGCTGGCCCGCCATCCTGCCGCATATTAACGCCGGCGATTACGTCATCATCCAGTTCGCCCACAACGACCAGAAGTCCGGCTCCGATTACGCCCAATACGGCACCTATGCTTTCTGCAGCGATGGGAGTGCGGACGGCGAGGCATGCGCCAACCGGCCCGACAAGATCGACCCAGGTGTCGACATCTCGCAGCATTCCTACTACCAGTGGCTCAAGAAATACGTGCTGGAGATTCGCGCCAGGGGCGCCAATCCCATCCTGATGTCGCCCATCGTACGCAAATACTTTAGCGGCGCCACGCTCACTGCCCCAGGTCAGCACAATGTCGGCATTGTTGGCGGCGAAACCTTTGCACGCGGCGACTACGTGGCTGCCATGAAGGCGGTGGCCAATATGTATGCGGTGCCCTTCGTCGACCTGACCGCCGAGACAAAGCAGATCGTCGAAAGCTACGGTAACGCGGCGGCGACAGCGAATCTTTACATAGCGGCCGACAGCACCCATCCGCAAGTCCTGTTCGCCAATCTCATTGCCAAGCGTGCGGTTGAGGGGATGAAGGCACTCAACATCCTGCAAAGCCATATGGTCCCGGTTACTTCATTGATCGCCAGCCCTGGAAAACTCGACTTTTCCACCCGCTACGTCGGCATGCCGACACTGAAGGAAGTGACGCTTTCCGCCTTCGACCTGGCGCCGGCATCGGGCACGGTGACCGTGACTGCACCGGCCAACTTCAGCGTATCGCTTGACGGCAGCACGTGGACACAAACCGCCAGCCTCCCTTACGCCAACGGCGCGTTCATCCAGCGCGTGTCCGTACGCTTCACGCCGACGGAAGCGAAGAACTATAACGGCAGCGTCAGTTTTGCACTGGGTAACCAGTTGCTGGCAACCAGCCTTCCCGTCCAGGGCAGCGGCATTTCCAGCGCCGGCGGCGTTCCCTCCTATGCCCTCTGGTTTACCGCCGGCACCGCGCTGCCGGCAATCACCGATGGACTGGTCAATGCAAGCGCTGCGAGCGTGACCATGCTCACCCAGCAAAGCTCCAAGGTCATTGCCGTTGAAGGGCAAGATACGACTGTCGCCCGCTATGTGGCCAATTCCCCCGTGCGCAACAACAGCCAATACTTGCAGTTTGCCGTATCCCCCGCCACCGGCACATTCTCGGTCGATACCATCTCTGCCTACCTTACCAGCAGCGGCGGATCGACGGTGGTCGCCGATATCGAATATTCCCTGCAAGCGGACTTTTCCGGCGCGACCAAGCTCAATACCGCCCCCCTGACCTTTGTGAAGGACACCTTCACCGCCAGGCTCAGCTACCCTGTTGTGGTCCAGGTGCCCTTGGGCGGCACCTTGTATGTCCGCGTGTTCCCTTGGAATTCGGCCGGGGTTACCGGCAAAATGCTGGCGGTGTACGGCGTCAAGGTGTCCGGAACCGCCACCAGCGCCGCCCCGTCTTATGTCGACAGCACCAGCAGTTTCTCGCTGCTACGCTCGGGCTTGACCTGGAACCGTATCACCAACAAGTACACCGCTTCAATCATCTTGACCAACACCAGCGGCGCGATGCAAACCGGCCCATTCCAATTGGTGTTCAATAGCCTCAGTACGGGCGTCACCCTCGACAATGCCACTGGCCTGCATGATGGCACGCCTTACATTACTGCCGCAGCGAGTCCGCTCGCACCTGGTGCTTCGCTCACGGTGCCACTCACTTTCAGCAATCCCAACAAGGCCGCCATCGGCTATACCAACACAATCTTTACCGGCAACTTCTAGTGAGGTAATGCGATCATGGTCCACTTGAAACGAACACTCCTGCAGTCGCTATTAACAGCCGCGCTGTTCCTGACCGGCACTGCGGGGGCCACCCCAAGCTACCACGTGACTGTCGACACGACCAAGTACAGCGGCCAGGCATTGATGGATTTCACTTTCCTGGCCAATCTCGACGCTACGCCGGCGACGGCGATCTTGAACAATTTCGTGGGGGCCTTTAGCGCGACGTTCGATCGCTCGGCCAGCACAACCGGCACAGTCCCCGGGCAGCTCCAACTCGGCAACCAAAATGGTGGTGATTACCTGACTGAAGTGGTCGAACTGGGCGGAAAATTCAGCTTCGATATTCGCTTTGAGGGCAATTTTGCCGATATCGAAAACCCGAACGCGACCCTATTCAACGCGACCCTGTACAAGCGGGACTTCAGCGACTTTGTCGGGCCGCCAGGCAGCTTTGCTGCATTCGAACTGTTGCCTCCGATGAATGGCGATCCGGGCAGTGTACAAGTATCCGTATCGGACGATTTGGCAGCTATCGCCGAAATCCCAGAGCCATCCACGTTCCTGCTGACCCTTGGTGCGCTGTCCGCTTTAGGTCTGTTGCGTCGCAGTCGGCGGCGGTGGCTGCAATCAGGACCTATGAAACGTGAACCGCTTTAGAAATGGTACTCGGCGCGGACCATTGGCGTCTGCGCCAGGCTGCCCGGCACGTTCGATGGATTGCCGAACTTGTTGCGCCAGTACTGGTATTCGAAGCCAGCCTTCAGCTTGCCCGGCTTTAGTCCTGCCACCGCGCTGAAGTCATACATCACCTGCATGTCGATATTGGTCTCTGGCGCAGTCGGTCCGCCGAACTCGTTGCGCCCCTTTTCGCCAATGTAATTCAAATAGCCCTCGAACGACCAGCCGCTGCCCAGGGGGATGCCCCAGGCTGCGTTCAGCATGGCGTGCGTGTCGTAGTGGTAGCGCCGCGCAATGCCGATCGGATCGTTGCTCTCCCATAGCGCGAACAGGCTGATGTTCAGGAAGCCGGGCACGTCGACCATAAGTGTCGGCCCGGCCACCAGCATTTGCTTGCGCGACGCATAGCTTTTGTCGTTCTTGTGGTTCCAGTCGAAGCCTGCGGTGAAGCCCAGCCCACGCATGCCGCCGCCTTTGAATTCCTTGCCGGTCAGCTTGCCGATATCCCAGGTGTGGCGGTACACCAGGTACGCTTCGGTCGCGCTGTCGTCCTTGCGGTCGGACTTCAGGATGTCGAGGTTCATGTAATTGTTGCCGTAAGCGTAGCCGCTGGCGTGCGTCAGGTTGATCACATGCTTGCGAATGTCTTGCGGATTATACGGTTCGGCGAAGCGTGTGCCGAAGCGGTAGCCGACGGCGTTGTCCATCCAGTCCAGGGCGAATGCAGGCTGCGCTGCAGCCAGGGCGAGCGCTACGAAAGTGCCTGCCGATGCGGCGGCGCGCGCCGGCCGTGCGAACGATGCGAACAGGGTCATGCTTTCTCCTTGAGTTTGAACAGGCCGACGACTTCTTCCAGCCTTGCGGCCTGTTCGCTGAGCGATTGCGCGGCGGCGGCGGCTTGTTCGACCAGCGCCGCGTTTTGCTGCGTCGTATCGTCCATCTGCGTCACCGCCTGGTTGACCTGGTCGATGCCCAGGCTTTGCTCCTTGCTGGCACTGGCGATACCCGCCATCAGGCCCGCCACGTTCTGCACCGAGTTCACGATGTCCTGCATTGCGGCGCCGGCGGAATCGGCCAGCTTGCCGCCATCGGCCACCTGCTGCACCGACTCGGTGATCAGTTCCTTGATTTCCCTGGCGGCTGCGGCGCTGCGCTGCGCCAGGTTGCGCACTTCGCTGGCGACCACGGCGAAACCGCGTCCCTGCTCGCCGGCGCGGGCGGCTTCAACCGCTGCGTTCAACGCCAGGATATTGGTCTGGAATGCGATGCCGTCGATGACGCCGATGATGTCGGAGATCTTGTTCGAGCTGGCGGTGATCGACGCCATCTTCTCGACCACCTGCCCCACCACCTGGCGGCCGCGCCGCGCGGAGTCGGCGGTGCCGGCCATCAGCTTGTTGGCTTGTTCGGCGTTGGCCGTGTTGTTATGCACGGTCGAGGTGAGCTGCTCCATCGCCGCTGCCGTTTCTTCCAGGTTGGATGCCTGCGCTTCCGTGCGCGCAGACAGGTCCATATTGCCGTTGGCGATATCGCCGGTCGCGGCGCCGATCGTGCGGCTGCTGTCGCGCACGCGCAGCACGGTGGCGTTGAGCGATTCGACGAACTTGTTGAATGCGCCGGCCAATGCGCCGATTTCGTCTTGCGACTCAACCGGCATACGGCGCGTCAGGTCGCCGCCGCCGCTGGCGATGTCTTCCAGCAGTTCGGCTGCATGCACCACCGGTGCGGCGATGGCGCGGCTGACGACGAAGATCGCCAGCATGCCGATGCCGCCGCCGATGATGGCTGCGATCAGCGATGTCATCGCCGCGCCGCTTGCAATCCCTGCCAGCACTTCGGCTTCCGGCACTTGCGCCACGAGGTAGGCGTTCAGTTCGGGGATGAACGAGGAGGCCACCAGTTGTTCGCCATTAGCGTCCTTGAAGCTGTCGGCCACAAAGGCTTCGCCACCCAGCAGCCGCTTGGCCAGTGCCGGCGTCATGCCTTGCATGTCGGACAGTTGGTGCTTCCCGTCCACCAGTTTGGGATCGCGGTGGATCAGGATCATGCCGTTGGCGCGCACCAGGTAGACATAGCCGGATTGTCCCAGCTTGTAATTGCGCACCGCTTGCGCCAGCGCATTGACGGACAGGCCAAGCCCGGCCACCGCTTGCTTGCCGCCGGCGGTCTGCACCCGGGTGTTGATGAACAACATATACGAATCGGCACTCACATCCTTGTCGATGTCGAGCTGGTAGGGTGCGCTGCCGGACAGGAAGCCATAGAACCATTGGTCGCTGCCGGCCTTCTCGTTCAACGTACGGTCGTAACCCTTGTCACCAAAGTATTTGCCGGTGGCGCGCGAGACCCAGAACACGGTGGCCGCATTGTTCTTCGACTTCAGGTCTTTGGCTTGGGTTACCCATGCGGTTACACCTTCTTCCGGCACGCCCGCATCTTCCCAGGCATGCAGGAAGGTGTTGTTCGCCAGCGTTTGCGAGACCGCCAGCGGTGTCGCAATCTGGCGCAGCACGTCGTTGCGGATGGCAGCCACTTGCGCCGGCAGCTCCAGGCGCAGCACGCGCTCGCGCGCCGCCTGGCTGGTCTTCATGATGCTGAGGCTGGATGAAATGATAATGAACAGCAAAAGGCACAAGCCCATGCTGAGAAGAAGTTTGTGCCGGATGGACAAGCGGCGCAGCAGTTCCATTCGATCTCCCGAGGCTGTAATAGTTATGCCCCAAGCATAACAACGCCCCGGTACCCCCACAATCAATCCAATTGAATATGGGGGATTCTCACAACAGCTCTTGTTATTCGATTACTGCCCGCAATTCTGCGACTTGCGCAGCCAATGCGGCAACTTCTTCGCGCAGCGATGCAACTTCCTGCTCCAGTTGTGCTACGCGGTCGGTGCGACTGCCACCCTCGCCTGCGGCACTGCTGGCTGCGCCACCGTATGCGCCGGCGGTCGATTCGCGCGCCAGCGCCTCTTCGCCGGCCAGCAAGTGGCCGTAGCGCGGTTCGCGCGAGCCCGGGGCCAGCGGCAGCTTGGCCACCAGCGGCGGATATTTGTCGATCAGGAATTGCAAGCCCGCTTCGACGTCGGCCACCGATTTGAATTCATGCAGGCGGCCGGTGCGGGTGCGGATCTCGCCGGCAGTCTGTGGGCCACGCAGCATCAGCACGGTCAGGATTGCCAGCTTATCCTGTTCCAATGTCCAC
Source organism: uncultured Oxalobacteraceae bacterium (assembly GCA_965650885.1). Taxonomy (GTDB): domain Bacteria; phylum Pseudomonadota; class Gammaproteobacteria; order Burkholderiales; family Burkholderiaceae_D; genus Rugamonas. The sequence goes on from CBFGQI010000038.1 coordinate 32,198, forward strand.
TTGATGCGCATGCGGTGCTCGTACTTGGTGACGCGCGAGCCGGACTGGTTGACCGCGTTGGCCAGCTTGCGTTCGGCCAGGCGGGCCAGCACGTCGGCCACGGTTTCTTCGCTCAATTGCATTACCGGTTCGCGGCTGGAGAGCTGGTTGCAACCGTTGGTCAGTGCGTTCAGCGACAAGGGATAGTTGTCCGGGGTCAGGCCTTCCTTTTCGGCCAGCACTGCGAGCACACGGATTTCAAACGGGTCCAATACTTGGTCCATGGGGTCTCCTTATTCGACCAGTTTGTTGAGTTCTTCCTGATCGATCTTGTCGCAGGGCTTGAGGTCCGGGCAGTCCAGGCCCGCCGCCTTCATGGCTGCCGACAGGCGTTCGATCTGCGCTTCCTGCGCGGCGGCGTTGTCGATCAGGGCGTGCAGCGCTTTCGACAGCGGGTCGTCGCCGTTGGCGGTCACGCCGTATGCGGAGAAGAAGCGCGACGATGGGGATGGGGCCTGTTCCTTGTGCACCAGGTGCGCGGGGTTGCCGACGGCGGTGGCGCCGGCGGGGACGGATTTGAGCACCACGGCATTGGAGCCGACCTTGGCGTATTCGCCGACCGTGAAGCCGCCGAGGACCTTGGCGCCGGCGCCGACGATCACGCCGCGTTCCAGCGTCGGGTGGCGCTTGGCGCCGGCGTGCAGCGAGGTGCCGCCCAACGTGACGCCCTGGTAGATGGTGCAGTCGTCGCCGACTACCGCCGTTTCGCCGATCACTACGCCAAAGCCGTGGTCGATGAAGACGCGGCGGCCGATCGTGGCGCCGGGGTGGATCTCGATGCCGGTGATGATACGGGCCAGGTAGGAGATGAAGCGGCCCAGCCATTTCAGGCCGTGTGTCCAGCACCAGTGTGCCCAGCGGTGCATGACGATCACTTGCAGGCCGGGGTAACAGGTCAGCACCTCCCAGCTATTGCGAGCTGCGGGGTCGCGCTCGATGATGCTGCGGATGTCGTCACGGAGGTGGTCAAACATGGTGGTGCGGTGATTCGGGTTGTTCGGATGAACATGATAGCGCATCCGTTGCGGGCTTGCTGGCGGTCAAACCGGTAAGGCGGGGTCAGACCCACAGGGTCAGACCCCCGTCTGCGACGGCTGCGGACTGGGGTCTGACCCTTGGGTCTGACCCCGCCTTACCGGTTTTCTGCCTTACCGGTTTCAGCCTTCGCGTGCAATCCGCTGGCGGCGCGCCTCGTACAGGCAAACACCCGAAGCCACCGACACGTTCAGCGACTCGACGGAACCGAACATCGGAATCGACACCAGCACATCGCAGGTTTCGCGCGTCAGGCGGCGCATGCCCTCGCCTTCCGAGCCCATCACGATCGCGGTCGCGCCCGTGTAATCGCCTTCATACAGCCCCTTCTCGCCATCATCCGAAGTGCCGATCAGCCAGATATCGCGTTCCTTCAGCTCGCGCAAGGTGCGCGCCAGATTGGTCACGGTAATGTAAGGCACGGTCTCGGCCGCCCCGGAAGCCACCTTGGCCGCGGTCGCGTTCAAGCCCACCGAACGGTCCTTCGGCGCGATCACCGCATGCGCCCCGGCACCGTCGGCCACCCGCAGGCATGCGCCCAGGTTGTGCGGATCGGTAATGCCATCCAGGACCAGCAGCAGCGGCGGGCCTTCCACCGCATCCAGCAGCTCATCCAGGTTGCGCGCCAGCGCCAGCTGGGACGCAAACGCGATCACGCCCTGGTGGCGGCGCGTGCCGACGATCTTGTCGAGGCGTTCGGATTCCACCGGCATCACGCGCACGCCGGCTGCCTTGGCATGGGCGATCAAGTCCTTCATGCGGCGGTCGTCGCGCGCATGGTCGACGAAGATTTCTTCGACGCTGGAGGCTTCGTGGCGCAGGCGCGAGGTGACGGCGTGGAAGCCGAAAATCATTTTGTTCTTGGACATCGTAGTTCTCAAAAAAGTTCCGGCGCCGAAGCGCCGGATGGGTGCTTATCGTTTCTTCTTGGCCTTGGCGGCCTTGGTGACGCGCTTGGCGGCCGCTTTGGGCTTGGCCTTCGGCTTGGCGGCCTTGCGTGCCGCTGGTGCAGGCGGCGTGTAGGCTGGTGCCGCCTTGCCGCGCTTGGCCGGCACGCGGGTCGGCGCTTCGTCGCGAGACGATACGGTCGGCGCGGCTGCGCGTGCCGCTTTGCGCTTGCGCGCCACGGCCGGGCTCTCGTCCTCGTCGAAGCTGTCGAAATCGCCGAAGGAACCCAGCAAGCCGCCGCCTTTACGCGCCGCCTTCTTGCCTTGCGGCGGCAGCATGGAGGTTTCGCTTTCGGCCAGGCGCAAGTCGATCTTGCGCGATTCCAGGTCCACGCGCACCACCTGCACATTGACGCGGCCGGTCAGCTGGTAACGCTTGCCGGTGCGTTCGCCGCGCAATTCATGGCGCGCCTCGTCGTATTCGAAGAAGTCGGCACCCAGGTCGGTGATGTGCACCAGGCCTTCGACGAACAACTGGTCGAGCTGCACGAAGATACCGAACGTGGTCACGCCGGTGATGATGCCACTGAATTCCTCGCCCAGCTTGTCCTGCATGAAGTAGCACTTCAGCCAGGCTTCCACGTCGCGCGACGCTTCGTCGGCACGGCGCTCGTTGGCCGAGCAGTGCACGCCCAGCGCATCCCAGATGGTCAGGTCGCCCTTGGGTTTCTGCTCGCGGCCTTCCTGCTTGTCCTTCAACTGCTGGCGGCGCTGCGCGTTCGAAATCGTGGTGTTCAGCACCGACTTGTCGCCGATCTTCGGCTCATATTTCTTGCCCGCCAAGATCGCCTTGATGGCGCGGTGCGTCAGCAAGTCCGGATAGCGGCGGATCGGGCTGGTGAAGTGGGCATAGGCTTCGTACGCCAGGCCGAAGTGGCCGATATTGTCCGGGCTGTAGACCGCCTGCTGCATCGAGCGCAGCAGCATGGTTTGCAGCAGTTGCGCATCCGGACGCTCCTTGATCTTCTTCATCAGCTCCGCGTAATCGCGCGCTACCGGCGTATCACCGCCGCCCAGCGACAGGCCGAGCTGCTTGAGGAAGTCGCGCACCTGCGTCAGCTTTTCCTTGGTCGGGCTGGCGTGGATGCGGTAAGTGCCGGGGTGCTTGTGGCGCAGCAGCAGGTCCGCCGCGCACACGTTGGCGGCCAGCATGCACTCTTCGATCAGCTTGTGCGCATCGTTACGGGTGCGCGGGATGATCTTCTCGATCTTGCCGGTCGGGTTGCAGACGATATAGGTTTCGGTGGTTTCGAAATCGATCGCACCGCGCTCCTGGCGCGACTTCTGCAGCGCATGGTAGACGTCGTACAGGTTCTGCAGGTGCGGCACGATTTCCGCGCGACGCGCCGCTTCCGGCCCCTTGGTGTTGCCCAGGATGGCCGCCACTTCGGTATAGGTCAGGCGCGCGGCCGAGTGGATCACGGCCGGGTAGAACTGGTACGCCTTCAACTCGCCTTGCGCGGTGATCACGGCATCGCACACCAGGGTCAGGCGGTCGACGCGCGGGTTCAGCGAGCACAGGCCGTTGGACAGTTTTTCCGGCAGCATCGGGATCACGCGGCGCGGGAAATAGACCGAGGTGCTGCGCTCGAGGGCGTCACCGTCCAGGCCATCGTTCGGCTTGACGTAATGCGACACGTCGGCGATCGCCACAATCAGGCGGTAAGCCTTGCTGCGGCCGACTTTCACCGGTTCGCAATACACGGCATCGTCGAAGTCGCGCGCATCTTCGCCGTCGATGGTCACCAGCGGCACGTCGCGCAAGTCCACGCGCTCGCCCCAGTCCGATTCCTTCACCACGTCCGGCAGCTTGGCGGCCTGCTTCAGCGCCGCATCGGAGAAGATATGCGGCACGCCGAATTTGCGCACCGCAATTTCGATCTCCATGCCAGGATCGTCCATATCGCCCAGCACTTCGACGATCTTGCCCGACGGCTGCTTGAAGCGGCCCGGCTGTTCGGTCAATTCGACGCTGACGATCTGGCCCGACTTGGCCTTGCCGACCGCGCCCTGCACCAGGATATCCTGGCTGATGCGCTTGTCTTCCGGCGCCACCACCCACACGCCGTTTTCCTTCAGCAGGCGGCCGATGATATGGGTAGTGCCGCGCTGCACGACTTCGACGATGGTGCCTTCCGGGCGGCCACGGCGGTCATAGCCGATGACGCGCGCCAGTACCTTGTCGCCGTGCAGGACTTTCTGCATTTCGCGCTCGGCCAGGAACAAGTCTTCTCCCGGCTCGTCCGGAATCAGGAAACCGTAGCCGTCGCGGTGGCTCGATACGCGGCCGGCGATGAATTCGGAATGGTCCGCCAGCACGTAAAAACCGCCGGTGTCGGAGCGGATCTGGCCGTCACGCTCCATGGCGTTCAGGCGGCGCATCAGCACGGCGTGGGAATCGGCTTTGACTTTCAGCGACAGCGCCAGCGTGCGCAAGTCGAGCGGCGCCTTGGCGCTGCGGAAGATGCCGAGAATCTCTTCGCGGCTGGGAATGATGTGAGTTGAGTTCAAAAGGGGGTCAGTAATCTTATTATTGGTTGGTAGTGTAACAGGAAGGGCCGCGCACAAAAATCTTTCGGAGACCCTTTGACAACGGCAGAGTTTCCTCTATAATTCTGGCTCCCGCAGCGATGCGGGATCGGCGAGTTGATGTGCAGCGTGGAATGAAAGTTCATCTGGCGCAAAACTCACCAAAGCAGTATCATAGCAGATGTTGTATATGCCCACGTGGCGGAATTGGTAGACGCGCATGGTTCAGGTCCATGTGCCGCGAGGTGTGGGGGTTCGAGTCCCTCCGTGGGCACCAAAAATTCCGCAGAAAAGCCGCTGATTTCAGCGGCTTTTTTGTTTTCGCGCGTCGGCTGGGTTGACACAGCCATTCAAGCCTTGGGCGCCCTGCCCTTGCCCCGCCTTCCCGCGCACAGTTTTTGCGGCTTCTTCCATACCCATCCATCCGAAGGAGTCCGCCATGAAAACACTGCTCGCCGGCATGCTGCTGGCAGCCAGTACGGCTTCCGCAGCGCCGGTATTCCAATTCAATTTCGTCCCCGGCACCTCGGTCCAGGCCCAGCAAGGCTTCCAGGCCGCCGCCGCGCGCTGGTCAAGTTTGCTGAGTGACAATGTGACGGTTAATTTGACGGTCGGCTTCAATTCGCTGGGCGGCGGCATCCTCGGCCAGGCCGCCTCGGCCCAGGACCTCCACAGCTACGCCACCGTGCGCGCCGCCCTCGCCAGCGACGCCACCTCCGCCGCCGATGCCACGGCCGTGGCCAACCTGCCGGGCGGCAGCACATTCGGCATGCTGATCAACCGCACCGCCAACAGCCCGCACGGCGCCGGCAGCGCCACGCCCTATCTCGACAACGATGACGATGCCAATAACCATCTGCTGTTCATCGCCAATGCGGAAGCCAAGGCCCTCGGCCTGGCCGTGACGCCGCAAACCCTGCAAGGCTGCATCGGCAATTGCGACGGCTTCATCCAGTTCAACAGCGATTTCAATTTCGACTTCGACCCGGGCAATGGCACCAATGCCAATGCCTTCGACTTCATCGGCATCGCGGCGCATGAAATCGGTCACGTGCTGGGCTTCATCAGCGGCGTCGACATCCTTGACTTCAACTCGCCGCCGCTCAACGGCCCCTTCAGCGACAACCAGTTCACCTACGTCTCCACGCTGGACCTGTTCCGCTATTCCGCCGCCAGCGCCTCGCAAGGCGTGATCGACTGGACCGCCGACACGCGCGCCAAGTATTTTTCCCTTGATGGCAGCACAGTGGGGCCGGAATTTTCCACCGGCGTGAATTTCGGCGATGGCCGCCAGGCCAGCCACTGGAAGGACGATCTGTTCATCGGCCTGATGGATCCGACCGCCGGTCTGGGCGAAACCCTGCACATCACCGGCAACGACCTGCTGGCCATGGACGCCATCGGCTGGGACGTCGCCGCCATTCCGGAACCGTCCGGCTGGGCCATGCTGGCGGCGGGTTTGCTGCTCCTGGCGGCGCGCCAGCGTGGCCGGTCCAACAAGCTTGCATAATAAACTTGACCGCGGCGCGTCCGGCCATTACTATGCGTGCCTCGTTGCAGAACAACGCGACAATGCCCACGTGGCGGAATTGGTAGACGCGCATGGTTCAGGTCCATGTGCCGCGAGGTGTGGGGGTTCGAGTCCCTCCGTGGGCACCAAAAATTCCGCAGGAAAGCCGCTGAAAAGCGGCTTTTTTGTTTTCCGCGCCCGTTTCGCGGAAAGTTGCATCGAATAATCAATTAACGCTTGACCGATCGCGATCCGGCCTTTAATATGCGTGCCTCTGTTGCACACAACACCGCAACAGAGTGTCGAAGAAGACAGCGCCCACGTGGCGGAATTGGTAGACGCGCATGGTTCAGGTCCATGTGCCGCGAGGTGTGGGGGTTCGAGTCCCTCCGTGGGCACCAAACGCTATCTTCTGAGACGAATGCAGTACCAGTGCCCACGTGGCGGAATTGGTAGACGCGCATGGTTCAGGTCCATGTGCCGCGAGGTGTGGGGGTTCGAGTCCCTCCGTGGGCACCAAACGCTATCTTCTGAGACGAATGCAGTACCAGTGCCCACGTGGCGGAATTGGTAGACGCGCATGGTTCAGGTCCATGTGCCGCGAGGTGTGGGGGTTCGAGTCCCTCCGTGGGCACCAAACGCTATCTTCTGAGACGAATGCAGTACCAGTGCCCACGTGGCGGAATTGGTAGACGCGCATGGTTCAGGTCCATGTGCCGCGAGGT
>CBFGQI010000039.1:0-38302 GCA_965650885.1 uncultured Oxalobacteraceae bacterium
GCATGGCGTTCTGCATGGCGCGCTTCATGGCGCGGCGGAACATGATGCGCTTTTCCAGCTGCTGGGAGATCGAATCGGCGATCAGTTGCGCGTCGATTTCCGGCTTACGGATTTCTTCGATGTTCACGTGCACTGGCACGCCCATGATCTTGGTCAGGGCGGACTTCAGGACTTCGATGTCCTCGCCCTTCTTGCCGATCACGACGCCAGGACGCGAGCTGTACACGGTGAAGCGGGCGTTCTTGGCAGGACGCTCGATCACGATGCGGCCCACGGAAGCGTTCTTCAGCTTCTTCTTCAGGAAAGCACGTGCCTTCAGGTCTTCGTTCAGCATCGAAGCGAAGTTGCCGTTGGTTGCGTACCAGCGAGATGCCCAGTTACGGGTGACCGCCAGACGGAAACCGGTTGGATGAATTTTCTGACCCATCGCAGCTCCTTAGTTACCGACAGTCACGTAAATGTGACAGGATTGTTTCGAGATACGGTCGCCGCGACCCTTTGCACGCGCGGTGAAGCGCTTCAGGATCGGGCCCTTTTCGACGTAAATGGTCTTCACGAACAGTTCGTCGATGTCGGCACCGTCGTTGTGCTCGGCGTTCGCAATCGCGGACTCCAGCACTTTCTTGACGATGAACGCGCCTTTCTTAGGGCTGAACTGCAGGATGTTCAGCGCAGCGTCGACCTTCTTGCCGCGGATCAGGTCAGCGATCAGGCGACCTTTCTGATCCGACAGGCGCACGCCTTTGAGGATAGCTTTAGTTTCCATTATTTCTTAGCCTTTTTGTCAGCAGCGTGGCCCTTGAAGGTACGGGTCAGCGCGAATTCGCCGAGCTTGTGACCAACCATGTTCTCGGAAACGTACACAGGCACGTGCACCTTGCCGTTGTGCACGGCAATGGTCAGACCGATGAAGTCAGGCATGATCGTCGAACGACGGGACCAGGTTTTGATTGGCTTCTTGTCTTTCGACGCTTGCGCGGCTTCGACTTTCTTCACCAGGTGGGCGTCGCAGAACGGCCCTTTTTTCAATGAACGAGTCATGGTTTATCCTTATTTCTTGCCGCGGCGAGAGACGATCATCGAAGAAGTACGCTTGTTCGAGCGAGTCTTCTTACCCTTGGTCTGCTGGCCCCATGGCGATACTGGATGACGACCAGCTGCGGTACGGCCTTCACCACCACCGTGCGGGTGGTCGATCGGGTTCATCACCACACCGCGGACGGTTGGGCGAACACCGCGCCAGCGCATCGCACCAGCTTTACCGATCTTGCGCAGGCTGTGTTCAGCATTGCCGACTTCGCCGATGGTGGCGCGGCACTCGATGTGCACGCGGCGCACTTCGCCGGAGCGCAGGCGAACCTGGGCGTAGGTACCTTCACGGGCCATCAGGACCACAACGGCGCCAGCGGTACGGGCCATCTGGGCGCCTTTACCTGGCAGCATTTCCACGCAGTGGATGTTGGTGCCGACTGGGATGTTGCGGATTGGCAGGCAGTTACCGGCCTTGATCGGCGCTTCCGAACCGTTCAGCAGGGTGTCGCCGACAGCCACGCCCTTCGGGGCGATGATGTACTTGCGCTCGCCGTCGGCGTAGCACAGCAGGGCGATGTGTGCGGTACGGTTTGGATCGTATTCGATACGTTCCACTTTCGCAGGGATGCCATCCTTGTTGCGCTTGAAGTCCACCACGCGGTAGTGGTGCTTGTGGCCACCGCCGATGTGGCGGGTGGTGATGTGACCGTTGTTGTTACGGCCAGCAGTCTTCGACTTCTTCTCAACCAGGGCGGCGAACGGACGGCCTTTGAACAGGTCGGCGTTCACAACCTTCACCATGCCGCGACGGCCTGGGGAGGTTGGCTTCATCTTAACGAGTGCCATTATTTAGCCTCCTCGGTGAAATTGATTTCCTGGCCTGGCTTCAGGCACACGAAAGCACGCTTGGTGTGGTTGCGGCGACCGATGAAACGGCCGGAACGCTTGACCTTACCTTCGCGGTTCACGGTCTGCACCGATTCCACTTCAACCTTGAACAGCAGTTCAACGGCGGCCTTGATTTCTGGCTTGGTCGCATCCTTGGACACCAGGAACACGATCTGCTCGTTCTTTTCCGCGACCATGGTGGCCTTCTCGGAAATGACCGGCGCCAGCAGCACCTTCATCAGGCGCTCTTCGCTGTGTTTGATAACTGCGCTCATGCCAGCATCTCCTCAATCTGTGCCAGAGCTGCCTTGGTGACCAGGACCTTCTTGTAGAAGACCAGGGACATTGGGTCAGCGTGACGTGGCTCGACAACCAGCACGTTCGGCAGGTTGCGGGAAGCCAGTTCCAGGTTTTCCTGGATGGTGTCGGTAACGATCAGGACCGAATCCAGACCCATGCCGGTCAGCTTTTGCGACAGCAGCTTGGTCTTCGGGGCTTCGATCGACAGGTCTTCGATCACGACCAGGCGCTCTTCGCGAGCCAGCTGGGACAGGATCGAGCAGATACCTGCGCGATACATCTTCTTGTTGACCTTGTGCGAGAAGTTCTCGTCAGGGGTGTTCGGGAAGATGCGGCCACCACCGCGCCACAGCGGGGAGGACGACATACCAGCACGAGCACGGCCGGTGCCTTTTTGGCGCCATGGCTTCTTGGTCGTGTGGTGGACTTCTTCACGGTCTTTTTGCTTGCGGTTACCCGAGCGTGCGTTAGCAGCGTAGGCAACAACGACCTGGTGGATCAGCGCTTCGTTGTAGTCACGGCCGAAGACGGTGTCAGCGGCGGCTACGTTCGACGCAACTTGACCTTGCGCGTTCAAGAGCTTCAGTTCCATCGATTAAGCTCCCTTCTTTGCTTTAACTTTAACGGCTGGCGACACAACAACCTGGCCGTTTTTCGCGCCTGGTACTGCACCTTTCACCAGCAGCAGCTGGCGGTCAGCGTCGATACGAGCGATTTCCAGGTTCTGGGTGGTGACGGTAACGTCGCCCATGTGACCGGTCATGCGCTTGCCTGGGAAGACTCGGCCCGGATCCTGCGCCATACCGATGGAACCTGGTACGTTGTGCGAACGGGAGTTACCGTGGGTAGCACGGCCGGACGAGAAGTTGTAGCGCTTGATGGTACCGGCGTAGCCCTTACCAATCGAAACACCTTGTACGTCGATCTTTTGACCGACTTCGAACAGGGAAGCGGCGATAACTTCACCGGCTTTCAGTTCTGCAGCTTTAGCAGCGTCAACGCGGAATTCCTTCAGGAAGGTACCAGCTTCAACACCAGCTTTAGCGAAATGACCGGCAGCAGCTTTAGTCACGCGGGATGCGCGACGCTGACCGAAGACAACCTGAACAGCGGAATAACCATCCACTTCAGGAGTTTTGATTTGCGCAACACGGTTGTTCGATACGTCCAACACGGTGACTGGGATCGAATCCCCGTCATCGGTGAAGATGCGCATCATACCAACCTTGCGACCGAGGAGGCCAAGGCTCATTTTTTCTCCATTCCCACCTACGATTGGGCGGGGCTTTGTTTAACTACAAAAAAAGATACGGGCAAAAAAGACGAACCCATACCGAAGCCGGCTAGTGTACCGACAATTTCCTCTTGACGCAACAGGTTTGTACGGGGTATGTGAGTGTTTTCTGCATGGCGCGCCTGGCGCCGGCTTCGCGCAACGTTTGTCCGGTTATCAGGAGGTCAAAATGAACAGGCAGGCAAGTTCTGTGCCTCGCCAGCGCCCTGCCCGCGCATCGTGTGGGGAAAGTCGGTGTCAAAAGTCGGTGTCAGGTCTGTCATTCGGACATCCGCGCCAGTTTTTTGATCTATCTCAAAACCGGAAAGCGGGTGGTTTCCTGTATTGAGGTAGATCAAACGATTGTGCTGACTGTCCGAATGACAGACCTGACACCGACTTCCCACCGACTTCGCTGGTCGGCTGGCGCCGGCCACTTCACATGGCGCGGCAATATTGCTGAATATAGTCCTGGTGGCGCGGCAGCTGGCGCGCGACGGCACTCACGCCATTGCGGATATTGTCGAGGAAACTTAACAATTCGGCATCACCCATCATATCGGCGATCTGGTGGTAACGCTCGGGCACGATGCCCTGCCCCAGCATGACCTGGATCCAGGAGTTCTCGGCAAACAGTTCGTTCGGCACGCGGAACACGCGGCCCGTTTCGCGGAACAGGTCGATGCGGTGGCGCAGGGACTCCGGCAGCTCGAGCGCGCGGCAATCGCGCCAGAACTGGCTGTCCTGGCGGTTGGTGACGTGGTAGTGCAGGATGATGAAGTCGCGGATGTGGGCGATTTCATGCGCGGCCTGCTGGTTGTATTCCTCGATGTCGCTCTGGCAGATGCCGTGGCTGGGGAACATTTGCAGCAGGCGGATCAGGCTGCGCTGGATCAGGTGGATGCTGGTCGACTCGATCGGTTCCAGGAAACCGCTGGAAAGGCCGATGCCGATGCAATTGCCCTTCCATACCTGGCGCCGCTGCCCGGGCGTGAAGCGGATCGGGCGCGGCTGCATCAGCGGGGCGCCGGCCAGGTTGTCCATCAGCAACTGGTGGGCCTGCTCGTCGTCCACATGGCGGCTGGAATACACCAGGCCGTTGCCGACGCGGTGCTGCAGCGGGATGCGCCACTGCCAGCCGGCGGCGTGGGCGATCGAGCGGGTATAAGGCGGCACCACGCCGGTCGCTTCGGTCTGCACCGCGAGCGCGCTGTCGCAGAACAGCCAGTGCGACCAGTCTTCGTATTCCACGCCCAGCGTCTGCCCCAGCAGCAGGCTGCGGAAACCGGAACAGTCGAGGAACAGGTCGCCCTCCACCTGGCGGCCGTCTTCCAGCACCAGGGCGGCGATATGGCCGCTGCCGGGCACCTGCCGCACTTCGGCGATCTTGCCCTCGACCCGCTTGACGCCCAGCGGCTCGCTGAATTTGCGCAGGTAGCGCGCGTAGGCGCCGGCATCGAGGTGGTAGGCGTAATTCATGCCGTTGTCGGGCAAATGGGCGAAGCGGTCCATCTGCGCCGCTTTCAGCTCGCGGCAATAGTCGCCGTAATCGCCTGCCAGCCCGCGGGCGCGGCCCTTGAGCCAGAAATGCTGGAAGCCGGCGGTCCAGTGGTCGGTGCCGGTGGTGCCGAAGGAGTGGATATAGTTCTCGCCGACGTTGCGCCAGTTTTCGAAACTGATGCCCAGCTTGAAGGTGGCGCTGGTGGCGGCCATGAATTCCGCTTCGTTCAGTTCCAGCAGGTCGTGGAAGGTAATCATGGTCGGGATGGTGGCTTCGCCCACGCCGACGGTGCCGATCTCCTCCGATTCGACCAGGGTGATGTCGAGGATCCTGCCCATGGTCTTGGACAGCATGGCGGCCGCCATCCAGCCGGCCGTGCCGCCGCCGGCAATGACGACGCGGCGGATCGCTTGGTGAGGTGCTTGCATCGGTAATCCTTAGCGGTTGATTCGGTTGATGATTTCGCCGCGCAGGCCGCGCGCCGTGGCGTCGTCCAGCGGCGCCAGCACGCGGCGCGCGGCCGGCGGGATGTGGGCCGCTTCGCTGCCGTCGCTGTCGAACACGTAATGGCGGAAGATTTCCTGCCATGCCTTGCGCTGGGCCGGCGGCAGGTCGCGCAGGGTCAGCAGCGCCAGCATCAGGGCGCTGGTCGGCGTGTCCATATAGGGCGGCGACTGGCGCCACCAGTAATTGACCAGGATGTTGAAGGCATCGAGCGCTTCCACGTGGTGCCACCACATGCTGGGGATGAAGATGGCGTCGCCCGCTTCCAGCTCGGCCGCCTGCGCCTGCGCCAGCGCGTCGGCGAAGCGCGGGAAGCGCGCCAGGTCGGGCCGGTGCAGATCCACCATGCTGATCGGCTGGCCGGCCGGGGTGAAGTCGAGCGGGCCGACGTACAGGTTGGCCAGTTGCTCCGGCGGGAACAGCGTGAAGCGGCGCCGTCCGGCCGCCACGCATGCGATATTGTCCGGCAGGTCGTAGTGCGGCGCGATGCGCGTGCGGTTGCCCAGCCAGATGCTGACGTAGGGCTGGCGCGCATCCAGGCCCAGGTCGTTCTCGGCGCGCAGCCCGGGCAGGCAGGCATCGATTTCCGTGGAGCCGACATAGATGGCGGGCGGCACGGCGGCGCTGCGCTGGACTTCCAGTTCGTCCAGCACCCCGCCCAGGTCGGCCCGCACCGAAGAGAAGTTGAAGCCGTCGACGGCGTCGTTGTAGAAGAAGCGGCCGTGGATCTCCGGTGCGCCCAGCAGGGCGATGACTTGCTCGCCGCGGTAATAGCGGCGCAGGTAGTCGCTGGCGGCGCGCTGCGAGCTGCGCCCGGCCTGCACCAGCGGCCAGTGCGACGCCAGGCCGCGCAGCACCAGCGGTTCGGTGCAGGTCAGCAGGGCATCGTCCAGGTCGGCCGGCCGCAAGCCGGCCAGTTCGCGGATCGGCTTAGCCATGGGCGTTGACGGCGCGCTGCTTGCGGTCGATCAGGGCGCGGAAATTCGACATCGAGGCCAGCACCATATAGATCGACAACAGGTGGCCAGCGCGGTTCAGGCGCTCCAGCGCCGCACCGGGCAGCTGGAACAGCTTGTCCTCGTTGATGGTGTGGAAGCCGAACAGGCGGTTTTGCGAGCCATCTTCCAGCTCGATGTCGGCGACGAAGGATTCCAGCAAATCGTGCTCGCGCAGCGCGGCAATGAAGGACGGCACTTGCTGCAAGCCCTGGTGGATCGTCAGCAGCATGGAATTGATGCGTTCCAGGTAAGGCGTGACGCCGCCATAGGCCAGGAACAAGGCCTCGCCCCGCTCGCGGCTGACGCGCGGGTGGTCGATGTCAATGTGCACGTGCAACTGCTCGCCCGAGCGGCCGATCAGGAAGGGCATGCGTTCGATCGCCAGCGGCACATAATTGGCATCCCAGCCCTGCGGGCCGAGGAACAGGTTTTCGCCTTCCTGGAAGCCAAGCAGCACCAGCGGTTCGAAGCTGCCCTCGCCGTCCTGGCGGAACACGATGGGGTAGTTGGCTTGCACGTCGCGGAATTCGGCCGGGAAGGTGGCGCACGTCATCACATTGTCGCCATAGCGGGCGTGGCGGTCCGTCACCACGCGCAGCGCCTGGTGGTCGACGTTATTGAGCATTACGATCTGGGTCATGGTGCATCCGGTGGTGTCAGCGCCGCGGCAAGCCGTGGCGCTTGATGTGGTTGATCAATTCGCGGTTGCTGGGCAGGCCGGCCAGCATGCGGCGCGTCAATTCCTGCGCCTCGGCGAAACAGGCGTCGGCCACGCCCGGCAGGTCGGAACCGCGCCGCGCATGGCCGTAATCGGTCTCGAAGCCCATGCCGTACAGGATGTACTGGTAGCTGGCGGACGGGAACACTTCTTCGATGCGCGGGAAATCGTAGCGCGACGGCGGCTGGTGGCGCCACAGCGCCAGCAATTCCTGCAGCCGCGGCGGCACGCTGGCGCCGGCACGGTTGTCGCGCCAATAGCCGTCGTCGCGGCGCTTGCTCAGCACATAGTGCAGCTTGAGGAAGTCGATCACGCGCTCCCAGCGGTAGCGGAAGGCTTCGTTGAAGCGCGTGGCCGCCAGCTCCATCGCCGCGCGGTTGGCCGGCATGGTGTCGGCCAGCATGGCCGCCGACAATTCGACCATGGCCAGCGCCGATGCCTCCAGCGGCTCCAGGAAGCCGGCCGACTGGCCGATCGCCACGCAATTGCGGTGCCAGATGTGCTCGCGGTAGCCGGGCTGGAAACTGAGCTTGCGCGGCGGCGGCATCTCCTGCCCGCCGCCGGTCTGGCGCACGTAAGCCTGCAAGGCTTGTTCGGCCTGGGCATCGCTGCCGTGGGCGCTCGAATACACATAGCCGATGCCGCGCCGCGTCGGCAGGCCGATATCCCAGATCCAGCCGTGGGCCTGGGCGGTCGAGATGGTGGGCGAGGCGATCGGGCTGTCGTCGGCGGGATACGGCAGCTGTACCGCCATCGCGCTGTCGTTGAACAGGATGTGCTGCTGCGACAGCAGCGGCACGCCATAATGCTTGCCCAGCAACAGCGCTTGCGAGCCGGTGCAGTCGACGAACAGGTCGGCGGCGATGGCGCCATGCTGGCGCGTCTGCAGGGCGGCGATGTCGCCGTTGGCGTGCGGGATGACGGCCGTGACATGGTCGACCACGTGCTGCACGTTCAAGCGGTCGGTGCAATGGCGGCGCAGGAAGGTGCCGAACTTGCCCGCATCCAGGTGGTAGCCGTAGTTGGACACGGCCGCGAATTCCGGCGTGGCCATTTGCTTGGGAGCGCGGCCGTGCAGGCACAGTTGCGGCTGGAAGCTGACCAGGTCGGCAAATGCCGCCTCGGGCCGCACATTGCGCCAGCGTGCCGCCAGGTTGGTGTCGCCGTAGCCTTGCGGTACGACGAAGGGATGGAAATAGACATCTTGGTCGCCGCCGTCCACCCAGCGGTTGAAGCGCGAGCCTTGCTTGAACGAGGCGTCGCACTCGCGCACGAAGTCGGACTCGGACACGCCGATGCGCGCCAAGGTATCGCGCATGCTGGGCCAGGTGCCCTCGCCCACGCCGATCGGCGCCACGTCGGGCGATTCGAGCACGGTGACGCGCCACTGGGCGCCCGGCGTCGCCGCGTGTTCGGCCGCGATCACGCCAGCGGTCAACCAGCCGGCCGAACCGCCGCCCACGATCACGATGTGTTGCATTGCTTGCTCGTCCATTCGCTCTTTCAAAAAAACAGGCCGCCGGGACGGCGCGGCCTGTTGAAGCGGCGGGGCACAACCATCTGCCCTGACTTACCGCGGAGAGAGAGGTCAGAACTTGTAGCGTGCCGCCAGCATGTAGCGCGGGCCCGACTGCGCCAGGCTGAGCACCATCGACTTGGTGCGGCCATGGACCCGCTGCATCTCATCGGTGAGATTAATCGCTTCCAGCTGGAAGCTCAAGTTCTTGCTGTAGGCGTAACCGATACTCACGTCCAGCTGACCGTAAGGTTCGGTGTATTGCGGGTTCGGCCCGGCCAGGTCGGTGGTCGAGGACAGGAACTTGTCGCGCCAGTTGTAGGCGGCACGGATGCTCCATTTGTTGTCTTCGTAGATACCGACCAGGTTGGCCGAGTCGCCCAGGCCCACCAGCGCGAACTGGTCGCCCACGCTCGCATTGTTGAACGTCAGGCCCGACTTCACGTAGGTGTAGTTGGCCTGGATGCCGAAGCCGCTGTCGCCGAACATGTGCTGCCAGTTGATTTCCGCCCCATGCAGCTTGTCGCCCTTGGAGTTGACGTAGCTGGTGGTCTGGAAATTGATGATCGGGTCGAACGGCTGGCCGGTGATGGTGCCGGTGATCTCCCCCTTCTCGTTGTCCGGACCGCGCACCACGCCCGGCTGGCCGTTGAAGTTCTTGAAAATGTAGTTGCGGATGCAAGCCGTGTCGGTGACGATACAGCCGGCAGCCAGCGCCGCATTCCAGTACTTGCCGCCGACCGGGGTGTGCAAGCCCGCCTCGGGGATGTTGGTGACCGACTGGCCGGCGTAGTTGCTCAGCTTCTTGTTGAACAGGCCGAGCGAAACCACGCTGCGCTGGTTGTAATACCATTCGGCCGACAGGTCCAGGTTCCTGGACTTGACCGGCTTCAGTGCCGCATTGCCGGTCGATGCCGTGTCGCCATTGACCGAAGCGGTGGCGCCGACGGTGCGGCCGCCCTGGATCTGGTCATAGCGCGGCCGGCCGATGGTTTCTCCGTAGCTGGCGCGTACCTTGAAGTCCTGGCGCAGGTCGGCATCCCAGTCCACGCTAGGCAGCACGTGGGTGTAGGAGCCGGTCTGGGACGTGAAGGCGCGGTTGCCGAAGGTGATCGGGAATTCGTTCTGCGACACCCAGCGCACTTCGGTCGGGGTGGCCGACAGCGCGGTGGACAGCACGTCGGTCTTCTCGAAGCGCAGGCCGATACCGGTGTGCATCGGCACCGCCAGGTCCCAGTCCGTGACCAGCTGCACATAGGCCGATTTGGATTTCTCCCGGGTGCGGCGGTCGTAATCCGGGTTGGCCAGGCTCGGCATGTACAGATGCGGCTTGCCGGTGGCGTCCGACGCTACCTGGCGCATGGCGGCAAAGTCGAAGGTGTGGATCTGGTTGAACAGGGCGGGATCGTCCACGCCGTCGAAATCGCGGAAGTAGTTGCGCAGGTCGTCAGCCTTGAACAGCGACTGCGGGTAGTCCGACGCTTTCGATGCGCCGCCCCAGGTGTCGCTTTGCACTTGCTGGAACACCGAGCGGTTCTTCACTTCCGTCGCGGCCAGGCCGAAGTTCAGGTTGGACGATTCCATCACCTTCATGCTGCCGCTGAACTGTGCCTGGTCGATCTCCATCTTCTGGATGCCATCCTGGAACCAGGAACCCGACACCTGCATCGGCGCCTTGATGAAGTCCGCGCCCTGGATGCTCATGACCGGCATGTCGTGCGTGAAGTCGACGCGCGTATTGCCGCGGCTGAAGCTGACCGTGGCCAGGTTGTTGACCGTACCGAACGGGCTGTCGGACTTGGTCTCGGCAGTCGAATGGTGGACGTCGAACACCAGCTTGAGGCCGGGGGTCGGCTTCCACGCGGCATTGAAGCCGAGCGAGTTGTTTTCCGCCACGGTGGCGTAGTCGCCGCCGTTCATCGCGATATCCTGCGCCACCACGTTTTCCTGGTAGAACAGCGGCGCCGCCACCGGCCCCTTGGTCCAGGAGCTGACCGACGGGCCCATATTGAACCAGGCGCTCAATTCATGCGACTTGGAGTGGATGCGGTTCTGGGAATAGGTGTAGTCCAGCGTGGTCACCAGTTCCTTGACCGGCTTGAATTGCAGCGTCAACTGGCCGTTGGTGCGTTTGCGCTCCGAGCCGCGCATGTAGTACGACACGTTTTGCGGCACGGAGTAGATGTCGCTGCCCGATGGACGGTTGGTGATGTTTTCCGACCCTGGGGTGCCCGGCTGCGGGATGGTGCCCCAGTTGTTTTCGTCGGCCCGGAACGGACCGCGCCAGCCGTTGGGGATGCTGGCGGTGCGGATACCCAGGTGGCGTTCCTGGTAGCTGCCGCTGATGGCGATGCCGAACATGCCGTCGGCGAAGGTATTGCTGTAAATGCCCGAGATTTCCGGGGTCAGCGATTTGCCCAGCTTGTCGATTTCCGGCAAGTGGTCGTTGGAGCCGTCGTACACGGCCTTGACGCCGACGCTCGAATGCAAGCCCGGATTGTCGAACGGGCGCGCGGTCATGATGTTGACGGTGGCACCGATGCCGCCCGGCGGCGTGTCGGCGCGGCTGGTCTTGTAGACCTGGATTTGCGAAATTGCATCCGACGCCAGGTTGGCGAAGTCGAAGGCACGACCGTTGAGGTCGCCGGTGCCCGAGCCCGAGGTTGGCATCTGGCGGCCGTTCAACAGGATCATGTTGAGGTCCGGGCCTACGCCGCGCACGGTGACCTTGGCGCCCTCGCCGTTGGTACGGTCGATCGAGACGCCGGAAATGCGCTGGATCGATTCGGCCAGGTTGGTGTCGGGGAATTTACCGATGTCGTCGGCCACGATGCCGTCGACGATACCGTCCGAATTGCGCTTCAGGTTCAGGGTGGATTGCATACTGGCACGAATGCCGGTCACGATCACCCGCGGCGCTTCGACCGCGTCGGTGGCCACCGCTTGCGCGGCGGCCACTGCAGTCTCTTGCGCATAGGCCGGCAGGAAGCTGGCGCAGGCACTGGCCACGGCCAGGCTGACCAGCCGCTGGCGGCCAGGGCGGGTTCTTGAAAACGTTTTCAAATGTTGGCGCACTACTAGTCTCCTTATCCTCACTGAGGTCAAACACTGCTGTTATTAACTGCTGGAGTAATGCCGGAACTGGCGTAACAAAGCCGATTGACGCGTACCCGCGCGGCGCCGTCAGGCATCGTCGCGGAGGCCTCCTGAATTAGTTCATTCGAATGACAAATTCATAAGGCCCAGTCAGAATACGGAAAAACACTAAATTCGTCAATCGATCGAACAAATTAACGTAACGCGGTGTTGTAGTGTTGCGGGAATGCACCAGCCGCAGGGGGCTTCGTGTATGATCGCCGCACATTCCGAAGCGGAGTCAAGACCGATGATCGTTGCTGGCGACCAGCAGTTGCTCAAGCAAATCAACCGCATGGCCCTGGTGCGCCAATTGTGCCGCCAGCCGGGGCTGTCGCGTGCCGCGCTGGCGGAAGCGGTCGGCTTGACCAAGTCGACGGTCAGCATGCTGGTGCGCGAACTGCTGGACGAGGGCTGGCTGACGGAAAGCGAATTGCGCGCGACGGGGGCGCTGGGACGGCGCGCCACCCCGCTCCAGCTGGACGGCAGCCGCCTGGCCCTGCTGGGCGCCGACCTGGGCATCGGCACCGCGCGCCTGGTGGCCAGCAACCTGCTGGGCGAAGTGCTGGCGGAACGCGAACTTCCTCATGCCAACCCGGCCGATCCCGCCGCCTGCATCGCCGCCGTGGCGGCGGCCCTGGTGGAGCTGGCCGGCGGCGGCGAACTCGCGGGGCGCGCCGTGCTGGGCATCGGGGTCGGCGTGCAAGGCGTGGTCGACGACGCCACCGGCATCCTGCAATACGCGCCCCACCTCGGCTGGCGCAATATCGACGTGGCGACCATCCTGCGCGCCCAGCTGGCCGGCACGCCGCTGACCGACCAGCCCGTGCTGGTCCAGAACGAAGCGAACGTGGCGGCGCTGGCGGAACTGGAATTTTCGGACCAGGTCGATGCCGACCCACTGATCTACCTGAGCATAGGCTATGGCGTCGGCGCCGGCATCATCGTCAATGGCCGCCTGATGACCGGCCTGTACGGCTTTGCCGGCGAGGTCGGCCACACCATCCTGCAGCAGGGTGGCCCGCCCTGCTCCTGCGGGCGGCGCGGCTGCGCCGATGCCCTGATCGGCCTGCAAGCGCTGATGGACGAGGTGTACGGCAAGCCGGCCGCCATCGGCCAGGCGCAGCTGGAACGCCTGTTCGCGCAGGCGGACGCGGGCGAGCCGGCGGCCGGCAGGGCGGTCGAAGCGGCCGGCCGCAACCTGGGCGTACTGTTGAATAACCTGTGGGTGGCCTTCGACCCCATGTGCATCGTGATCGGTGGCGCGGCCTTGCGCCTCGGCGAGCGTTTCCTGCAGCCAGGCCGGCGCGTCCTGCAAGACTATGCCAGCGCCACCCTGCTGCCGGCGCCGCTCATCCGCACCCCGCGCTTCGGCCAGAACGCCATTGCCATCGGCGGCTGCGCGATGGTGCGCCATTACCTGATGCGGCCCTTCGTCGACCACGACAGCATACGCCGCGGCACGCCCGACTACTGGACCTGGAGCTGACTCCGGGCGCGACAAGCGCGCGCCGCCGCCGCTCAACCTCCAGCTAAGATTGCGGCCTGAGCACTAGGAGGTTCCCATGGTCCGAATGGCAATTTCCGCTGTCCTGGCCACGCTGCTGGCCGCTTCCCCCGCCCGCGCCGGCACCGTCGGCGCCACCCTGACGCTGGACCAGCTGACATTCCAGCCCAGCGGCGACTACACGCTTCGCTACAGCAGTTCGGCGCTGCGCTCCCGCGTGATCAATGTCGACAACGACCTCGACATCACTGACGGCCATGGCAGCGACGCTTTCGGCGCCGCGCTGGCCACCTCGCTCAGCCACAACGGCGCGCACGGGCAAGGCTGGTGGGATCCGCTGCGCGGCAACGCCAGCCTGTCGATCGCCATGAGTGATGCCGATGGGCCGTGGCGCTACGGTGAGACCGCCCTCTCGTCCAACACCGTGTTCGAGCTGGCGCCCGGCGCCAGCCTGAGTTTCAGCGCCCATGTGCGGCTGCAATTCCAGGACAGCACCACAGGGGATGCCCTCAGCACCATGATGGGCCACATCTGCCTGGGCCCGGTGCCCGGCGCCTGCTCCCTCGGTTACTTCCGCAGCAGCATGCTAAGCACCGAACCGGGCGGCTTTGCCGAAACGGTTTCGGCGACCTGGTCCAACCATACCGGCAGCCCGCAACAAGTGATCTGGTCCACCGACCTGCTGGTCAACGCCATGCCCCCCGCGGTGCCCGAACCGGCCGCCTGGAGCATGCTCGGTGCCGGCTTGGCCCTGTGCGTGACATGCCGGAAGCGATATCGGCGCGCATGAAAATGTCATTGGTGCTCAATAGCAACGACTCCTAAGCTGGTGTAGGGCTAGTGCGCCCTCAACAGACAATAAAAGGAGACCCAATGAAGAAACTGCTGGCAGTATTCTGCCTGTGCTGGCATGCCCTGGCGGCGCAGGCGATCAATCTGGCCGGACTGCAGAACGCCCACGACCCCGGCACCATCACCAAGGATGGCGATACCTACTTCAACTTCACCACCGGGACGGGCATCTGGTATTCCACCTCGAAAGACTTGATCACATGGCAAGGCGGTCCGGGACCGGTGTTCACCACCTACCCGAGCTGGATCGCCAACAAGATCCCCAACTTCAGCGGCTCGTTCTGGGCCCCCGACGTGATCCACATGAACGGGTATTACTACATCTACTACTCGGTGTCGACCTTCGGCACTTCCAGCTCGGCGATCGGCGTGGCCCGTTCGGCCTCGCTGAAGAACCCGGCCTGGACCGACCTGGGCATCGTGGTCGAATCGTTCGGCGGCAGCAGCGAAATCAATGCCATCGACCCAGCCCTGTACCGCGACCATGACGGCAAAGTGTACATGAGCTACGGTTCCTTCTTCGGCGGCATCGGCGTGGCGGAAATCAACCAATCGACCGGCAAACTGGCCGGCAATGTCACGAAGATCTGGGGCGGCAACGGGCAGGATATCGAAGCGCCCTACATCACGCGCGACGGCGGCTATTACTACCTGTTCGTCAACCGCGGCGCCTGCTGCAAAGGTTCGGACAGCACCTATTACGTCGAAGTGCAGCGCGCCACCAGCATCACCGGCCCCTATTCCGGCACCCGCACCGTGCTGCCGAACGTCGACGGCAAATACAAAGGCCCGGGCCACATCGGCGTGCTGAAACAGGATGGCTGCAACTTCACCTCGGTCCACTACTACGACTTGAACGACGGCGGCAATGCCAAGCTCGACATCCTGCGCATGAGCTACAGCGGCGGCTGGCCGACCCTGACGCGCAACTTCAGCAACTTTGCCGGCTGCGGCGGCATGAGCGACGGCCCTTATGTGATCAAGTCGCGCCTGAGCGGCAAGGCACTGACGGTGGCCAACGCCTCGACCAGCAACGGCGCCATGGTGCAGCAGCAAACCTACAACGGCGGCAAGCACCAGCAATGGTATGTGGTGGGCCACGGCGACGGGCAGTACAGCATCATCAATGCCGGCAGCCTGCTCAGCCTGGACAACTGGGAAAACTCCACCACGGCCGGCACCAATATCGCGCAATGGTCGTACTGGGCCGGCAATGGCCAGCACTGGAGTTTCGCCAGCCCGGCGTCCGGCTGGTATACGGTGAAGAACCTGCTGAGCGGCTACGTGATGGACGTGCAAAACAAGAGCCTTGCGGAAGGCGCGCAAATCATCCAGTGGCCGGTGAACAACGGCAGCAACCAGCAATGGAGCTTCACGCGCCCCTGACTGGCGGCGCCACGGTGGCGCGCTGACGGTCCGTCTTGCGCTACGCTTGGCCGGTCAGGGAGGACGATCATGCAGACTTCGCACCGGCTTGCAACCGCAATAGTGGCGACGTTTTTCGCCGCCGCCACCTTGCCCGTATGGGCCGCACCGCGCTTCCTGGAAGGCGCGGTGTCGTTTTCCGGGATGCGGATGACGACCACGGCCATCGACCCCGATGGCCCCACGCCTGGCCTGATCCAGACCATCGGGCCGTTTGGCCACCTGGTCAACGAGCTGTGCTTCAAGCCGGCTTACTGCGAGCGGGTCTATGTCTACGATGCGTCCTACCGTCCGGGCAGCACGCCAATGCCGCTGCACGCGGAGCTTGCATTCTTCGGCAGTTCCGTCTCTGGCGACGTTGCGCCCGGCATGACTTCCATCGCCACCCACATCGAATTCACCGAGGGCGTCAGGCAGAACAGCGGCCTGGCGAGCGCGGAATTCATGGTTCCCATGTTCGACGTATTGCCGAACACCGTGGCCAGCTTCAGCGCCCGCCTGCATGGCAGGCTCAGCGCGATCGATCCCGAATTCCCCTACCGTGGCATGCTGTTTGCGTGGAGCAGCCTGTCGGGGGGAGAAGTCGAGCCGCAAATTGCCGAGCTCACGCTGTTCCCCAGCCCGGTCGCCCAGACCTTCGACCAGCTTGTGACCCTCTCCGTACGTAACGATACGGAGACAAGCCAGCGGGCATGGTGGACCATGCTCTCCGGCTTCGAATTGTCGCTCCCGGTGCCGGAGCCTGCATCGTGGCTGATGCTGCTGGCGGGCCTGGCTGTGCTTGCCGGGGTTCAGCCGGTGCGCGGCGGGGCGAGCTGGAGCCAGGTCAGGCGCCAGCTGCCATCGTGGCGGCCGCCTGCCTCGTAGTAGGGCACGAAGACCAAGTCCGGCCGTGATGCCAGCTTCAGGCGCACGGCGGGCCCTTGCGCGCCGGGCGGCAGCGCTTCCGGCGCCATCGACAGCACGCCGGCGTCGGCCAGGATCACGGTCTCTTCCGTTTTGAAGCCATCGATCAGGCCGGTGGCGTACACCAGGGGGCCGCGCGTGATGGCCGCGTATTCGTAGCGCATCACCTGCTGCGCCACCGGCGAGCCGTCCGGCGCGCGCGACTCCTGCGTGTTCTGGCTCAGCTTGCGGTGCAGCTGCGGTTGCATCGGCAGGTACAGCTCCACCACATCGCCGGCGCGCCATTCGCGTTCGAGGCACAGGTAGCTGCCCGGCACCGCCTCCCCGGCCCCGGCGGCTGCGCCGTTCACGCGCAGCGTGGCGCCCGAGGCCCAGGCGGGAATGCGCAGCGACAGCGCAAAATGCGCCGGCCGCCCGGGGTGCACGGCAATACGCACCGCGCCGTCCGCCGGGTATGCCGTCTGCTGCTCCAAGCGCACAGGCCCGGTGCCGGCCAGGTCGAATTGCGCCGCGCCGGGACCATACAGGTTGACTGCAATCTCGTCGGCGCCGCGCAAGGCGTAAGCCACAGCCGGCAATTCCTCCAGCGCCATCGCGCCGCTCGATTTGCAGCAGCGCCAGTACGTGGTGTACACCCGCTTCCCATTGGGGAAAATGTAGTAGCACCAGTCTTCGCCATTGGGGGCCTGCGCACCCAGCAAATCGTTGTACGCTGTGCGTTCGATTTCCTCGGCATAGCGTGCCTCGCCCGTGATCGCCAACAGTTCGCGGTTCATCTGCAGCCACGCCAGCGTCGAACAGGTTTCGATATAGCCATAGGGCGAGAAAGCGCCGTGGTGGTTGAACACTTCGCGCGAACGGTGCGCCACCCCGCCCCACGGGCCGCCGCCCAGGCTCAGGTGATGTTCGCGCACGCTGTGCCAGACCTTGCCCACCGCTGCCAGGTATTCCGGCTTGCCGGTGGCGCGGTGCAGCTTGGCCAGGCCGACCATATTCCAGCACAACTGGTAAGCCTTGCCGGTCGCAATCTCGGCCGCGTCGGTGCCTTGCAGCGCTTGCGTCAACAGGTTCAGTTCCGGACGCGCATCGGCCTGCGCCACGATCAGCTCCGCCAATTGCAGGTAGCGCGCCTGGCCGGTGCGCAGGTAGAGCTCCGCCGCCGGGTCGAGCAGGATGGTCGCGGACATGCCGTGGTGGTTGCCCAAGTCGGTGATGTCGACGCCGCCCTGCGTCAGCGCCTGCAGGCACAGGTCGCCGATACGGCAGGCGGCGTCGAGGTAGCGCGGCTCGTGGAAGTGGCGGTGCACCTCCAGCAAACCGATGATCAGATAGCTGTGGGTCCAGATATCCCAGGTGCGCTGGCCCGGTGCGCCATCCCAGGTGCGCGGTCCGCGCGGCTGCTTGTGCACGAAACGGCGCTCCTGCGCATAAGTGCCCAGGTAGCCGTCGGCCTCCTGCTGCGCGAGCAGGAAGTCCGCCACGCGCCGCACCTGGGCGGCGAGCGCATGCCCCGGGTTGCGGCTGGCTGCACGCGCGGCCGCGTACAGCCATTTGCCGGCATGCTCGCCGTACCAGTCGCCTTCATGGTTGCGGCATTTGTGCGCCGTCCCGAACAGGGCGATTGCCGGACTGCGCTCGTCTTCGATGAAGTGCGACAGGCGGCCATTGAGGTTGGCCTCCAGTGCGGCGCCCAGCAGGCCTTGCAGCTGGACTTGTGCCGGCGCCGGAAAACGGATCAACGGCTCCATCTCACGCCGCATCCACCACGCAGCGGAAGCCCAGCATGCCGGAGCGGTCCTTGGATGGCGCCATCAGCAGGTACTTGCCATGCTGGTCGAGCCGGTGCGCCTGCGGGAAGTACCAGTGCGAGCTTTGCGGAATGTACGAGCTGCCTCCGCGCAGCGCGGCGGCGCGCGTATGCTCGTCCTCGAACTCGCTGGTCCATTGCCACACGTTGCCGACCAGGTCCATCACGCCGAACGGGCTGGCGCCCTCCGGGTGCGCATCCACGTCGTCCGGCGCCAGCAGCTCGCGTCCCGTGTTCTGCTTCGGCACAGCCTTGTCGTCCCACCGGTCGCCCCATGGATAGAGACGGCCATCCGTGCCCTGGGCCGCATACTGCCATTCCCACTCATGCGGCAGGCGCTTGCCGGCCCAGGCGGCGTAAGCGCGCGCATCTTCCAGGCTGACCCAGGTCACCGGCTTGTTTTCCCAACCCTTGCGCGGCGCCCCATCCTGCCAATCCTTCAGGAAGTTGTGGGCATCGCGCGGCGCGTACCCCGTCGCATCGAGGAATTGCCTGAACTGGGCGTTGGTGACGTTGTATTTGTCGATGTAAAAAGGCTTCATCTGCATATGGCGGCGATGCGCGCGGCGGCCAATGCTCTCCCATGGATACTGGAAGTCCATGCTGGCCCAGGTATAGCCCTCCACTTCGATGCCGGTCACCACGAAGTCGAATTCGCCGCCGGGAATGGCGACCATGCCTTCCGGTGCGGACCTTGCCGGCTCGGTCGGCGCAATGTCGACCATTGTCTGCGGCAGCGGCTTCCAGGAACCGGAGTAGCTGCGCAGCGGCGTCGCCGCCATGCCGGCCATCTTGCGGAGGAAGCCGTCCATGCCGGGCACGGTCGCGCCGCTGTCGATGGCGACGACGGCGCCGAAGCCCCTGGTTTCCAGCGCCAGTTCGAAGGTGGCGGTGGCATCCTCGCCGCTGCCCTTGATGCGCGGGTTGATGGGGACGCCGTTCCAGACGTCGTAATATGCGCGTCCCTCGGTGTGCGGCACCACCAGCTGGTCGCCATCCACCTCATACTCGTTGCGGTTGACAATGGTCCACAGCGTGACGCCGTCGGCCGGGAAGCGGCTGGCGAATACGTTCTGCTGCAGCGCCATCGAATACGGTTCCCAGCCCGGACTGACCAGCTGCCCGGGGAACTGGCGGTAAATGGTGGCGATGCGGCGCAAGGCTTCGCCATCGCGCTCGGTAAACTGGTTCCAGATGCCCCAGACGTTTTCCCAGGCGGTATAGCCGACGCCATTGAAGAACATGTAATGGAAATCGTCGGTGCGGTCGCGGCACCAGCGATTTTCCAGGTTCACCATATGGCGCGACTCGAGCCACTTCACCTTGCTGACGGCGGGAATGATGTCGGTCGATGCCTTGCCCCAGGTCTGCTGGTTCCACTGCAGCGCTTCGTCGGAGGTCAGGGAGCCTTCGGGCTGGAAGACCATGGGACGGTTGGCCTTGTCCGACACGTCCGCATAGATGCGCGGCACGCCGTTGTAGGTGTCGCCATTGACGCCGTCGGCAGCGAGCTGCACGGCCAGGCCGGTGACCGCATCCCAGTCCTCCATGCCTTCCGGCCTGGTGCCGTTATCCCATGGCATGGTCGGCAGGAATACGCGCACGCCGCGCTTCTGGAAGGCTTGCACCGCCTTCTTCAAGCCATCCAGCCCGCCCGGCATGTCACTGGCCAGCATGGTCTGGTTGCGGTTGTCGATGCCGATGTTCGGGTAGACGTACCAGATCAGCACACTGTCGATGCCGCCGAAACGTTGTTCCAGGTCGTCCAGGTAGCGGTCGACCGTGTACTCGCCCTTCACCGGGTCGTAGAAATAGCGGTCCTCCACCATCATCTGGGTGTGGACGAAATTGCGCTGCGACCAGGCCAGCTCCGGGCGGTCATAACGCGAGCCGTCGTAGCCGGCGCGGATCTTGTGTTCGTGGCGCCAGATCCTCAGTTCCTTGCGCCAGCTCTCCGTGTAATTGTTGACGTCGATCTTCCACTTGCCGATGTTGACGTAGGGCCAGTCCGGCGCCTTGCCGGGCGTCGGCAGGTGGGCAGGCAACGTGTGCGGCAGCGGCGTATCCCAATGCTTGGGCTCCCTGGCGGGCACGGTGCGGGTGTCATAGGTTGGTGGAGGTTTGCCGGTCATGATGTTCCTCGGTTCTCGATGGTGTGTCTGCGTAGATGGTGAGGCCCGCCAGCGACTGCTCCGGCGCCTGGAACAGCAGGCTGGCGAGGTAGCCGAAGACGATGCACAGCATGATCGAAATCGGCAGGTAGAAGTAAGGGTGGACGAGCTTCATCGTCCAGCAAATCGTGGTGAGGATCGAGCTGCACACGATGCCGATGGCCACGCCCTGCCAGTTGGCGCGGCGCGTGAACATGCCCAATGTGTAGGCGCCGGCAAAGCCGCCGCTCAGCAGGCCTGCCAGCTCGATCGACACGTCGAACAGCGAGTGCGCATTGAAGCGCGACAGCAGCAGCGCGGCGGCGATGCCGACCAGGCCCGTGGCCACGGTGGCGATCTCGGCAAACAGCACGCTCTTGCGCGGGCTGGGATGCTTCACCAGCTTTTCATAGAAATCCACCGAAGCCAGCGTGGCGACGCTGTTCATGATGCCCGACAGCGTGGCCATCGCTGCCGCCAGGATGCCGGCGATGATCAGGCCCGTGATGCCGGTCGGCAGTTCGGCGGCGATGAACAGCGGGAAGGTGGCGTCCACGTTCAGCAAGGGGTTCATCCGTTCGGGATGGCTCTTGTAATAGGTGTAGAGGGCGGTGCCGATGGTGTAGAAGATGAAGCCGCCCGGGATGGAGATCGCGGCGAAGGTCCAGATCGACATGGTGGCCTCCCTGGCCGACCGGGTCGACAGCACGCGCTGCATCAGCACCTGGTCCTTGGGGAAGGTCAGCACCACGTCGAACACGACGACGAAGATGAAGCCCCAGACGGTCGGCTGGGTCAGGTCCCAGCTGAAGTCGAACAGCTTGGTCTTGCTTTCCGCGGCGGCGACGCTGACGAATTCCATCACGCCGCCGTCCAGTTTCCACACGATGAAGCCGATGGCGAACAGCGCCCCGCCCATCTTCACGAACAGTTGCACGAAGTCGGTCCACACCACGGCCTTCATGCCGCCCATCGCGGTGTAGACGATGGTGAAGCCGCCCATGATGATGATGCTCCAGGTGACGTCGATGCCGGTGATGGTGGCAATCGCCAGCGAGGGCAGCAGCAGGATCACGCTCATGCGGCTGCCGATCTGCACCAGGATGCAGATCAGGCTTGCGATCATGCGTATCACCGGGTGGAAGCGGATTTCCAGGTACTGGAACACCGACATCAGGTTCAGCCTGCGCAGCAGGGGCACGATGGCGACGGCGACGAAAGTCAGCGCCACCACGGCCACCAGGTTGTTGGTCATGTACTGCCAATTGGTCTCGAACGCCTTGGCGGGGATCGCGATATAGCTGATCGAGCTGGTATTGGCCGCGTACAGGCTGATGCCCGCAGCCCAGAAGGGGATGGAGCGGCCGCCGACGAAGAAGTCCGAGGTCGAATTGCGCTTTTCGCGGATGTAGCAATACCAGCCGATGCCCAGCATGCCCGCCAGGTAGGCGACGATGACGATCCAGTCGAAGGTCTTCAGCAGGCGCTTGCCGCTGACGATCTCGGTGTACGCGAGCTTTTGCGCGCCGCCGGCGTCCGTATAGGCGCGCAGCAAGCCGTTACCCCAGCCTGCGCCGAACTCCGCGGCCCGCGAAGCGGCGGCATCGGCTTCCGGCAGCGGCGAGACGGCCCACGATCCGGTGATGGTGTGGTAGGTGTACATCTGTGGCGGTGCGCCCGCCGAACCAGGCGGGGTGGCGAGATAGATCACGTGCGCCTGGCCGGTGGCGCGGACGGCGCCGCGCAGCACGTTGCCGCCGACCGGCTTCATTTCCGCCCAGCCGTTGCGGGCAGTCCAGCGCAGCAGCCGGTCGCCCTGCCCCGGCGCACCGGCGAGCGTGAGCAGCAACGATGCGTTCTGGGCTGCCAGCGAAGTAATCGCGGTGCCATTCTGGCCCCACGCCGCGAGCGCTTCCCAGGACGCGCCTTGGGCTGCGGTATCGAGTGCCAGCATGCGCGGTTCGCCGCTTGCGGTTTGGCCGGCGACGTATAGCTTGTCCGCCAGGACTGCGGCGAAGGCGTTGTTCAAAGGCTCCGGCAACGCCGGCAGGGGTGCCGTTTCGACGGCATGGCCGCGCAGGGATAGCCGCTGCACGCTGGCGGCGCTGTCCGCCGGGCCGGAGAGCAGCCAGGTATTGCTGGCGCCTACCGCGAAGGCGCGTGCCTGGGGGGAGCTGAAGACGGCACGCCGCCAGCCCTTGCGGTCTTCGTCCAGCAGCCAGCTTCCCGATTCCGTATGGGCCAACAGGCGGCCAGCGACGGGAAGCAGTCCGGTGGCAGGCTGCGGCAGCGGCGGCAGTTCGACCTTGCGCATGGTCGCCAGGTTGTCGGCCAGCGCTTGGCGCGGCGCCAGTATGCCGAGGCATAACGCGGCCAGCGGTGCGGCGAACAGCGCTGCGCTGAGTGCGCCGGTCCGCGCTGCGGCCAGCGACGCGCGGCCTGCGGTGAAGGCCGCAGCAAGGCGGGCCAGGATGCCCGCCACAGCGTGCGCGATAAATGGAATATGCCCGGTCATGAACACCTCAGCGAATGACATCGAGGGCGCGCAGTCGCGCGATCTCTTCGGCCGAATAGCCGTTGGCCGCCAGGATCTGGTCCGAATGCTGGCCCAGCGCCGGTGCGGCAAATGGACGCGGCGGTGGCGCGTCACCGAAGCGGTGGGCCTCGGTGAAGCCCCGGTAGCTGCCGACGGCCGGATGCTGCATGTCCGCCATCATATGCTCAGCCAGCACTTGCGGGTGCTCGAACATTTCTTCCAGCTGGCGCGCGGCGGCACAGGGCACGTCGCTGCCGAAAACTTGCTCCCACTCGCGGGCGGTGCGCGCCGACAATGCCTTGCGCAACACCGGCACCAGGAAGTCCGCGTGCTCGGCGCGCTTGCGTACGCTGTCGTAGCGCTCGTCGGCGGCAAGTTCCGGCAAGCCGACGAGCTCGCACAGGGTGGCCCAGAAGTGCGGCGTGTTGGCGGAGAGGTAGATATAGCCTTCGCGCGCCGGGTGGATGCCGGTGATGCCGCCCGAGCGCATGTCGCGTCCGATCGCCATCGGTTCCCCTTCGGCCTTGATCAGGCGGGCCGATTGCATGGCCAGGGCGCTGCGCAGCAGGGAAACGCCGACGTATTGTCCGCGCCCGGTGCGGCTGCGCTCGAACAGCGCGGCGTTCACGCCGGAGGCGAGCAGCGCGGCGGCGTAATAATCGACCACGCTGCCGTAGACAATTTGCGGTTCGCCCCCCTGCGGGCCTTGCATGGTGCAGATGCCGGTGAAGGTTTGCAGCACCTGGTCGTAACCGGCGTTGTCTTTCATCGGGCCGCTGTCGCCATAGCCGGTGACGGCGCAGTAGATCAGCTGCGGCCGCTGTTGTTTCAGCTGTTCGTAGCCGATGCCCAGGCGCTCCGGCACGCCGGGACGGAAGTTGTGCACCAGGACGTCGGCATTCTCCACCAGCTTGTGCAGGATTTGCCGTCCCTCGTCCTGTTTCAGGTCGATCACGATGCCACGCTTGCTGCGGTTCACGCCGAGGAAGGCGCGGCTTTCAGCCTGCAGCGTCGAGGGGTACTTGCGCAGGTTGTCGCCGGCGGGCGGTTCGATCTTGATCACTTCCGCGCCCATGTCGGCCAGCTGGGTGCAGCCGTATGGGCCTGCAATGTAGGCGCTCAGGTCGAGCACGCGCACGCCGGCCAAGGGCAGGCGCGCGGCAGGCGCGGCCAGTTCGGGCGGCGCGGCCAGCGCATCCGGCACGGCCAGCGCGGCTGGTACAGCCAAGCCGGCGGGCGCAGCACCGGCTGGCCGGCCGGCAGCCACGACGGCTTCGGCGCGGCGGACGAAAGGCAGGTCGACCATCTTGCCGTCCACGGTAAACGCTCCGGTGCCCGACGCTTGCGCGGTGCGGGCAGCCTCCAGCACACGCAGCGCCTGTTCGAATTCTTCTTCGCCCGCAGTGAACACTTCATTGGCCAGCGCGACCTGGGAAGGATGGATGCAGCTCTTGCCCCAGAAGCCGAGCCGGCGCGACATCATGGCCTCAGCCCTGAAACCTTCCGTATCGCGGATATCGGGAAATGCGCTGTCGTATGCGAACACCCCTGCTTCCGCCGCCGCCATGCGCAAGGCAAACATCGCCGCATGCACGTTGGCCACGTCACGGCGCGCGATCCGGTTCGACTCGAACAGGTCGGCAAATCCCAGCTGAAGCCCGGCCACGCGCGGATCGGCCAGGCCGATTTCCGCAGCCCGCCGCAGGCCGGCCGCCGACTCGATATTGGCCAGCACCCGCACCGGGCGGGCAACGCCATTCGCACGTTCCGCACGGGCGAGGACGGCGCATAGTGCCTGCACGTCCGCCGCCGATTCCGCTTTCGGCAAATTCAGCATGCCCAGCGCGGGCAGCGTCACCGCCGCCATGTCGGCCTCGAAATGAGGCGAGCCGACGCCGTTCACGCGGACGATAATCAATTTCCCGCTTTCCAGCGCCTCAGTGGAGCGGAGGAAGCCGGCCACCGCGCGCCGCGCCTCCTCCTTGCGCGCTTCAGGCACGGCGTCTTCCAGGTCGATCGAAATGGCATCGGCCTGGCCCTTGAGTGCCTTGGCGAATAACTCCGGGCGTGAGCCCGGTACAAACAGTTTGCTGCGCATGGTGTCCGGTCCCGCGTACTCGCTCAGAAAGTGATGCTGTGGGTCAGCGAATACGTGCGTCCACGGCCCGCAAAGTAGTTCTGGAAGCCTGGCACCTGCGCCCAGGTCAGGATATAGAAGCGGTCCGCCAGGTTTTCGATGCCCAGCGTCAGGTCGCCGTAGCGGGTCTTGTATGTGCTGGTCAAATCGAACAGCGTGTAGCCGCCGGTCTTCTCCGCCGACGAGCGGCCCGGGTTGATCGAGCGGCCCTTCAGCGTGGTGGAGCTGAGGCGGACATTGCCGCGGTCCGACCACTGCCAGCTGGCACCGAGGCCCAGCTTGTCGGGATTGATGGTCGCCACGCCCTGTTCGGTATCGAGCGGCCCGCCAAGGCGCGAAGCCGATTTGCCTCGGATGCGCGAATACAGCCCGTTCACGCGCAGCGCCGGCGTCACCACCAGCTCACCGGACAGCTCGAAGCCCTTCACCTGCACCGGCGAACGCTGCATGACAAAGTCGCCGGTCGCAGGATCGATCGACAGCGACACGCCGAAGTCCGAATCCGACTTGTAATACGATGCCGCCAGGTTGCCCCACTTTCCTTTCCAGTTCGCGCCGATTTCCTTGTTCTCGACGATCACCGCCTGCAAGTCCAGGATGCCTTGCACGGTCTGTCCCGGCACTTTGATGTTACGCAGCGGGATGCCGACGTTCGGCAGGCTGAAGCCCTTGGCGTACGACACATAGGCCGAGAATCCCGGCGCGAAGCGCCACACCACGCCGGCATTGGGCAGGCTGGCCTGGTAGTCCAGCTCACCGCCCTGCACAAACACGCGGTTGTTGAAATAGGTGGTCGTGTAGCTGTCCACTTCCAGTTCGCCGCTCTCGCGCCGGTAGCCGCCGCTGAAGGTGAAATCGCCCACGTCGTAGGACAGCTGCGCGTACGGCGCCTTGCTGGTGTAGACCATCGGCGGCACCCAGGTACGGTTGGTCAGCGCCAGGCGCTGTTCGGTCTGGTCGCGCACCACGTCGACGCCCGCGCGCACTTCCAGGCCGCTGACGAGGAAGTCCGGACGGCTGTACCCGGTGCGCAAACCGCGCTTTTTCGAAAAGACTTCGGACTGGTCGACCAGGGTGCCCAGCGGTGCGATCAGCGGGTCCTGCTTGTCCGCGCCGCCCTTCTCGGCCACGAAGCGCATTGCCTGCTGCGCCTTGTAGACCTGTGCCGTCAACGTCCCGCCCAGCACGTCGTCGTTGCTGTAGTTGGCCGCGTATTGGCGGAAGTCGTTGAATTCGGCCTGGCCGTTGAACGGCTTGCCCGGCACCGAAGTATCGGTGAGGTATTTGGCGCGGCTGCCTTCCTGGTAGACGTAATTGCCCTTGCCATTCAGCTTGAAGCGGCTGGCCTGCAGCACCAGGCGCTGGTGGGTGGTCAGGTTGATGCCGGTCTTCAGGAACAGGTTACGGCCTTCCGTATCGTTGAGCGAACCGGAAGCATTCATGCCGATGCGGCGGCCGTGCGCATCCCACTGCATGCCGCGGTCGACTTCCGACATGGCCAGCAGCAGATCGTAAGCGTCTTCCTTGTGGGCGAACACACCGCCGATCTTCCAGCCCATGCTGTCGTCCTCGAACTGGCTGGTCAGCTTGGTGGTCAGCGTGAATTCGTTGCCCTCCTTGGTGGGCGTCTTCGACACATAGTTGATGATGCCGCCCGCCGCGCCCACGCCTTCCGAGGCCGAAGGACCGTTGATCACTTCGATGCGCCCCACCACGCCCAGGTCGGTGAAGGAGCCGCCGCGCTGGGTTTCGCGCAGCGGCGAACTTTGCGGGATACCGTCGAACAGGCGCAGCGCGATGCGGCCGCGCAGCGTTTCGCCGGTGTTGCTCATGGCCTGGGTCGATTCGGCATAGCCCGGCACCACGCGCGACAGCACGGCCGTCGCGTCTTCGGTAATCGCCAGGGAGTTGGCGACTTCGGCACTGGAAATCACGTTGACCGCGCCAGGGATCTTGTCCACCGCCTTGGCGGTGCGCGTACCCGTCACGATCACGGTCGCGGCATTCTTTTCCTTGTCGTCGTCCGCCTGCTTGCCTTCAGCCTGTTGCGCGAAGGCGCCGCCGCAGAACAGCATTGCCGCGATGGCCGCCGCGATCGGCTTCAGTTTGCTTGCCTGATTCATTTTCGTCTCCTCTTTCTAGCGATTTTTTATTGCTTATGAGAGTTACTGCGATGCGGGCCGGTCCTCCTAGCCTTCGAGGCCGAGGGCGGCCCGTCCACCCCGGCTTTCGATAAATTCCTGCAGTTCCGCGCGCGTCGGGATCGAAGTCTGGGCACCGATGCGCGTCACGGCCAGCGCCGCCGCACATTGCGCCTCGCGCGTGGCGGCAAGCAATGTCCTGCCCTGCGCCAGCGCCACGGTCAGGGCGCCGACAAAGGTATCGCCCGCCGCCGTGGTATCGACCGGCTGCACTTTCACAGCCGGTACCAGGCAGTCGCCGGCCGCTTCGGTCACGGCAACGCCAGCCTCCCCCATCGTCACCAGTACGGCACCGGCGCCGCGCCGGCGCAAGGCGCGCGCCGCCGCGCACGCATCTTCGGGCGACTCCACGCGCAGGCCGCTCAATTGCGCGGCTTCCGTTTCGTTGACGATCAGGTAGTCCACCATGGCCAGCAGGTGCTGCGGCAGCGGTGCTGCGGGTGCCGGGTTGAAGATGACTTTCACGCCGGCGCCGTGGGCGATCTCGATGGCGCGCACCACGCTGTCCATCGGCGTTTCAAGCTGGCAGACCAGGTAAGGCGAGGCAGCAATGGCACCGGCCGCCGCCTCCACCTGGGCCACGCTCAGCACATGGTTGGCGCCGGGTGCCAGCACGATGCTGTTGGCACCCTGCGCATCGACGAAGATGCCGGCGACGCCGGTGGCGGCGTCCGGCGCAACCAGGATGTAGCGGGTGTCCACGCCGTCCGCGGCCAGGTCGGCCAGGGCGCTGCGGCCGAAATCGTCGTCGCCGACGGCGCCGACAAAGCGCACTTCGGCGCCCAGCCGTGCCGCGGCGATGGCCTGGTTGGCTCCCTTGCCGCCGCCAACGCGGCGGAAACCGCTGCCGCTGATGGTTTCGCCGAGCAGCGGCATGCGCGGCGTGCGCAACACCAGATCGATGTTGATACTGCCGACGATGGTGATGCGGGGAGTCATGCCGTGGGTCTCCGAAAAGGCTGATTTTCAGACGCAAACGTTTGCGCAAACGTTTGCTATTGAATACGCACGCCGATTTGCTGTCAACTCTTTCTTTTTGGAAATTACCTCAGCGGGGCCGTCGACTGCCGCACCACCAGCCTGGTGTGCAGCAATTCGCGGCGCAGGGGGGCGCCCTGGCCGCCTACCCGCTCCAGGAGGAGACGCGCCGTCAACGCGCCCATTTCGTACTTCGGCTGGGCGACGGTGGTCAGCGGCGGGGTGGTGAAGGAAGCCAGCGCAATGTCGTCATAACCCAACACCGACAGCTGGTCGGGCACGCGCACGCCGCGCGCATTGGCGGCGCAAATGCCGCCGATGGCCATCAGGTCGTTGCTGGCGAAGATGGCGGTGGGGGATTTGGGCAGCGCCAGCAGCTGGCTGAACGCCTGGTAGCCGCCTTCGCTGGTGAAGTCGCTGCGCACCAGGTAGTCGAGCCGGAAACGCAAGCCCGCTTCCTTCAGCGCGCGCAAATAGCCTTCCACGCGGGCGCGCGAGGGCGGCAGGTCGATGGGGCCGGACACGCAGGCGATCTCGCGGTGTCCCTGCCCGATCAGGTAACGGGTGGCGAGATAGCCGCCCTCCTCGTGGTCGGCCTCGACGAAGTCCGCCTGCACGCCCGCCACTTCGCGGTCCACCAGCACGGTGGGGATGGGCAGGTGCTGCAGGCGTGCCGACAGCTCGGCATCCGCGCCAGAGGCCACCAGGATCAAGCCATCGATGCGCTTTTCCATCAGCACCTGCAGGTAGGCGGTCTGCTTGCGCGTGTCGTCGTAGGCATTGCACAGGATGACGTTGTAGCCCTGCTTGAAGGAGGCATCCTCGATGCCCTGGATCAGCTCCGCGAAATAGGGATTGGTATTGTTCGGGACCATCATGCCGATGGTGTGCGTCTTGTCGCCCTTCAGGCTGCGCGCCACCGCGCTGGGGATGTAGCGCAGCTCCGCCATCGCGGCGCGCACCCGCTCCTGCACGTCCTCGCTGACGACGCGCGTGTTGTTCAGCACATGGGACACGGTGGTAGTGGAAACGCCGGCGCGTTCCGCTACTTGTTTCATCGTTGCCATATCAGTCGGTTAGCGATTGGTACACCAGGTTATAGAAAGTGGCGCTCAGCTTGGGCGGGTCGCGGGGCAGCCCCTGCGGCAAGTGCTGCATCAGCAACAGGGCCACCAGTTGTTCTTTGGGATCGATAGTGTAATAGGTCGATGCCGCTCCCGACCAGCCGAATTGTCCGACGCTGCCCAGCCGGCCGCGGCGCGCCACATCCAGCACCACGTAGCCGCCGAGGCCGAAGCCTTCGGCCGGGCTGAATTCGTGCACCGGCGGATTAAGGTGAGTCAGGTGATTGGACATCATCAGTTCCACGCTCTTGCGGCCCAGGACCTGGACGCCATCGAGGCTGCCGCCATT
This sequence comes from uncultured Oxalobacteraceae bacterium, assembly GCA_965650885.1. Taxonomy (GTDB): domain Bacteria; phylum Pseudomonadota; class Gammaproteobacteria; order Burkholderiales; family Burkholderiaceae_D; genus Rugamonas. The sequence continues at coordinate 29,778 of CBFGQI010000039.1, forward strand.
GAGCAGCATTTGCGCAAAGCGGGCGTAGTCGGCGGCGGTCGAGTACAGGCCGCCGGCACCGCTGGGATAGGGTTGCTGCTGCCCGCCATCCGGTACGATCGTGCCGGGCGCGGGCGCGGTGAGGCGGCCATCCGCATCGGTAGTCGTCATGGCGGCGATGCGGTGGCGCTGGGCGGGTGGCACGGTGAAACCGGTATCGGGCATCTGCAAGGGAACGGACAGGCGCTGCTTGAGGAAGGCATCGAAAGCCTGTCCCGAGACCACTTCGACAATGCGGCCGGCCAGCACGCTGGCGGTGCCGTCGTAATGGAACTCCGCGCCCGGCTCGTGCGCCAGCGGCAATGTCGACAGGCGCTGGGCAAAGGTCCGCAGGTCCGGCGCCCGCTGCAAACCTGCCGCGTCGAAGATGCGGTTGACGGGCAGCGCGCGATCGCCGTAGGCGGCAAATCCGGCGGTATGGGTGAGCAGCTGGCGGATCGTCAGCGGCTGCTTCGCAGCACGTGTCTGCGGCGCCTGCGCCGTGCCGCCAGTGAACACGCGCGCGGCGGCAAACTCGGGAATGTACTTCGACACCGGGTCATCGAGCAGCAGCTTGCCCTCTTCCATCAACACCAGGATTGCGGCTGCGGTGATGGCCTTGGTCATCGAATAGATGCGGAAGATGGCATCGCGCCGGAGTGCTTCGGTGCGGCCCAGGTCGCGGTGGCCGAAGGCCGTGTAGTCGACCACCCGGCCCTGATGCATGACCAGCACGACGGCGCCCAGGTATTGCCGGTGCAAGATGGCCTGGCCCACGAAACCGTCCACCCGCTGCAAGCGCTCGGCGGAGAGGCCCTGCCCGGCCTGTGCCGGCAAGGCGCAGGTCAGGGCAAGCGAGAGGGCAAGCAGCGGTCTTTTCATCAAGGCGCGGATCAAGGGTAATGCGCGCCATTGTACGCCAGACCACGGGCCGCCCCGCTCGGCCGTGGGGCGGGGTTACAATGCCATGATGTTGCCCCGCTTTGCTGCCGATGCAGTCCTGCTGCTGCACTTGTGCTTCGTCCTGTTCGCCGTGCTGGGCGCGGTGCTGGCGTTCCGTTGGCCGCGCGTGGTATGGCTGCATCTGCCGGCTGCGTTGTGGGCAACCGGCATCGAGCTGGCGGGTGCCATCTGCCCGCTCACCTACCTGGAGAACGATTTCCGCCAGCGCGCCGGCCAGCAGGGTTATGCGGGCGGCTTCGTCGAGCACTACTTGCTCCCCGTGCTGTACCCCGCCGGCTTGACGCCCGCCGTGCAATATGTGCTGGCGGGCGTGGTGCTGGGTGTGAACCTTATGCTGTATGCGTGGCTGTGGCGCCGTCGCCGATCTCGCCGAGGCGGTACCAGTCGACCTTCCGCGTCGCCACCATGATTGCCGTCAGCACGGCGAACAGCAGGATGGCCCCCATGACGAGCGCATTGTTTTCCGAATTGAGCAATCCGTACAGCGCGCCGTACAGGCCGGCCAGCGCCGCACCAAAGGCGGCGCCGCGCTTCCAGTCGTGCATGACGTGCGACAGATAGTAGCCAATCAGCGCGATGCAGGCGGCACTGGCGATGGCGTAAGCGAACACGAATTCGATATGCTCGGACAGGCTGACCAGCAGCAGGAAGAACAATGCCAGCGCCATCCCCACCAGCGCGTATTGCACCGGGTGGATCGGCAGCCGCTTCATCACCTCGAACAGGAAGAAGGCTGCAAAGGTCAGCGCAACGAACAGCAAGCCGTATTTGGTGGCGCGGTCGGCCATCGAGTACACATTGACCGGTTCGATGAACGTCGTGCGCACCACGTCAGGCAGCGGCGGCATGGCTGCCTCGGCACGGCCGCGCAGCGCATGCGCTTCGCGTTCGCGCAACTGCTGCTGCGCGTTGCTGGCCAGCGCGGAAATGCGCCACGCGGCCTGGAAGCCCTGCCCGCCGACGCTGCGCTGCTCGGGCAGGAACTGGCCGCCGAACTGCGGGTGCGGCCAGCTTGAAACCATCGTGAAGCGGTTGTTCTTCGCCAGCGGCACAAAGGCCTGGCTGCCCATCCCGCCCAGGTTCAGGCTGAAACTGAAGCTCACCGGCCCCGGCACGGCATCGGCCAGCGGCAGGCGCGCGTGCAGGCCTTGCTGGGCGGACGACAGCCCGGCGCCGGTCTCGAACTCGATACTGCGCTGGCCCCACAACAGCTGCGGGATGTCGCGCACGCCGCGCGTATCGGTGATCGCCAGCGCGACGAAGGGTTCGCGTGGCGTGATCTCGGAGCCCTCCTCGGTATGCGGCAGGCTGCCCAGCGCGGGCACCACGAATTCGCCGTTGAACTTGTGGCTGCCGCTGTACATCAGGACCTGGTGGATGCCCCGGTAGCGGCGTTCGGTGCCCATGCTGGACGCAACGTCCAGCTGTTGCGGGAACACCAAGTGCTGCGAGCGTTTGCGATAGCGTTTGGCTTCGCCCTTTTCCTGCACCGTGTATTCCTCATCGTAAGGCATGACGAGCACGGGACCATATACCAGTTGGGTGCCAACCGATTCCTCGGCAATGCTGGCGGCGGCGGCATCGCGGAACTGCATGCGTTCCTGCACGGTGGATTGGATCATCGCCAGCGGCACGCCGAGCAGGAGCATCAGCGCGCCGACGATCAGGGCTTTGACCAGGAGTCTTTTTTGCATGTTTGGCGCTTCCTTTGTTGTTTGGTTGCGCCAGTGTAGGCAGCGTTTATGCGCTGGCGATGCGTTCCGTGTGAAGTGGCAGCAGCAGCGTGGCGCGGCAGCCGCCGCCTTCGGCGTTTGCGACCTGGACGCTGCCGCCATGCAGGGCGGCGACTTCGCGCACGAAGGGCAGCCCCAGGCCGGTGCTCTTGGCGCCGTCCGGGCGCGGCAGCGAATAGAAGCGTTCGAACAGACGGGCTTCGGCATAGGCCGGGATACCGGGGCCGGTGTCGCGGACGCTGATCTCCACCGTGCCGTCGGCGCGGCGGGCGGCCAGGTGCACGGTGCTGCCGACCGGGGCGAAGCCGATGGCGTTGTCCAGCAGGTTGCCCAGGGCTTGGCGCAGCAGCAAGGCATCGCCGCGCAGCTGCAAGGCTGGTGCGGCGCTGGTGTCGATGTGCAGCTGCAGCGAGCGCCCGGCCAGGCGCGCCTGGAAGTCGTCTGCCACTTGCCGCAGCAGATCCGCCACAGGGAGCGGTGTGGCATCGTCGATGCGCTGCTGCTTTTCCACGCGCACCAGGGCCAGCAGCTTGTCGATCAGGTCGCGCTGGCGGGCATTCTGCGACTGGATGGTGGCCAGGAAGCGGCGCCGCTGTTCGGGCGGCATGTCTTCTTCCAGCAGTTCGGCGGTGGCCTGGATGGCGGCGATCGGGCTTTTCAGTTCGTGCGTCAGCGTGTGCATCAGGGTCTCGACGTAGTCCTTGCCTTCCAGCTTGGCGTGCATGGCTTCCAGCGCATGGCCGAGGGTACTGATCTCGCTGCTGCCCAGCTTGGGCATGACGGCCTTGCGGCCGGCCTGCACGTCCTTCACGAAAGCCATCAGCTTGCGCAGGGTGCTCAGCATACGCCAGGTCAAGGCCACGCCGACCAGCAGGGACAGGCCAAGCAGCAGGACGGCCCACTGCAACAGCTTGCGCTGGCTGCGCTCGATAAAGGCTTTCACGCCGGAGATGGGCTTGGCGACGGTCAGCGCGCCGATGATGCGTTCTCCATCGCGTACCGGTGCGGCCACGTACATGACCGTGCTGGCGTCCTGGTCCGGCACTTCGCGCGTCATGCGCGCGCCGTATTTGCCGCGCAGGGTGTTGTAGACGTCGTTCCAGCGCGAGTAGTCCTGCCCCAGGGCCTTGCCGGCGGTATCGAAACGTACGATGCCGCGTTCGTCGGTGATGTAGATGCGGTAGCCGATGCGCTGCTTGGTCACGCCGCCGATGTTGGCGACCAGGGAGCGCTGCGATGCATCCTGCAGGCGGGCCAGCATGTCGGCGTCGAAACGGCCTTCGCGCACGTCGGCGGCCACGGCACCGGCCAGCAGCTGGGCGGTGTCGGCCGCCATGTCTTCCATGGTGAAGCGCACGCCGGGCCGGACTTGCTCAACGAAGGCATTCATCAGCAGCCAGGCGGCGGCGCCGACGATCAGGAAGTAGCCGAGCAGGATGCGCAGGCCGATCTTCATGCGCCGGTCTGCAGGCTGTAGCCCATGCCGCGGTGGGTCTGGATCGGGTCCGCCGCGCTGTCGACGGCGCGCAGCTTGGCGCGCAGGGACTTGATGTGGGCGTCCACGGTGCGGTCCAGGGTGTCAGGTGCGTCGCTCCACACGCGGTCCATCAGCTGGGCGCGCGACAGCACGTGGCCGGGATGCTCGACCAGGGTCTTCAACAGCAGGTACTCGTAGCGTGTCAGGTCGAGCGGCTGGCCGGCGAACAGGATGCGCGCTTCGGCGGCCCGCAGCTCGAAGCCGGGCGTGCGCGATGCGGGCTGCCGGGCAGCAGCCGCAGGCGACGCGGGGCCGCCCACGCCGGCGCCGGCACTGGCACGGCGCAGGATCACGCGCACGCGCGCCACCAGTTCGCGCGGCGAGAAGGGCTTGGTCACGTAATCGTCGGCGCCGATTTCCAGGCCGACGATGCGGTCGATTTCGTCGCTGCGCGCGGTGAGGAAGATCACCGGCACCTCGGAGAACTGGCGCAGGCGGCGGCACACATCGAGGCCGCTGATGTCGGGCAGGCCGACGTCGAGGATCACCAGCGCCGGGGCAACGTCGCGCGCCGCGGCCAGGGCTTGTTCGCCCAGCGTCACGTGGCGCGGCGTAAAACCCTCCCTGCCCAGGGCAAAGGCGATACTGTCGGCAATGGCTTGCTCGTCTTCGACGATCAGGATGGTCTTGTCGCTCATGCGCCGCAGTATAGCGCGGCCAGCGTCAATTCTTCCCGCCCTCCTCGCCAGCCTTGTCGGCGGCTTCCTTTTCCTTTTGCTGGGCGTCTTCCAGCGCCTTCAGCGTATCCTTGGCCTTGTCGCGCTGCGCCCCCATGGCCTTGATGTCCTGGGCAGCCTGGTCGGCGGGGTTCTTGTCGCCGCAGCCAGCCAGCAGTGCCAGCGCGCAGATTGCAATCATCGTTTTCATGCGATTCTCCTGAAAAAAAAGCCAGGCATCGCTGCCTGGCTTTCTCGTGGCTTACACCGCTTCCGGATCAATAGAAGGTGTAGGCGGCAGCAACCGAGAAGGTGCGCAGCTGTGGTGCCCATGGGGTGTAACCTTCACGCCATTTCACTGGCATTTCCTTGTCGAACAGGTTGTACACGTAGGCGCTCAGACGCACGTTCTTGATACCAGTGTAGGTGAAAGCATAATCCACCGTGGTGTTGGCTTTGACCTTGCCGCAAGCATCCATATATTCGGCAGCAACCTTGTTGGTCGCGCAGTAGGTTGGCGACGAGTCATTGTTGTTGCTATAGGAGCTGGCGTAGTTGACGGTCAGGCCGTTCGAGAAACCGCCGACTTTCCAGACACCGCGCAGCTTGGAACGCAGGCGGGAACGGGTATCGTAGTTGCCGGCGATGTTCGGGTCATAGGCGTTGTCCGCTTCCGAGAACTGCTGGTAGTTCAGCAGGTAAGCGCCTTCCAGCTTCAGGGTGAAATCACCCCAGGAGCCCATCTTGAACAGGGTCGAGGCGTCGAAGTCGATGCCGTCCACCTTGGTCTTGCCCGTGTTGACGTACGGGTTGTACACCAGGCCCAGCTTGCCTACGCCACCGAAGTTCACAGTATTCGACGGCGCGTATTTCTTGACCAGCGCAAGGAATTCGTTGTCGGTGGCGGTGTTGTCGACACGGATCAGCTGACCGGCCGGCAGCGATGCTTCGCCCTTCAGGATATCCGACGTGGAACGGGTGCCGATTTCATCCTTGCGCTTGATGTTGAAGTAGTCGAGCGCGAAGCTGGTGTTCTTCACCGGCTCCCATACCACACCGACGGTGAAGGACTTGGAAGTCTCTGGCTTCAGGTCAGGATTCGATGCAACGAAGCTTGGCAGCGAACCGGAGCAATCCGCGTTGCGGTAGGTGTTCGCCAGCGATTTGTCGGCCGTGGTCGCACCGGCGGCATTCTGGACCAGGTTGTTCAGCTGGCTGGCGATCGAGCAGCGGCGTGGGTCATTGACGCTGTTCGCCACGGAGGAGCGGCCCAGGCCATTACCCGACTCGACGATGTTCGGCGCACGGAAGCCGCCGGCAGCGGTGGCGCGCAGCAGCAGGTTATCCATGGCGGTGACGCGCAGGCCCAGTTTTGGCGACACGTGGGTCTCGGCATTGCCGGACTTGTCGGCACGCAGCGCGGCGCTCAGTTCCACGCGCTTCACGACCGGCACGGTGGCTTCGCCGAAGATCGCGTAATGCTTGGCGTTATCCTTGACTTGCAGGCCGAAGATGCCGACCAGTTCGCCATTCAGCACGTTGTCCGAAGACTTCATTTCGTAGTGCTCGCGGCGGATGTTGGTACCGAATGCCACGTTCAGCGGGCCGGCCGGCAATTCGGCGACGGCGCCGCTGACGGTCGCGTCGAAGAAGGAAATCCGCGCTTCGCCGACAGTGGTACGGACCGGGAACATCGCTTCCAGCAGTGCCGGATCGTTCTGTTGGCCGAACTTGTAGGTCTTGTTGATGATCGCGTCGGTGTAACCCTTGGCGCTTACGGCGCGGGTGGCCTTGGTCGCTTCCGAGGTCATGTAGCCGAAGGCCGATTTCCAGTCCCACTCGCCGATGGCGCCATCGAGTGCCAGCATGAAGCGCGATTGTTCGGAGTCGGTGGTGTTGAAGTTGAAGCCGTTGCCGGTGTCCATCAGGCGGGCACGGTATTCAACCGGCGTCTTATATGGGTTGCTTGGGTGGCCCACCGGCAGCTTCGGATACGAGAACGGGCCGACCATCTTGCCGCCGTACACGTTGTACCAGATGCTGCTGGACGTGGTGGAGGAACCGTTGCTGGCGTTCAGCGGGGCGACCAGGTAATCGTTCTTCGCGCCGGCAGCGGTGATCTCGAAGTTGGCGTTGATCGCGCTGCCGATCTTGAAGTGGGTGTTCGACGCCAATGCCCAGCGCTTGTTGTCGGTGGTCTGGCCGGAATACGGCAGCACATCCCATACGCACTGCTTGGTGACCGGGTCGATCGAGTCGGCCGGGCAGCCAGGGGCGGCCACGATATTGGTCGAGCTCAGGAAGTAGTTGCCGGTCGGCGAGTACTGGCTCTTGGCGTCCCAGGTCGAACGGCCCGGGGTCAGGCGGTGCCATTCCGGGTAATGCTTCTGGATTTCGCCGGTGGTCCAGCCGTCGCGCTTGTAGCCTTCGACGCTCAGGTAAGTGTTGAAGCCGTCGGTCTCGACGTCGCCGAAGCCGACGATGGCGGTGACGTTGCGGTTGCGGTAATCCTTGAAGCCGTCGGCGGCGCTGTAGGATGCCTTGACCTTGGCGCCGACATAGTCACGGCGCAGGATGATGTTGACCACGCCGGCCACGGCGTCGGAACCGTAGATGGCGGAAGCGCCGTCTTTCAGGATTTCGATGCGGTCGATGGCTTCAGCGGCGATGGCATCCAGGTTGGTGAAGTTTTCCTGGGCGCCGTCGGACAGGCCGTACTGGGCGATGCGGCGGCCGTTGACCAGGATCAGGGTCGATACCTTGCCCAGGTTGCGCATCTCGATGCCGGACGAACCGGTGGCGAAGCTGCCGGAACCCACGGTTTCGGAACTGATGTTGGTTTCAACCGCGGCCGAGTTGTTCAGGATTTCCAGTGCGGTGGTGGCGCCGGTGCGTTCGATGTCGTCGCGGGTCAGGATCTGGACGGAACCAGCGGCCTCGCGGGCGGTACGCTTGATGTTGGAACCGGTGATTTCCACACGCTGCATGGCGCCTTCGGTTGCTGGTGCCTGCTGGGCGAAGGCCGGGGCGGCGAAGGCGACTGCCAGGGCGGCTGCGATCGCGCTCTTGTTCAGATTTGGTTTGCTTTTCACTAACACTCACTCCCTTTGTGGTTCAACTTGTTTTATTAAAAAAGTAAAAGCAGTGAATGATAAAGTAAAAGTTAGTCCGTTTGTTAAGATACCCGAACAAATCTTGCCCCATTCTAAGTTTACGCAACATATAAGAATTGCAATATTGCTAAAGTACCGAATATTCTTTGCCTAGAGGCAATGAAAAAGAAAGCCGGCTGCGGCGGCCCCTTTCGTTTCGTATGGGCGAAAAAAAACCCGCCGGAGCGGGTTTTCTTTCTGTCTTGCGACGAAACCGGGATTACTGCAGTTTGATTTCGACGTCCACGCCGGCTGGCAGGTCCAGCTTCATCAGGGCGTCAACGGTCTTGTCGGTCGGATCCACGATGTCCATCAGGCGCTGGTGGGTGCGGATTTCGAACTGGTCACGGGAAGTCTTGTTCACGTGCGGGGAACGCAGCACGTCGTAACGCTGGATACGGGTTGGCAGAGGAACTGGGCCTTTTACCACGGCGCCGGTGCGCTTGGCGGTGTCAACGATTTCCAG